>CAIYOY010000087.1 GCA_903927905.1 uncultured Verrucomicrobiales bacterium | reverse complement strand
CTGTGACCCGCAGCAGCGTCGCAGGGCAGAAGGTGTGGAGTTATTCAAAGCCTCTTTACCATTTCACGCTGCTGCGGGTCACAGACCCGCGCTCCGTCAAAATAGCCGACTACCCGGTGCCCGGCCTCCAAGGCAGATGTATCCAAATTATTTGAAGCCCGAAGCACAAAATCTGTTCTAACAAAAAGTTAAAAGTTATTATAAATTGAGCCTCCACCACATTGACTGATTTCAATGTGGTGGAGGCTCAATTTTATATACGATGGCAGATAAAAACAAGAATCAAAATTTAACTGCATCTGCCTTGGCCCGGCCCATCAGACTCGCTGGCCAAATTCCCGCGCGGAGATTACACTCTCGCCCTGTGAGTGATTTTGATTTGCGATTCGGGGGGATTCAACGGCTGTATTCCGCCGACGGACTGCGGCGCTTGCGCGCGGCCCACGTTTGCGTTGTGGGCATCGGCGGCGTCGGTTCCTGGGCCGTGGAAGCGCTGGCACGAAGCGGGATCGGGAATATTACCATGGTGGATCTGGACGATGTCTGTGTAACCAATATCAATCGCCAATTGCCCGCCTTCGATGGCAGCGTCGGACGATCAAAAGTCTCGGTGATGGCAGAACGGATCCGGGCCATCAACCCGGAATGCCGCATTCATGCGGTCTCAGATTTTTTTACCGAAACCACCGCCGAAGAAATTCTTACGCCGAAATTTGATTACGTCCTCGATGCCATAGACAAAGTGACGAACAAATGCCTGCTCATCGCCCGTTGCCGCGAGAAAAATTATCCAGTCGTCTCAACCGGCGGCGCGGGTGGACGACGCGATCCGGGTGCCGTGCTGATGGCTGATTTGGCCTGGACCAATCACGATGCCCTCTTGCAACAAGTCCGTAAAAAATTGCGCGATGAACACGGCTTTCCGCGCGAAGCAAAAAAACTATTCGGCGTCCCTTGCGTCTTCTCGCAGGAACCGCAGGTTTATCCGGGAAAAGAGGGAACCATTTGCGCCGAACCAGCGTCCGGCGAAGCTGTGCGGATGAACTGCGACACCGGTTATGGCTCGGCGACTTTTGTCACAGGGACGTTTGGTTTCTTCGCCGCCGCGCACATAGTTTCCGAACTGGCGAAGAGCCGCTGAAAATTTTCTTCCACCTGCGCCGCGAGTTTTTCCATTGGCTGCGATAGAAGTTCCGCTGTGAACTCATAAACCGCGCGCAAATTAGCCGGATGATTGATCGGCTTCCCTTCAAAATCCGGCAACGGAAACAGCACCTTCTCCGTCGGCAACGCCTGATCCGGCGCATCCGTTTCAATCAACAATCTGTCAGCCGGAACATGCCGGAAAGCCTCGCGCTGTTTTACTTTTCGTTCATAAGCGAAATGGCCGGGAATGGAAAAATAAGCGCCCAGCTTCGCCAGCGCCGGAATCATTTCCTTCGGTCCTCCGAACGAATGTAGCAAAAAACCGCATTGTGGCCTCGGCTCCTGTTGCAAGATTTCCAACAACCGCCCCCACGCCTGCAAACAATGAATACTGACGGGCAAATCTCGTTCCGCTGCGAGGCGTAATTGCCAAATGAAAACCTCCTCTTGTTGCGGCGTGTCGTAATCTTTAATCCACCGGTCCAATCCAATTTCCCCCACCGCGCTTGGAACTTGATCGAGGAACGAGACAAGATTCTTTTGCCATTCCGCCGTGCGCTCTTTGATATACCATGGGTGATACCCAAACGACGGGATAACCTGTGGATATTTTTTCGCCAGCGCCAGAACCGCCGGCCAATCCTCCTCACACGCGCCATTGACCACCATCTTGGCGATTGGCTCGGCCTGCACCGCCGCCATGATGGCTGGCAGTTGCGATTGCAGCCGGTCGTCCTGCAAATGGTTGTGCGCGTCGTAGAGCTTCATTCCGTTTTTTGTTTGGCGGCAAAATCACGGATCATTTCCCAGATCCGCGCCAGACTGTTGCGGCGATTCGGCGTCAGGTGTTGATTGATTCCCGCCGTTTCCAAAAAGGATGGATCAGTGCGAATGATTTCTTCCGGTGTCTGTCCACTATAAAATTCACACAAGACCACGGCAATGCCTTTGACGATGGCCGAATCCGAATCGGTTTCAAAATAACACCGTCCCTCGCGAAACTCCGGCACAAACCAGACCTTGGCTAAACAACCTTCGACGCGATAAGCATCCGTCTTGAAAGGAGACTCCAAAGGAGTTTGTTGCCGCCCACGCCGAACCAAATAGGCAAACCGATCCTGCGAGGTTTTCAAACCCGCCAGAGCCGCCACGAGTTCCTGTTGTTTTTCGGCAATCATCATCTGGAAGAAGTTTAAGGTTTAAAGCTCAAAGTTCAAAGTCTCGCCTCGAATTTTTAAATTTCCCGAGGTCATCAGGGTCGAGCAAAAACATGTTACATATGTTACATGTTTTTGCTCGACCTACTCCGGGCTTGCTCCGACGGTTGAAAAATTGTTATTTAGCCGGGATGGATTCACGGGAAGCATTTGTTGCTTTGAATATGATTGACGGTCTTGGGCCGGTCCGAGTTCGCTCTTTGCTCGAACACTTCGGCGAACCCGGCGCCATTCTCGGTGCCAATCGCTCGCAACTGGAAAAAATCCACGGAGTAGGCCCGGAACTTTCTAACGCCATTGTCTCCTGGGAAAAAGATGTGGACCTCGCCGGCGAAATGAAGCGCATCGAACAATTCGGCTGCAACGTGGTCATCCAGTCGGACGAAGTTTATCCCGCGCATCTCAAACAGATTTACGATCCGCCCATCGTGCTCTACGTCAAAGGCGAACTTTCCACCAGGGACAAAAATTCCGTCGCGATTGTCGGCTCCCGTCTCACCACGCATTATGGCATGGAAGTCGCGCGGAAATTGGCTCATCAACTCGCCTATGTCGGTGTGACCGTGGTGAGCGGTGGCGCTCGGGGAATTGATACGGCTGGCCATCAAGGCGCACTCGCGGCGAAAGGCCGCACCATTGCCGTTTTAGGCACCGGCATAAATTTGATTTTCCCAGCCGAGAACGCGGAACTTTTCCAACGCATCGCCGCCCAGGGCGCGGTCATCACGCAATTTCCCTTCAATCGCAAAGCGGACAAACAAACATTTCCCATCCGCAACCGCATCGTCGCCGGGATGACCCTCGGCACCGTCGTGGTGGAAGCAAACTTGACCAGCGGCGCGTTGATCACCGCGAACATGGCGATTGAAAATGGCCGCCAAGTTTTCGCCGTGCCCGGTCGGATTGATTCCCCGCGCAGCAAAGGTTGTCACGAATTGATCAAAAAGGGCGCGAAGCTTTGCGAAGGCGCGGAGGACATCCTCAGTGAGTTCGAATATCTCTTTCCCGGCAGCAACCGTCCCGACGCCATGAATGATGCCGGTTCACTCCCGGCCCTGACCCTTTCCGCCAATGAACAGACCGTTTACGATGTTTTGGATAACGAAGAGAAAACGACCGATGAATTGATTCGTCTCAGCGGGTTGACGGCGTCGCCGGTGTCGGTGGCATTATTGGGCCTGGAAATGAAACGCCTAATCCGGCAGTTGCCCGGAAAATTGTTTGTAAGAAATAACTGACAGTTGACGCACTATGACGCAGAGAATAATTCATCCATTGCGACGAAGGGTCTCTTATTTAAGAGACGCTGCCCGAATTGCGTTTTTCTTTTGGGTATGGATGGTCGGGCAATATTATTTAGCGGCGCAGGAATCGGAGCCTGTTTACAAAGGGAAGCCTGAAAGTTATTGGATTTTACTTCTCCGAGATCTAAAAAAAGCCGATTTATTTTCCCAATTAGGTTCCAACCAGGTCACCATTTTATTGAAAGCCGTAGAATGTCAGGGGCCGGGAGCTTCAGCCATTCGGACGAACGCCGCAGAGATTTTGAACATGATGGATGATCCGAATATTTTGATGCCGATCGCTAAAAGCAATTTAGATGTGCGAGTAAGATGCATCGCGATTTCAGGATTGGCCAGGCATTTAGAAAAGCAGATCACGGATATAATGATCCAAGCGTTAAAGGACCCCAATCCGGAAATGCGAAAAGCAGGTGTCGAGGGGTTTGGGCTGACGGCTCGGGAGAAAACTTCTGTTGATGGCCTGTTATTGGCAAAGCTCTTGGCAGATAAAGACTCTGAAATACGAGCAGGGGCGGCTCAAATCCTGGCAATTAGCTACAACCGCATGGATGATGTCATGGCTGGCGCCATGACTGAATTAAAAAAAGTTCTTCAGAATCCAGATCCTCCGCTCGCTAGCGAAGCAAGCAGAATTCTACAAATCCGAAATCCAGCGACTGCTTTGGGAGAGGTTGCTGTGACGTATCAAAGATTTTTTGCCGAACGTGATGGTGACGATTGGAAGGCGACGGTCAGCGCCGTGGATGAACAAGGCCAGCCCATAGCTGGAGCGAAGGTTAAAATCGTTTATTATATTCCGGCTGGAATTGGTGGAGATCAATGGTCCAGCACAAAGTCCATCACTGGAGCTACCGACAGTAGCGGCGTCTTTGTGTGTTCCCATCGGGACAACTCATCACAATTGGGCTTCAGCGTGGAAAAGGACGGTTATTACCCCACAAGCACCGAGTATTATCTCCTGACACCCGGCTTGTTCAAAGCGCACGACGTGGAAACCAATCGAAATGCAAGATTCACTTTTCCCTTAAAGAAAAAAATAGAACCAGTAGCCATGTACGTGCATTATGTCGATATTGCCCACAATCAACGCCAGATGACCAATAAAGCCGTCGGTCTTGATCTGAAAGCGGGAGATTGGGTCGCTCCATATGGAAAAGGCACGAACACGGATATGATCTTTACCCGCGAGATCAACAAAGTTTCGAAGGACGATTTCGAGTCGAATCTTATTATTTCATTCCCAAATCCGGGTGACGGCATACAGGAATTTCGCTCGGGTGATGGCTTTAATGAGTTTAACTCGATGCATAGTAAATTAAAATCTGCCCAAGCTGCTCCAGCGTCAGGCTACCAACCGCGCATCGTTCGCACCTTTAGCAAACATCCAGGAAAACCTTATGTGAATGACTTTGATGAACAACACCGAAACTATTATTTTCACGTTCAAACGGTGATGGATAAAGACGGAAAAATCAAAAGCGCCTTATATGGGAAAATTTACAGGGATTTTTATAGCGTCATCTGCATCTATCTGAACCCAAAACCAAATTCTCGCAGCGTGGAATACGATCCGAAACATGAATTAAGCGGCAATGAAGACCCTAATTTGGATCCTATGATGATTGATTTTTAACAGTATATCGCCGTAAAGAATCAATGTTTCGGCCGCAGCAAAACTGCTTTTTTGGTCGTGCCTTCCACTTCGGCGCTTTGCGCTTCAATACCCGCCTCGTCTTTCAATGCGGCATAAATGATTCGGCGATCGAAGGCGCTCATCGGTTCCAATTCCACCACATCACCCCAACGGCGAACTTTTTCCACGGCTTCCTTGGCTTTTTGCACGAGGGCTTCGCGGGCCTTGGAGCGATAGCCGCCGACGTCAATCATGACTTTGGGGACGTTTTGATCCTGTTGGAACAGGAGGCGATTGGTCAGGTACTGGAGATCGGAAAGGGTTTGACCCTGGCGGCCGATGAGGCGGCCGGAATCTTCCGTTTTGACATCGAGGAACAGGCCGTCTTCGAGGGGGTGTTCTTCCACGGTGGCATCGAAGCCGAGGGTTTTTAGGAGTTGTTCGAGGGTGGCTTTGGGTTGTGCTGGCATAACTTTATGCGGGTTAAATTATTTCTTTTTCTTGGGCGGCGCAATCACGGTCGTTTTCACATTGATCGGTGCCGCCGGGTCGTTCGTCCGGGTCATCTTTGTTTGGATGATCGTTAATAATGTATTCACCGTCCAATAAAGCGTCAAGCCGGCGGACATGCGATAGAAGAACGCGATGAACATGACCGGCATGAAACGCATCATCTTTTGTTGCGCCGGATCCATGCCGGGTGAGGGCGGCGTCAAATGCGATTGCCACAATGCCAGCCCGCCGTAAAGCAGCGGCAGCAGATTAAGTGGAAAACCGCCGATATAAGTAATGGTGTCCGCCTGCGATAGATCGTTGGCCCAGAGAAAATGTACCCCGCGCAGTTCAATCGCGCTGCGCAACATCCAGTAAAACCCCATGAACACCGGAATTTGCAGCACCATCGGCAAGCATCCGCCCAACGGGCTGATCTTGTGTTCCTTCATGAACTCGTTGGTCTTCTGATGTTTCTTGAGCGGATCTTCTTTGTATTTGTCCGCGATGGCTTTGAGCTGCGGCTGATACGTCTGCATGCGTTTCATGGAACGCGTACTCGCGGCGGTCAACGGCCAGAAAATTAATTTGAGGATGACGGTGATGGCCACGATGGTCAGACCGTAATTCAAACCGATGGCATGAAGACCGTTCATCGAGAGCAAAAGGAACTTCGAGAAAAATCCGAAGAACCCGCTGAAACCCATGATCAAGTCGAGGCTGTTGTTCTGTTTCTGCGCGAGTTCGGCCAACCGATTATATTCTTTTGGCCCCGCATAAAAGGTGAACGTTTTTTCCGAAGTGCCATTGGGATCAAGATTGAAGTCCGGATAATAAAGCGCCGTTTCGTAACCGTTGGTCAGCGATTTGGCGGCGGGCGGGGCCGATGGGCTGGTGGCACCATCGGGAGCGGCCAGGGCAATCTTGTGGACGACCACCGCCGGAGCGTGATTGGAAGGGATGATCGCCAGGGTGAAAAACTGATTATGCACCGCCGCCCAAAGGACATTATTCTCGCCATCGTGATATTCCGTCCGGGGCGAACTGGAGACGCAACTCAAGGCCGCGCAACCCATCGCCGGATTGACGAACCACATCTCCTTGATGTCTTCCATTTTTGTCCCGTTATACCAGAGCGAGCCGATGGCGGTCGGATCATCGTTCAAGCCCATGGCCGCCGCAGTGCCGGCGACGACTTCATAATGGCTCACTTTGACCGGCTGGGCCGTGGTGTTTTCCATGCGCAACTTTGCGGTCAGCAAATAATTGGTCTGGATCTCAAATTCCTTCACCAAGCGCACGCCGTTGGGCAGCAGCTTCTCGGCCCGCACCATATTATTTCCCTTTTGTGACAGAGTGTAAAAATTATCGCCCTCAATATCGCTGCCGAGCAGGGCCATGATCGGCACCGGGGCCTTGGCGTTCAGCGTGGCAAAATTCGTTTCGCTCCCGGTCGCCCGTTTCGTCGGATCAATCGCCGCTGGATATTCGCTCAGTTCGATGGTTTTCAAACCGCCTCCGTGCGAAGTAAAATGATAGATCAGATTTTGATTCGAAATGGTGATGATCTGTTCCCTCTCCTTCGGCATTACAATCGTGGCCGCAGCCGGATTGATAGGGGCCGACAAAGTGGGGGCATTGGTGCCGAGCGCGTTGGTTTGGGATAGGGCGGCCAGTTTATTGGTGCGCGCGGCCATCTCCGCCGGGGTCATCGGGCGCGGCGGGAAAAAATAATCCACCGCCTTCGACCCGAACAAAATGACCAGGACCGAAACAACGATGATGGCGATAGATTTGCGATCCATGATTTTTAACTCTCAACTCTCAACTTGAAACTCACAACTTTTTCCGGCACCGCATCTTCCCCGCAACCACCCCACGGGTGACAGCGACAAAGGCGTTTTGCCGCCAAAAAACTTCCCTGCGCCGCGCCATGCGCTTGCACCGCTTCCGCCGCATATTGCGAACAGCTCGGCGTATAACGGCACCGGGCCGATGGCCCCAAAATCACGGCCAACGCCGGAGACACCGTCGCCTGGTACAAGCGAACCAACAAAATCAAAATGCGTTGTGCGATGTTCAAGATTTTAAAACCTTGGCCTGGCCGAGCAGCCGCAGAAAATCTTTTTCCACGTCCGCCAGTTTGCGCCCGGCGATGGAGGGGCGGGCGACCAGCACCAGATCCACCGGACGTTCCAATTCATGCTGATGCAAGCGGAAAGTTTCGCGTAAAAGGCGTCGCGCCCGGCTCCGTTCCACGGCATCCCCGATTTTCTTGCTGGTCACGACTCCGATCCGGCTGCCGGCGCCGATGGGGCGCGGCAAAACGTTGACGATCAGGCAGCCGCCCGAAAGTCGCTGGCCGCGCGACCTGGCCCGCGCAAAATCCCCTTCCTGCTTGATTCGGCTGGAACGGGGCAGGCGCAAACGGACAGGTGGCGTGCCGGCCATCATGCGGATCAGACCGGGGTCAGACGTTTGCGGCCGACGCGGCGGCGATTGGCCAGAGTGGCTTTGCCGCTCTTGCTGGAATTACGATTCAAGAATCCGTGCTGGCGTTTGCGCCGGATTTTTGACGGTTGATATTGACGTTTCATGTTCGCTTAGTTTCCTAAAATGTTGCCAGACCTAAATGGGGGCAACCTCCCGTTCGCGGTTCAACCCGCTATCGGAGCGTGAGAAGATACCGGTAAGGGGCAAGGTGTCAATCGCGCAATTCAGGGTTTCGGCTAATCCTTAGGGCCGCCCTTTTGAAATTTTTTTGGCGGGGTCACTTTGTTTTGGCTTGTTCTACCTTGTTTCACCTTGTTCTGGCTTGATTTGCCTTTACGGGCCCAGGGCCGTCGCTCATGGGGAAATGGGGGGGGGCGCGACGGACACGAAGGGGGCGAAGGACTAAATAAAATATGTCAGAGAACAAAACTGATCGAACGGGGTGAGTCTGGCTGAAATAGAAGGAGTTGTCGTGTCCTTGGTGGACACAATTCCCATATTTCTCACCATTCGCTTAAAAATTGCAGGTTGAATGAATTATATATTATGCAAAAGGCATGTGGACAAATCAGGGTTAAGCTGTGGATATAATATTTTAAATAATTGGTCATAAACAAGTTATATACTTATTAACATCATTTTTGCCTGT
>CAIYOY010000086.1 GCA_903927905.1 uncultured Verrucomicrobiales bacterium | reverse complement strand
GGCTGTGTGGGGGTGGGGGACCAGCCGCAGCGGGTGGCGCGCACCTGACGCGTGATCATTTACCCAAGCCTTCGGTTCGGACAAGGCCCGCTTGACCGGTACTTTAAATCGCACCCGTCCCTGGCCGAGCAATAACATGTTACATATGTTACACGTTGTTGCTCTGAGCGGTGGGGTTCTTGATTCGCGTCATTCCCCTATTTCGCACCATTCACAATAACAAACAAACTTGCCCAGTATGTTATCTTTACCACAGTGAGATTTGATGAAGCAAAAAGATCGTTGGAGATTTCCGTCCGTGAACTGGCCGAGAGCGATGGCTTCGAGCGCATCGGTTTTGAAAAAGGCGAAGGCTGGAACCGCCTCGGCCTCGGCGCTGAACTCCACGCCCGCGTCCTGAAATCGCGCACCCTGGCGAATCCGAAATACCAATCCGAAGTCCACCTGCAACTCACCGTCCCCCTGGACGATTGGACCGCCACCATCACCGGTCGCATGGACGGCTGCGTGGAACTTCCCACCGGCTGGCTCATCGAAGAATTCAAATCTGCCTATGTCACCACTCAAGAAATCCGCCGCAGCGGTGGTGCCTTTGAGCGTCATCAGCGTCAGCTTTTGATTTACTGCCATCTGTGGACGCAGTTGGGGAATACCCCGGTCAACGGCTCTCTGGTGTATGTGGATCTCGCCAGCGGCGAAGAGGTGATTATTCCCGTTCCCTACGACGCAACCTCGCAACAGGCGCAAGTTCATCGTCGTTTGCAGGCGCTTTTCGCCATCTGGAAAGCCGAGGCGAAAATCCGTCAACAAAAAGCAGTTGCGGCAAAGGTGATTCCCTTCCCGCACACCGCCCCGCGTCCGGGTCAGCAAAAGATGATCACCGCCGTTTTGCAAGCGGTGGAAACGCAACAAAATCTGATCGCCGAAGCCCCCACTGGCTCCGGCAAAACCGCCGCCAGTTTATATCCCGCCTTCGCCAGCGGACTGGCTTCCGGTCGGCAAGTGGTCTTTCTGACCTCAAAAACGTTACAACAACGAATGGCCGTTTCCGCGTTGCAGGCGATGAATCAGAACGGAGCCTTTCGCACGATTCAGATTCGCGCGAAAGAAAAGATGTGTGCCAATGACCGGGTGTTGTGCCACGAAGATTTTTGTCCTTACGCCAAAGGTTACCCCGAGAAGATGGAGAGTTCGAAAATACTCAACCGGCTGCGCGAAAAAAATTCGCACTTTGATCCGGATATAGTTTTCGCCGAGGCCAAGCGTGAAAAGGTTTGTCCGTTTGAAGTGCAACTCGAACTCGCGCAAAAGACCGATGCCATCGTGGCCGATTATAATTATGTGTTCGAGCCAGGCACGGCCTTGCGGCATTTGAGCCGGGAGGAATTGGACGATGTGATTTTGCTGGTGGACGAGGCGCACAATCTGCCGGACCGCGCTCGTAAAATCTTTTCTCCTGAATTGTTGGAAGAAAATTTTCGCGCCGTGGCCGGACGATTATTGCTGCAACCGGGAGAATTATTTGAGGAACTTTCGGAAAGTGTGGAAAGCATGTTGGAATTGCTGGGCGATACGGCGGAAGTTTTATCCGGGAAAGAAACCATCACCGAAGTTGCCCCGCCGAAAATCGAACTGCGCCGGTTGTGGAAAGAATGGGAATCGAAATTCATCAGCTATCTCACCTGGAAACGGGAAATGAAAGTCGCGCTGGTGGAAGACCCGATTGTGAATCTGCATTTCGAATGGCACCGATTCGTGGCCATCCTGAATCTCTACGGCGAAGGTTTCACTTGCGTGGTGGAAAAGCGCACGGAAGGTCTTCGTCTGGCGATTGTCTGCCTGGACCCAGCCCGAGCCATCGCGCCGATTTTCAAAGCGGCCTCCTCCACAGTTTTGATTTCAGCCACACTTTCACCAACGGAAGTTGTTCGGCGGACACTGGGACTGGAGAAAGATCGCACCACGGCCATTTCGTTGCCTCCGCCGTTTCCGCGCGAGAATCGGAAGGTGATGGTTTTGCCGCAGGTCAAAACGACATTCGCTGCTCGGGAGCAAAATTTTGGCCCGATTGCCAAATTGATTGCCGAGATGTCCGATGCGCAGAGCGGAAATATCTTGGTGCTTTTTCCCAGCTACCAGTTTTTGCAAAAAGTGTCCGAGCGGTTGCCGAAGATAAAAGCGCGGGTGCTGGTTCAACGTCCAAATTTTTCAGAAATCGAACGCAACGGTATTTTTAAAACTCTGGCCGCGCCGCCGCCGGAAGGAATTTTACTCCTGGCCGTGCTGGGCGGAATGTATGCCGAAGGCGTGGATTATCCTGGCGAACTGCTCTCCGGCGTCTTCGTGGTTTCGCCAGCCCTGCCGCAAGTGTCCTTCGAGCGTGAATTATTGCGTCGCTATTATGACGAAACCGAACAGGCCGGTTTTGAATACGCCTATCTGCAACCGGGCATGACCCGCGTCATCCAGGCGGCTGGCCGGTTGATCCGAAGCGAGACGGACAGGGGAGTGATTGCTCTGTTATGCCAGCGTTTTTTGCAGGAGCCGTATGTCAGCCATCTACCGCGAGATTGGTACGATGAATCGCCATTGGAATTAATCGCGCGCAATCCTGCAGAACAAATCAGGGAGTTTTTCAGAAAATAACTTCAAGCAGGATTGTAATTAAGGTTAAGCGGTACAACTTGGCGGTCATACCACCGCAATCATTTCATCCACTGGTCCATCCACGATTCCTTTCCGATGGGAACAAAGTCTTTGCCAATCACTGGCACCCGTTCGTGGATATTCGTCGTCCACTGGATTTGGTAGTTGGTTCCGCCCGCGCCGTACATCAAATCATAAAACCCGTCGTAGTTTGTATCCACCTTATAAGTATCAACTCCCTGGCCGGTGGTTTCCAAGCGGAGTCCCACGTCCCCGTTGGAATTGGTGACCCTCTTGCCGGGATAAACGGAATGACCCATCCAAGTATTGCCTGACGCCTCCCAATCTATCTTTCCATCGTGATTGCGATCGCGATAATACTTCCCGCCCCACCAGGCTTCGGGCGGGAGGATGTGAAGTTTGACTTTATTGCTCCAAAGGGTTTTTGCGCCGTCAATGGAGGTAAACCCCATGCGAAACGAAAGCCTATTTTGGGGAATCAAATTGTAAATCTCCATTTCCAACGTGTTGGTGTAGGCCCCGCCCGGTAGAATGGTGACGTTTACCGGACCGTTCCTGGTGCAGTCCCAACCAATCCAAGAAACATTGGTGTTACTAGATCGCCATTCATCATCCCAACCGCAACTCATTACGCGGACAGTTTGATTTGTCTGGGTCGGATTTTCAACCCGCAATGCCAGGTTGAAAATTTCCCGGAAACGGATATCTGTCCTTGATGGGGTGATGACGACTCGAAGTGCCTGCGATGGCTGCATATCCAGTCGCTTTTGTAATTTGGCAATCTTTTTATCCCACTTGTCCCATTCGGGATAGGAGTCGTGCGTGTTTAGGTTGATGATCCCACTCATTGCGATACCAGGCTCGAAATTCTCCGTGTCACCAAGCAACTGATTAATGGAAATAGCCGCCTTGTCGCAGGCACGCAAGGGAGTTCTATTTTCAATCCACATCGAGCCATCCCCAGCCACAACTTTATCTTTCAGGAATGGCCGAAGTACCGTGACCATCGCAAGGTTGTGGGTTTGGGCCAACATATTTATGGCGTTGCACCACATCTGATCTCCCGGGTGTGGTCCGGGCATGGCAGCATTGGTCAATGAAGGAAAAGTCGTTAGCACAGCTTTGCTGAGGCGTGGAGGAATGGAGGCATTTGTGGCCCAAACCGAATAATGCCTGTTAAGCACCGAAAAAGCCCGGTCCATCACCATCCAGGGTGCATCCTTCGATTTACTGGTGTGCTGCGATGTTGAATCGGAGCCGCTTATTTCGATCAAGCGCACCACCCCTTCCAGCAAGGAATCATCCCAGATACCCGGGCTTGGGGATAACAGTTCGAAAATCGCCGCATCTCCTCGTGTTGTCAGGGCTTTACGATAAAACGCAATGACTACCGGATCATGCGACCACCTTCGGTTCACAACATCCATCAATGCATTATACTGGAAGCCGGGCAAACTGCCGTCCGTTTCCCGTTGCTTCAAAGCTGCCAGCGCCAGTTCGAGAGGCAGGCCATCAGCCGCTTCGCGATCGCGAAGCAATACGAGAAGCCGGTCATTTTCTGATTTGGTGAGATCAGGCGAAAAATTTTTATCGGCTCTGTCCGTGCCGGGCGAATTATTTGATCCTGACTTTGCCACCAACACGCGTAATTCCTGTTGTCGTGTCTGGAATTGAGTTTGTCCGGCTGGCGAATCATCCGCACTGGCAGTCCATAACATGAGAGTGAAAATGAGTGTGAAGCAGAAGCCGATCTTATGTTTTATGGATAATGCCGCAGCCCAGCCGACAAACAGATCTTTGAGCAGATGTTTGCGAGTTTTTTCGGGCTCCTCCGTCACGGATGGCATGACCATTACAAAACGTTGTATTTGCCTCAGGTCAACCACTTTCAGGATTGAGGAAAATAGGTTTGGCCAAAACGTTCCATGGTTTGACTTTTACCGCGAAGGGGACAAGATAATCGCCATGAAACTTACGATTGCTCTCGGTTGCGCTCTGCTGCTGGCGGGTGCGGTATTTGCTGAACACATGAACATCCAATCCATTCCGCTCAAAGATATCAACGGCAAGGACACCACGCTCGCGGCGTATTCGGGCAAGGTCGTGCTGTTGGTCAATGTGGCTTCCAAGTGCGGGTTTACTCCGCAATACGAAGGCCTCGAAGCGCTTTACGAAAAATACAAGGACAAGGGTCTGGTCGTCATCGGCGTCCCATCCAATGATTTCGCCTCGCAGGAACCCGGCAGCGCGGAAGAGATCAAAACCTTTTGCAAATCGAAATACGGCGTGACTTTTCCCTTGATGGCCAAAGTCCACGTCAAAGGCCCGGAACAACATCCGCTTTACGCTGCGTTGACCGGCAAGGACGCGGCCATTCCCGGGAGTGTTAAATGGAATTTCGGCAAGTTTTTGATCGGTCGTGATGGCGCGGTGATCAAGCGCTTCGGTTCCACCACCAAACCTGGCGACAAGGAACTGGTTGAAGCCGTGGAAGCCGCGCTGGACAAGAAATAGGGTGAAGGTGGGGCGAGGCTACTGACGAGCCGGGG
>CAIYOY010000085.1 GCA_903927905.1 uncultured Verrucomicrobiales bacterium | reverse complement strand
TTCGGCTGGGATTGCCAGCGTTTTTTGTTGTAGGCATCGGAGCGTTCGGCGATGGCTTCTTTGCCATCCGGGCGACCGCGAAAAACTGCGGCCAACGCAAAATGATTTTTGAAATGAGCGCAGGAACGATAATCGGCGCGGATTTGGGTGGCGTCACATTCCTGCACGTTCCCCTGCCCATCCATGTACCGAATGCGTGCGAGCACTTCAAAAGCGGCGCTGCCCATGGCTCCGGCGTTCATGCGCAAAGCGCCGCCGACACTACCAGGGATGCCATCGAAAAATTCCAGCCCGGCCAAGCCGTACTCCCGCGCTTTGGTGGCGACAGCTTTCAATCTCGCGCCCGCGCCGCAACGAAGCTCGTTCCCGGAAACTTCGACGTTGGAAAAATTAGGGTGAGCCAAACTGACCACGACGCCGCGAATGCCATCGTCGCGAATCAAAAGATTGGAACCACGCCCTAGGAACATCAAGGGGAGATGGTGTTCGCGGCAAAATTGAACAATGCAAGCCAAGTCTTCCTCCGAGGAAGGTTCGGCGTATAGATCAGCCGGCCCGCCGACGCGCAGCGTGGTCTTTTTGGCCAGCGGTTCGTCCTGACGAAGAACCGTCGCGGTCAATCGCGATTGCAATTCTTCGGCGAGATGCTGAATTTCCGGTGCCATGGTTTCAAGCATTGAGCGCCTCCTGTTTGGCCACGTTGAAACCGGGCGGTGAAGATTTTTTCTGCTCCGGAAGCGAAGCAGAATGGGCAGACTGTTGCGGACGCGCCTCCCAATTGAGGACTTTGGCGGCGATTTGTTCCGCCGCGCCAGGTTGATGCCATTGGCCGAGCGCCTTTTGCATCGAGGCGAGACGCGTCGGGTTACGCAGCAGATCCAAAATTTCGTTGGCCAGATACTCCGGCGTCGCGCCGGGTTGCGGGACCATGCGGGCCGCGCCGCTTTGGACAAAAGCGCGGGCGTTGTGAAATTGATGATTGTCCGCCGCGGTGGGATACGGAATCAGCACGGTCGGCAGATGACAGGCGGCGGATTCGGCCAGCGAGGACGCGCCCGCGCGGCTGACGGCCATCGTCGCGGCGGCCAAGGCCAGGCCCATTTCATCGAAAAAAGCGCGGACCATGGCCGGACAGTTCTGGGCGGCGTAAGCCTGCTGGATTTTTTGGCAGTCGTTCGGTCCAGTCAAATGAATAAATTGCAGTTCCGGCACGGCTTTGCGCAATTGCGGGAGGGCGGCCATGATCAATTCGTTGACTTTGGAAGCGCCCTGGCTGCCGCCCATGATCAACAGAACGGGATGGTCAGGATTAAGGCCCAGGGCGACGCGCGCTTCGGCGGCTTTCATCGGATTCAGAAAAGCCGGACGCACCGGCATGCCGACCGGTTCGACCGCCTTGGCCCGCAACAGTCCGGCCGTCTGCGGGAAATAAACGAACGCGCCGTCCACGCGCGGAGCCATCCAGCGGTTGGCCCGGCCGGGAATGGTGTTGGACTCGTGCAGAAAAGTTTTTGCGCCAAAAGATTTTCCGGCGAGAACCGGCGGCGCGCTGGTGAAACCGCCCATGGCCAGCACGACTTGAGGCGGGTTTTGGGCGAAATAGGTTTTGGCCTGGCGATACGATTGCCAGAATCCACGGGCGAAACCCAAAACATTGCCACCAGTCAAACCAACAGCGGGTAATTTGACGATTGCCATGTCCGTCACGGACTTCACCGCCTGTTGGTCCACGTCCTTGGGCGAAATCATCAGCGTCACCGCGCAACCGCGACGGAGCAATTCCTGGCCGACGGCGATGCCGGGGAACAGGTGTCCGCCGGTGCCGCCACAGGCGATGGCCACGTTTTTGCGCGCGACCGGAGCGGAAGTTGGCAGGGCGTCAGGCATCGTTCAACTCCGTGGTTGGAATCTCAAACGGATTCTTGGATTTGGCCTGCTTGACCGGCTCGACCGCAAAACGCGAGATGCTGAGCAGCAGGCCGACGGCAACGAGCATGAGCATGAGATTGGAACCGCCATAGCTGATGAACGGCAAAGGCATCCCTTTATTCGGCAGCGTACCGGTGACGACGCCGACATTAACAAAAGCCTGGATGCCGACCATGAAGGTCAGGCCCGAGCCGAGCAACATGCCGAACGTGTCGCCCGACCATTTGGCAATGCGCGTGCCGCACCAGACAAAGACCACGAACAAAATCACCACTGTCAAAGTAACAATCAATCCGAGTTCCTCGCCAATCACCGGCAGAATGAAATCGGTGTGATGCTCGGGGATGAAGCCGAGCTTCTGGCGGCCGTTGCCCAACCCTAACCCGCGCCAGCCACCCGCGCCCAATGCGATGATGCCCTGGTAGGTTTGATAGCCGACGCCATCCTTGGATTCTTCCAGGTGCAACCAGGCGAAAATGCGTTTCAGACGCATCGGGTCGTGCATGATGGACACGCCGAGACCGGCGAGGGCCAGCAGACCGGGCACAAAAATGTAACGCAGTTTTACCCCGGCGATGATCAGAATGGCGAGGCTGACCGCCGCGAGCAAAATCGTGCAGCCGCGATCTGGTTCGATAAAGATAAGGCCAAGAATTCCAGCGATGACGATGCCCGGCACGACCAAACCCTGTTTCCATGAGCTCATCTGCCGTTGAAAACGATCGCCATAGGCGGCGAGAAAAATGATGAGCGCGAGTTTGGCGAATTCAGACGGTTGATAACGGATCTTGCCGAAACCGATCCAGCGATGTGCGCCATTGATCCCTTTGTGTGCGCCTTCCATGCCGACGCCGATCTTCGGCACAAACACCAGCAGCAACAGAAATGCCGCCACGCCCAGCAGCCATGGGGCGATTTTTTTCAGTTTCCGATAATCATTGTAAGCGGCAATTGTGCCGCCGATCAACCCCAGCACGCACCAGACCAATTGCAAAATCAGATAGTGCGCCCCCACCGCCGCCCGATTGACCTCCATGTTCATGCTCGAACTGTAAAGCATGACCAAGCCGAGGCCGAGCAAAACGGCCACGCAGGAAACGAGGATGGTGGTGGTGATTTTCATGGAGCTTTGGCGGAGGGGAACGCCGGACTGAGGATGACCGGCGTTCCCGCAAGCTCCGCAATTAGTTGGTCGCGGTGCCAGTGGCAGGCGCGGGCGCGGTCACTGCCGGCGGCGCAACGGGTGCCGGAGGGGTGGCGTCCGCCGGGGTGGCGGCGGCAGCCGTTTTCGGCGCGGGCAGTTTCAATTTCTGTCCGGCCTTGATGCTGTTCATGGATTTAAGATGATTCAATTCCACAATGGCCTTGACCGTCGTGCCATTTTTCTTGGCGATTTTTTCCAGCGCATCACCGGACTTCACCGTGTAAGTCATCGTATCGCCAGAGGCCGCATCAGGCGCAGCCGTATCGGTGGCCGCAGTCGCAGCAGCGCCATCCGGGATTTTGATCTTCTGGCCGATTTGCAACTTGAGCGGATTAACACCAGGGTTGGCGTCTTCCAAGGCCTTGAGACTGACATGATTTTTCAGAGCGACGTTGCCGAGAGTGTCACCCTTGGCAATGGCGTATTCTTTGCCGCCAGTCGAAGCCGGAGGCGGAGCGACCGGCAAGGCATCAGGAGCCTGATGCGGCGAAGTGAGCGGCTGGGGGCTGACCACCGCCGGAGGCGGGTTGCTGACCACCGGAGTCGGAGCAACGATTGGTGCGGGAGCCGGAGCGACTGGAGGATTGGTATCCATCGTGGCGACCGTTGCGGGTGGCGGCTGGGTGCTGTCTTTGCAACCCTGCATCATCATGCCGGCGATGAAAACTACGTGGACAGCCACGATGGCAAAAACGGCGATTTGGACGTTTGATCTCCCCTTCGGCGGTGTGGTGCCTTGGGGAACGAGTGGACTTTGAGTATTCATATATTTGGCGCGGTCAGTTGTTATTTTTTCTGAGGTTGTTTTTCTGTTTTTTTGCGCCGGGGTTTTCCCTCAAAAAACCCCGGAGCAAAGCCTGAATTCTGCATTAAAGGCCAATAAATTTTCTAATAGTTTAAATTCAAATTACTCATGCAAACTGCATTTTGTGGTTCAAAAGCGGTCACGCCACAACCCATTGCGCGTCGAAGACCTCGAACCAACCAAGGCAACACGTTGCCCGCTGGAGGAGCATTTAGGCTCAAGCAAGCGGGTGAACGTGAAATCAACGAAGATTTCAGAGATGTTTTTAACAACGAATGAGAGGGGGCGCAAGCAGGAAAATGACGAATTTCTAAGCACGAATGACGAAAGAATGACGAATGCCTAATGACCAAATGGGCACGATTCGTCATTTGGACATTGGGACATTCTTTCGTCATTGGGATTTCGTCATTAGTCATTTTTATTTTTACTTTCTTACCTAATTTTCAGCGTGCACAAAGCCAGTACTCCACATAGCACACAAAGAATGTAAAATCTCGTGACAATTTGTGATTCGTACCAGCCTTTTTTTTCAAAATGATG
>CAIYOY010000084.1 GCA_903927905.1 uncultured Verrucomicrobiales bacterium | reverse complement strand
TTGACCACGCACCAGCTCATTTGTTTGTTGTTGCATCATTTCATTGTCAATCGCAAGGGCAGGGGGCGCGTGATCAAAGCGCTAACCACCACTTCCATGGTGGATAAAATGTGCGCGCACTACGGCTTTGAACTGGTCGAGACCGGTGTTGGTTTCAAATACATCTGCACCGAGATGATCAAAGGCAATGTCCTGCTCGGCTTTGAAGAAAGCGGCGGCATCGGCTTCCCTGATCTGATGCCCGAGCGCGACGGCATTGCTTCCGGCATGATGCTGTTGGAGCTGTTGGCCACGGAAAAAATATCGGTCAACAAGATGCTCGCCCGCCTCGAAAAACAATTCGGCCCGCATCGCTATACGCGGTTGGACACCCATTTCCCTCTGGAAAAGCGCGCGGCTTTGATGGAATTCTGCAAAACCAATCCGCCAGCGAAATTGCTGCGTTCGCCGCTGGCCCAGGTTAAGTCGTTTGATGGCGTAAAATTTGTCGCGGAAGACGGCAGTTGGCTCATGCTTCGTGGTTCCGGCACGGAACCAATTCTTCGGATTTATGCCGAAGCCAAATCCGAAGCCGATGCTCACAAATTGATTGCCCAAGGCGTCAAGCTGACCAAACAGGTTTAGCCAACATGGGTGCGACCTTCCAAGCCTTGCTTGAAACCGCTGAACCGGCATCCATTGGCGCCGAGAAACGCGCCGGATGCAAATCGGCGACGGAACTGGAGCAGTCGCTGTCCGCGCTTTTTCGTGCCACCAAACTTTCCTCAGAAAAACAGGAACTGATTCGGGCGCTGGTTTTTCTTTGGCACGACCATTTTGATGAGGCGCACAATATTTCCCAGGACATTTCAAGTGCGGACGGCAGTTATTTGCATGGCCTTGTCCACCGTCGCGAACCGGATTACAGCAACGCAAAATATTGGTTTCATCGAGTAGGGAAGCACCGAGCTTTTGCGGTTTTGACGGAACAGACAGGACAACCCTGGGATTCGTTTATGTTCATAGACCGATGCCAGCGGGCCGGGGCAGGGGACATGGCCGAATTGCAACGCCTGCAAAAAATGGAATTCACCGTCCTGTTGGAATTATTCAGCCATGAATGATTTTGGCACAGTTTTTCTCGCAGTCATTCCGGTCTTTTGCGTGGCGGTGGCCGGGTTGTTGATGCGTCGGCTCAATTGGTTGACGGAAGAAGCCGACAAGAGTTTGTTTCGTTTGACGGTCAATCTGCTTTCGCCCGCGCTGATCTTCAGTTCCATCCTGCACAATCAAGCGCTGAAACATGGCAACACCGTTATCCTTGCCCCGCTCGTTGGCTTTGGGACGATTGGATTGGGGCTGGTCTTGGCCAAAGTTACGGCGCGTTTCTCAAATTTTCGTGAGGCCAAAACCATTGGCGCGTTTGCGTTTTGCGTTGGCATTTATAACTACGGGTATGTTCCGGTCCCGCTGGTCAACACGCTTTTTCCCACTTCGCCGGACACGCCGGGAGTTTTGTTCGTTCACAATCTCGGGGTGGAAATCGCTTTTTGGACGATTGGGCTGATGGCTCTGGGGGTGGTTTCCGGCGGCGATTGGCGAAAGGTGTTCAACGGCCCGGTCATCGCAATCTTTCTGGCGTTGACCTTGAATCTGACTGGCGCGGACAAACTGGTGCCTGACTTTGTCCTAAAAACCTCAACCATGCTGGGCCAATGCGCCATCCCCATCGGTTTGATTTTGATCGGCGCGACCATCGCCGATCACATCCATGAATTTCACTCGGCCCATGGCTGGAAGGTGATCGTGCTTTCCTGTCTGTTGCGGTTGGGAATTTTGCCGATTCTCTTTTTGCTCATCGCCAAATACCTGCCGTGTTCGGTGGAACTCAAGCGGGTGATTTTGATTCAAGCCGCCATGCCTTCGGGAACGTTCCCGATTTTGCTGGCGCGGCATTACGACCGTGACCCTTCGACCGCAGTGAGAATTGTTGTGGCAACATCGGTGGCCAGTCTGGTAACGATCCCGTTATGGATCCGCTTCGGAATGAATTTTTTAGGCCTTGGCTGAGTGCTTTTCAATCGCCTTTACCAAACCTTCGATGGTGTGCTCGCGCGCTTCCAGTGTCGGTTTCAAGCCCAACGCGGCGATGGCTTTGCTGGTTTCCGGGCCGATCGAGGCGGTTTTTAATTGGGGGAATTTAACCAGCAACGATTTCAATTCAAAGCGGGCATTGAAATTTTCCACAGTGGAACTGCTGCTAAAGACGATCCAATCCGCTCCATTTTCCATCAATTGAACGGCGGCGCCGTTCAAGTCTTCGGTTTCGGGAACGGTTTTGTAGCAGGGAACATCGTCCACGATGGCGCCTTCTTCGTGCAATTTATCCGGCAATTCCTTGTTGGCCACCTCGGCGCGCATCAGCAGAATTTTTCGATTCTCGATGGTTTCAAATTTCATCAAGGCATCGGTCACTTTGGACGCGATGTATTCGGAGGGCATGACATCCACTTTGAGATGCAATTCTTTCAACTTGGCGGCTGTGGCCGGACCGACTGCCGCGATGCGCACACCGCCGATGTCACGCATATCGTCGAACACTTTGAAGAAAAATTCAAAAAACGCCGTGACGCCGTTCGGGCTGGTGAAAACCAGCCAGTCATAAGAATTCAGTTCCAACAACGCATCAGCCAGCAAATGTTTGTCCGTTGGCGGCACAATTTTGATGGTGGGAATTTCCAGGATATCAGCGCCGCGTTCCAGCAGCGCGCTGGATAATTGACTGGCTTGTTCGCGCGTGCGGGTGACGACGATGCGCTGGCCGAAGAGCGGGCGTTTTTCAAACCAGTTCAATTTGCCGCGCAGTTTGACCACGCTGCCGATGATGGTGACGGCAGGGGCCTTGAATTGCGTTTGTTCGACAATATCCGCGATCGTGTTCAGTGTGCCTTCAATGGTTTTTTGCCGGCCTGTCGTGCCCCATCGCACCATGGCCACTGGCGTCTGTTCATCCATGCCATTGGCCATGAGCGACGTGGTGATTTCCCGAATTCGCTTGACCCCCATGAGGACAACTTTGGTTCCTGGCGTTTTGGCCACCAGCGGCCAGTCCAGATCCAATTCGTCCTTGGTCGGGTCTTCGTGACCGGTGATGACGGTGTAACTGGTGCAATGGTCCCGATGAGTGATGGGAATGCCGGCGTAATTTGCCGCCGCCACGGTCGAGGAAATTCCAGGGACAACTTCAAACGGAATTTTTGCCGCCGCCAGTTCTTCCGCCTCTTCGCCGCCCCGGCCAAAGATGTATGGGTCGCCGCCTTTCAAGCGCACGACACATTTGCCTTCGCGGGCTTTGGTCACGAGGAGGACATTCAATTCTTCCTGGGGAATGGCGTGGTCGCTGGAGCGTTTGCCGCCGTAAATAAATTCCGCTGTCTTGGGAGCAAGCCGCAATAGATTGGCATTGACCAGCGCGTCATAAACGACCACATCGGCGCGGGCGAGCAACTCGGCTCCACGCAAGGTCATTAAACCGATATCACCGGGGCCGGCGCCGACCAGATAGACTATTCCTTTGGATTTGGAGGACATTATTTAATTAATTCAGCGGCAATTTTTTGACCCAAGGCCGCCTCGCCGCCGAGCGGTGCTTTGCCTTCGGCCCGGCGTGTTTTTGGGCCGACGAAAGAGACGGCTTGCAAGTGAACATGCTCAGAAACCACTTGCGCATAAGCGCCGATCGGTGATTGACAGCCGCCGCCCATGGCTCGGAGCAGGGAGCGTTCGGCGGTGACGCAAGCGAGGGTGGATTTGTCATTTAAGCGGCGGCAGATTTCGGCGATGCGTTCATCGCCCTCGCGGATCTCCAGACCAATGGCACCCTGCCCGACACAAGGAAGCATTTCGTCCAGGCTCAATGGCACAGTCAACAATCCTTCGGGAACTCCTTCGCCGATGAGTTTGCCGGAAGCTTTGATCTGAAATTTAAGGCGTCCCAATCCGGCCGCGGCCAAAATGGTTCCGCCAAGAGCCGGTTGATCGGCCAGTTTTTGCAGTCGAGTGGTCACGTTGCCGCGAATCTCAATGACATTAAAATCCGGGCGGATGGCCAGCAATTGCGCTCTACGCCGCGTGCTGCTGGTGGCAATGGTCAGACCTTTCGGAAAATCGCCGAGACGCATCTTCGATTTAAAGCCGTCATGATTGAGGTCGCGATAAATAAGCAGATCGCGGACATCGGCCCGCTTGCCACCGACCGCGCCGAGCATCAAACCTTCGGGCAATTCTGTCGGCAAATCTTTCAAGCTATGAACGGCCAGGTCAGCGCGTCCGCGCAGCAGGGCGACCTCCAGTTCTTTCGTGAACAAACCGCGCGGCAAAGAAGGATCGTTCTTGGCCATCGAAGCCTTCTGCAAACGGTCGCCGGTGGTCCGGATGATCTTTAATTCAAATGCGCGCCTGGGAAATTTCCGGCGGCATTCCGCCAGAACGGCGTTGGCTTGAACGAGGGCCAGGGCGCTTCCGCGCGTGGCGATGATGATGGTTTTTTCACTCATGATTAAAAGCGAGTCTGGGATGGTTGGCATGGTCCGGTGTTGCGCTGAGCAAACCCCGGGCTTTTTCTTTGATGAACGCTTCGCACCGGGCGATTTCTTCCTGCCGGTGTTTCAAGGAATCGGCCGCGATGGCTTGCAGATCATCAATGTTATAGAGATAAACGTTTTCCAGAAAATTGACCTCGGGATCAATGTCTCGCGGCACGGCGATGTCAATCAACAACAGGGAACGATTTTTTCGCAGCTTCATCAACGGCTCCAGTTTTTTACGATCCAAAATATAATGGGGCGCGGCCGTGCTGCTGATGACAATGTCTATATGGCCAAATTCCTTGGCCCATTCATCAAAATGGATGGCCTTGCCTCCAAGCTCCGCCGCGAGCGCCACCGCCCGGTCATGCGAGCGGTTGGAAACCATGATGCTCTGCGCTCCGCGACTGAGCAGGGCGCGCGCCGTTTTTTCGCCGGTGTCGCCCGCCCCGATGATCATCACCTGCCGATGCTTCAACGAACTGAAAATTTTCTCCGCCAATTCCACCGCCACCGAACCGACCGACGTGCTGCCGCGTTGAATGTTTGTTTCTGTACGGATTTGTTTGGCTATGTTGAAGGCTTTTTGAAAGGCTTTGTTCAAACGCCCGCCCGTATGTTTATGCTGGAGCGCGACATCGTAGGCCTTTTTTAACTGGCCCAGAATTTCCGTTTCTCCGAGGACCATCGAGTCTATGCCGCAAGCGACTTTGAACAGATGTTCCAAACTTTGCGGCTCGGAATAGCCATAGATTTCGGTGGTCAACGGCTCCTGATAATTGTGATGCTCCAGCAGAAACCGCCGCAAGGCTTCGACTGCTTCGCGCTCGGATCGGTCGGTCGCGGCATAGATCTCCACCCGATTGCACGTCGAAAGGATCACCGCCTCGTTGACGCCGCCGTCGGTGCGCAATTTTTGCAAGACATCGGGGATGATGCTTTCGGCAAAAGCGAATCTTTCCCGCACGGTGACAGGCGAGGAACGATGACTTAAACCTATGACAATGATCGGCATTTAAAAACTATGGTCCGGCGATAATTGATTGATGCCCCAAAAAGTCAGCAAGACGAAGGCGAACGTGACGATCATGCCGAGGGCAAATTTCCGTCCGGTCTGAAAGAAGCGCTGATGCATGATCAGTAGAGTCAAGTAAATCACCCAGACCATGCCCGACCAGACCTCTTTGGTAAAATAAGCGCCCGGTTTTTGTTTTATCAGGAACGGGATCAGCGCCAACGCCACAGTCAACAAGCCCAACCCGGCCCAACCCAGCCCGGTCATGATTTTTTCCAGACGATCCATCGGCGGCAGGAGCGAAAGAACCGCGCGCAGTTTATCGAATTTCAAATCGTGCTGTTGGGACAAATACATCGCCCCGGCCACTGCGCTGAGTCCAAACGCGCCGTAGGACAAGAGCGCCAGGGAGGCATGCAAACTGGTCAGTCCATTGCCAAACATCGGATGATCCGAGCGTGGTGGGTCCAATGGCGGCATCAACGCGAAAATACCGATGACAAATAGGATCGGCGAAATGAATACCCCGATATGACTGAGCCGGGGCCAAAGGCCAAAAATCAGAAAGGCCGCCACCATCGTCCAGGAAATGAAGGTCATGGCTTCATAAAGATTATTCACCGGACATTCCTTGAGCGAAAAGCCCCGGATAAACATGGCTTTGGTGTGCAAAATGGCTCCCGCCAGCAGCAGGCTGTAATTGATCAAATCATGCCGCCGGAAACCTTTGCGCCAGAGGAAAAGCGAATAAAACATGCTGACACCGTAAAAAATTACGGCCAGCAGAAAAAAATGGCGGTCTGTGAACCAGGACACAAAACAAGGTTAATCACCATAGGGAAACTCGCAAGAATGAAAGGCTGGGTGGTTTTTGGTGATAATACATACTTAGGGGTGAAAATAGCCGTCAGGTCGTAAGGTACCCTGTAAACATTGGGTTTTATTGAGGTCGGACCCGTTAGGTAGGCGTAAGGTTGCCGTCAGGTGGCTGAAACCAAGGGTGGGGTGGGTGAAATTCACGCATCAATTCTTCCACTGTAATGTCGCCCGGCTGGTCGAGCCTGTTGGGTGGCGGAAGTAAATGTGGAGGTGGTGGTCTGGGGTGCGAACCCAGGTTGGCCCGTCGTAACCCATTCCGCTGTCGGTCACTGGCAGCACTGGATTGCGAGGACAGTGTTCCCATGGGCCAAGAATATTCTTAGCCCGCCAGATGCCGGTGGACCAACGAGTTGTGGCATAGGGCTGTTCGCCGCTGATTTCCACGACCATGTAATAAAAACCGCCTTCTGAGATGATATCCCGTTTGCCGATGGTGCCGGTGTCCCACTGATCGTTTTGCGTTCGGATCAGCGGGTTGCCGGCGACGCGTTGCAAGGCATGAATGTTAGTGCCAGTGGCCGCGCCGACCTGGCAATCATCCGATGGACTGTTGGCGCGTTCGCCGAAACCGTGATAGTAGAGAATAAATTGTCCGTCAATTTTCGTGAGCCACGGTGTGCCGATGTTTTGTCGTTCCCAACCGGAAGTCTGATGGACGAGCAGGGGAGCCGTCTCCACCGTAAAATCGGTTCCATTCGTTGAAGTGGCCAGACCGATATCACCCGGACTTTCCCCGGCGCCTTCAAACGTCAGATACCATTTATTGCCATCTTTGAAAGCCCCGGGAAAACTCGCCATCCTTTTCATCCACGGTGCCACGCTTGGAGCGAGAATCGTCCGGTCAAAAACAAAATTTGTCATCTCCTTGGATCGCCACAAGCCAATGCCCAGTCCGGTCGGTGATGGCAGGATGCCATAAACATAATATTCTCCCTCGTGCTGAACCACGGAAATGAAATGCATGCCTTTGGTCCCGTAGATTTGATTGTCGCAAACGAAAGTGGCCCGGCCATTCCAAAAATCCGCCAGCGTCTGGCTTCTGCACTGGTTCACCATTAAACCGTTGAGCAAAAGCAGTAACCCCCAAGCGGTTCTATAACGATTGCCAAAAATCATTCCAAAAAATAGAGAGTTTTTGTCGCGATTCAAAGCAAACCCGCAGATACTTTTTGGGGCGTATCTCATAGCTGTGCTTATTTTTTAATGCTTTGATTATGAAGACAAACAAAACAACTCGCGAAGCGTCTGGAGTGCGGATGGCCCACGCGGAGCGCTCATCTCCTATGAAGTTCATTATTGCCTCCGCTTTCGTACCGTACAGAGCGGCAGCAAGCTGGCACGCACTCCAGACGCTTCGCGCCAACGAATGTCATTCTGTCATAACTCCGCTTCCACTTGCTGTCAGCTTCTTGGCATGATAATCAAACATTTAACAAATTAATCCGGCATGCCCTTAAATATTCCAGAATCCGATTGGCGTCGTTTTAAAGAAATTCACCCACGCCTTTTGGAGCTATATTGCAGCCGCATTCTCCATGAGCTCACAGTTGCGAGTGAACGCCCGGGAAGCAGCGCTCACGAGCGTTATGTGAAGGTTTACAAGTTGATCGAAGACCGGGACAAGCAATTGGCTAGAGCGTTCAACGACTTTCGCCGGTCAACCGCAATCATGCAGATGGGGATTATGCTGCGAATGAAACTGCTGACCGATGAAGATCTGCGCTTGTTTTCTGAACAGACGCAAACTCAAGTGGAAGGTATTGCCTCGCTATAAAGTCGAGATGTTAATTCTATGATCTTAACCTGTTCATCGAGCACGTGGAACCACGTGGTTTGGCCATGTCGAAATCGGACGATCGTTACCTTATGCGTCTTGCGCTATAGGAAGACATAACCGTATTCGCCGCCTGTTGAACGGTGACATGCCTATCATTGACCACCTCCGCAATTTTCCCAGCGATCACGGCCGAGGAGACTGAAGTACCCATCACATCCCATGCCTGGTTACCCAATGAGACGATCATTTCCCCTGTAGCCGCTGCGCTCACGAAAGGGCCATGATCTGCATATGATGCGAGGGTGCCATTCGGATTGACGGCTGTGACCCCAATGACTCCGGGATAAGCTGCGGGGTAAGTATTGCCTGTGCCGCCTTGATTTCCAGCCGCCGCGACAATGACAATATTTTTTTGAAGTGCTTCGGCAATCACTTGACCGAGGAATGGGCTGTCTTCCGTTCCTCCCGCACTGATGTTGACCAGTTTGGCGCCTCTGTCTATAAGATCAATCAAGTGGGTTACCATTTCATAGGTGGTAGTTGTTTCTCCCTGGCCTTCGTACATGTCCGAAACCAAAACTTTGCTCGGTGCATCGGCCATGGAATTGACCAGAGTTTCCAACATACTCGTCCCATGTGTCGGTTGGCCGTCTGGACTATTTGCGGTGGCTCCCAGGAAATTAACCTTCCCCTCAATATACCTGTCATACTCGGTAGATTGCACCCCTGTATCAAGCAAGCCGACCAACAATTTGCCATTCGGTGGCGTTGTTGGATGAAGGAGAGAATCAGTCGCAGTGCCGGTCAATGCGGGAGGTTGCGGCAGGGTGGGGCGGTCCACCGTGTAATTTGCAGTTACGGCAGCGACATCGTCTGTTAATCGGTTGAGAAATTCGCGCGCTGCGATGGCTGCCGCTTCATCGGCAAATTGCAGACGGTACAAAGAATACTTATCATCCCGTCCAACAATTTTCCCATTCACCAAGCGGGCCAGTTCTTCTATGGAACGCTTGGAGCCGGGTTTCAGCTTGATAACCAGTTCGTTGGGGATGAGGTGGCTCCGAGAATCGTTGGTGGATTTTCCGGCCTGCACCAATTGCGTAGCGGCATGGACATCAGTTTTGAAGACGAACAGTTGCGTGGTTCCGTTGGTCACGGCGCGGGAATAATTGATGTTGCCGAGCAATTTGCTCAAGGCATCGTCCGAAGTCAGGCCTTTGAATTTGACCGAGACTTTATCGCTCGTCCCCGGTTCCACAAAAATCTGCCAGCTCGTTTGTGCGGCCATTTTTTCCAATAATTTGGCCAGATCCCAATCCTTGATGGATGCATCCACGCGATCAGCTTTGACCTGCCAAAAAATGCCTTCATCCGCCGCCAGCAATGGGCCGGTCAGGCAGAACAGCAAACCCAGCAATGTAAAAACCTTCTTCATCCAATGGCATCAATATAGCCTACCGCTTTAAGCGATAAAAGCTTAATCCATAGACGGTGCTGACGGTGTATTGGTTCAAATTATTCGTGATCAACACGTTCGTCACGGTGGCCCAGGAATTGGACGGCCTGAACCCCGGAATGGATTCCAGGGAAAAACCCGCCGGATAAACCGGCCAGGAGATGACGGCGTTGGAGGCCATGTGGTTGAGGGATAATTGCGGAGCGAACGCCTCAAACGCCAAGGCATAGGTTTCAGAGGGGGTGAGACTCTTGGCTGCGCCGTTTTTTAAGACTTGCAAGTCGTAACGACCCGCCGGGATTTGGGTCAGATAGAGATGCTCCACGTTGTCCACCGTGCTGATGCTGGAAGCCATCAACGCGCCGCTGATGGTATCATAAAGAAACAGATCCAGATCATTGATGTTGGTCAGCCCAAGTTGTTTTTCCCAAACCAATGTTGCAGTGAAAACAAAGGAACTGCCGGAACTGGCCGGGAGGTTGAGATAATAGTGGTTCACCACATCTTGTGACGGAGTGTTGGTCAGCGCGCGAAAATCCCAGCCGGAAGGAGAGGAAACGTTATTGGGATTGCCGGTCGGGAGGTGGGCTGCGCCGGTCGCGACCAAGCTGGTGTCGTTGGCGGGTTGCTGGCCTTTGGCGAATTGCTGGTAAGAATTAAAAACGTTCACCAAGCCTGCGCCGTACATTTTGTCCAAAGGAGCAGAATAGGTATGCGTCCAAGTGGACGGTTTGACGGCCCCATTTAAAAGAAGCGCTTTGATGGTGCGAGAATCACTGGCGGCGTTAGTGTCCGCACCGCCATCACCGCGAGCGGCCGCCTGCAATAACAACGCCGCCGCGCCGGAAACGTACGGGGCCGAAAAACTGGTCGCTCCTCCGGGCGCAACAATGTCCGGCTTGGAACGGCCATCGTCCAGTGTCGGCCCGATGCTGGAAGACGCGCCATACACGCCGACTCCGATTCCATTGTAACAGGTGGCGGGTGGATAAACCTGTCCGCCATTCCCAACCGAAGAACAAAACAAAGTGCCATATTGCGCAATGTAATCGTCGTACGCCTGCTGCACTTCCTGATCGGGCGGGTCGCCGGTGGTGATGAAACTTTGATTGACCAATCGTGCGGGGATGGCGACCTTGCCGGCCACAATCGTTTCATAAAAATAATCCGCCTGATAGTTGTCCACGTGCTGGACGCCAGGCGCCGCCCCTGCGCTGGTGCCATAAAAATTGTAGCCGACGGCATCGGCATGACCAGATTCGGCGCCGACGTTGTTGGGGAAATTGGCAGAAGTTCCGTTGGTTGAAACCCAGGTAAACAATCCCGGTGACTGCCCGACACTGGCTGGATTCACCTCCCATTGCAGACCATTTGTGTCCAGTTCCGCTTCTGGTTGCGCCACCCGAATTCCACTGCCATTCAAATTGGCGACGGTCGTACGCAGGAGAGTCACCCCAATCGTGTCCAAATCAGTAGCCCAAACCGTATAACCGCTGAAAAAGCAAACTAGCAGGGCAACGGTTCGTTGTACAGCAAGCATATGTAATTCATGGTGTGGATATTATGCGGCAAAGACCGGATCAAGGCAACGGAGGATTTTCATTATTTCTGACGGCCTTGATTTGCGGTGAAGTTGATATTGAATTCAGCATAATCTCGAAGCACTCTAACAAGGTGAAATGGAGTTTGATTCTCCGCTAATATGAAAATCGCGCTCGCTCAAATCAATACGACGGTGGGAGATCTGGCCGGCAACGAAGCCAAAATTCTGGCCGCTTACGCTCGCGCCGAGCAGGCCGGGGTTGATCTGGTGCTTTTTCCGGAGTTGACCATCGCCGGTTATCCGCCGCGCGATCTCCTGCTGAAGCAGGGTTTTATCACAGAAAATTTGGCCGTGCTGGAACGATTGGCCAAAGCCAGCCGGAAAACCCCGATGCTCGTCGGCTATGTTGGACGCAATGAAGCGCCGCCGGGCCGGGATGTGACCAATTGCGCCG
>CAIYOY010000083.1 GCA_903927905.1 uncultured Verrucomicrobiales bacterium | reverse complement strand
CTGTGACCCGCAGCAGCGTGAAATGGTAAAGATGCTTTGAATAACTCCACACCTTCTGCCCGGCGACGCTGCTGCGGGTCACAGACCCGCGCTCCGGCCCCACTGAAGCATGCTCCATTCTTCAAAGTAGCCCACTACCAAAACCCTGCTTGCCTCGGGCGAAATAAGAGCTTAGTTTATTGCTGTGAGCAATGCTGTAGAAATTGAATTGGCCTTCCGTCAACTTCCAGTTGCGGAGGCGCGTTCTCTCGCCCAACGGTTGCAAATCTACGTGGAAAGCAACCCTGTTTCCACCCCCGCGCCTAGCGAAGATGTCTTTGCCAAATGGCGTGGTCGCGGTCATTTGCCGGTCGGGATTAATGCTGCTGAATATCTGGGATTGATGCGCGATGGCAACGGCAGTTGACAGCTCGGTATTACTGGATGTGCTGTTGGCAAATCTCTTAAGCGGATCATCCGGACAATAAAAAAGGCCATGTCCTTCATCTTCACAGTACGGGTGCGTGTCCGACCCTCGGCCCAAAATATAAGGACGCAAATCAGATGCCGTTGGAACATCGGATTTTTGCTTTCGGTTTTCCAAAGCCCATTGCTTTTTCCCGCCTTGTAATAATCTTAAATTATTGAAGCAAGCATTTCGGTGATTGGTGGCCCGCCGTTTCACAAGATAAGGAACTAACAAAACGGAAAGCATCGCCAAGGCACCAATTACCACGACCACCTTTTTTCTGGTGAAGCCTGCTTTCCGATTGGTTTGGCCGGTTTTCATAAATTGCCTGACGCTGGCCCGCACGGTGATACGAATGGAAACGCTGCGCAATGACCAAAATAGTGGTTTGGAGGATTTCGGGGTTGAACTTTTTACTTTGAACTTTAGACTCCCACCTTGTCCACGGTTCTCATGCCAACGACATGCTTATGAGCGACCTGATTCCATTCTCTCCGCCCCCCGGCGGTGAATTTCTTCTATACCAAACGGAGGATGGCCAGACGCGCATTCAGTGCCGGTTCGAAAATGAAACGATCTGGTTAACGCAGGCGGATATGGCCGAGTTGTTTCAAACCACGCCGCAGAACGTAACTCTGCATTTGAAAGCCATTTTCGCTGAGGGCGAACTGGTCGAGGCGGCAACTTGTAAGGATTACTTACAAGTTCGCCATGAGGGTGCGCGGGAGGTATCTCGCAATCTGCGCCACTATCGGCTGGAAGCCATCCTCGCCGTCGGCTATCGCGTCCGCAGCCATCGTGGCACCCAATTTCGCCAATGGGCCACCGCACGTTTAAGCGAGTATTTGATCAAAGGTTTCACTATGGACGATGAGCGGTTGAAAAATCCTCCGGGCAAAGGGCAGAAGGATTATTTCGACGAACAATTGGCGCGCATCCGCGACATCCGCTCCTCGGAAAGGCGTTTCTACCAAAAGGTGCTGGATATCTACGCGACCAGCGTGGACTACACCCCCAACACCGAGCAGTCGCAACAATTCTTCGCCACCGTGCAAAACAAAATGCACTGGGCCACCCACGGTCGCACCGCTGCCGAAGTCATTCACGCGCGGGCGGACGCCAGCCAGCCCATGATGGGCCTGAAAAACACCCGCCCCGGAGGCATCGTGCGCCGCGAAGATGTGGTCATCGCCAAAAATTACCTGACCGCAGAAGAGCTCGATACCCTGAACCGGATTGTGAACGCCTACATCGAATTCGCTGAACTCCAGGCCCTTCGGCGCAAAGCGATGACTATGTCCGATTGGATCGCAAAGCTGGATGAATTCCTCAAACTTTCCGAACGTGAACTGCTCAATCACACTGGAAAAATCACCGCCGAAGCCGCCAAGACCAAGGCGGAACTGGAATATGATCGCTATCGGGTATTGCAAGACACCCAGCCGCGCCAAGTGGATGCGGATTTTGAGGCCACGTTGGAAAAATTGAAAAAACTGCCAGCGCTGCCCCGGAAGAAAAAGAAAACGTAAACGGTTTCTATTTCACCTTCTCCACCACCAACATCTCAATTGTTTGATTGGTCGCCACCAGTTCCATTCCGAGTTGATCCAGAACCGTCTGTTTCAAAGCTTTGGAATCACCGTCATCCCATTCGAGATTAATATCGAACCGCCCCGGAAGCCCTGTTTGGTCAATCACCGGAACCTTCAAATACTGTTCCAGAAAGAAGGCGAGCGAGGAAATCTCGGAATTATCCAATTTGACCTGCCCCCGGCCTGAGCGAAGATTGGCGGAAGAATGAGACGCTGCGGACGGTTGCAAACCAGGAGCGGATGAATTCGCGATCTTGAGCAGCAGCACATCGGCCTCGCGCATTTCCTTTTTTCCCACCAGCCCAAATTTTTCTTTGACGACGGCTTGCAGTGCTTCTTCCTGGTGGTCGGGGAGCGTCACGATGTAATCATATTGGCCGCTCGGCAGCGGCGTTGACGCAATGATGCGCGCCTCCCGGATGCCATAAGCATTTTGCAATATTTTGGCCACGGATTTGGCTGCGCCCAATTGCTTTTTGTTCACGCCCAACCATCCGCTGCCTGCTTTCGGACCGAATTGCGCCGGTCTAATGGAGACGGCTGGCGGGGCTGTTCTCAATTGTTGGCTATCCATTTTGGTAATGTGGCTCCAGACGGCATCATCGCGGACTTTTTCGCGGTAGCGCGAAATGTGTTGAACGATGACGGGCGCGGTTCCAGCCGCCAGCAGAACGGCGACACCAATGACCACTGTGGTTTTCATTTTTGTCCAGGCCATGATTTTTAATGCTCCTTTGATCAGGGTTAAAGTTGAACCGCCCAGCGCCGCGCCTTTGGTCAGCGCGACGGCCGTCACCGATTTGGCCAGCGTTTCTGGTGCGGCCTGCACCGAATTGGCCGTCACCGCCCCGGCAATCACCGCCGTCGAAAGCGCGACGCCCCGTTTCAAAAAGAATCGGCGCAGTTTTTCCAGCGTCCGAGTGACGCGCTTCTTGGCCGTATCTTCGCTGGTGCCAATGGCCGCGCCCACCTCCTTGAAACTTTTGCCCTCAAAAAACCGCAGCACCACCGCATCGTGATCTTTCCCGCCAAGCTGGCCCAGCGCGGCTTCCAGCAACGGCGCGATTTGTGTCCAGGCGGCGGATTCCGATTCAGGTTCATTCAAAATGGATTGCATGTAAGCCTCCTGTTCGCGGTTTTGTCGCCGCTGTCGCATGGTCAAAGCCCGGGCCGAAACATTTCGCGCCGTGCGGCAAAGCCAGCCAGAAATAATGGTCTTGGGACTGAGCGCCCCGGCCTTCCGCGCCAAAATCACAAACACAACCTGAGTGACTTCCTCGGCCAGATGCGCATCGCGCGCCTGCCGCAACGCCACGGAATAAACCAGATTAATATGCCGCGACACGAGGGTGGCAAAAGCCTCCTCGGAATGGCTTCGGGCATAATCGCGCACCAGTTCCATGTCATCAGTCATCATTTCCCTAATACATCCACGCCCTTGCAAAAAAGGGACAGTTTATTTTTATCGTATTCTTTGCGGTTAAATAATTCCCATTGCCACTGCACCATTATATGCAACACTTTCTATCCGATAATCATGAATCAGCTTATCCTCATGGCGCATGTTTCCTTCGGCGTGGTTTGCCTCATCGCCGCCGTCTGGATTTTTGTCGAAACCCTGAACGCCTCCGAAGCCAACCAGCCGCGCATCAAAAAAATCAGCCGCCTCGCCGCTGCCGCCATGTGGCTATCCTTTGTCGTTGGCGGCTATTGGTACATGAACTTTTACAAAGCTGACAAAATGCTCATCCTCAAAGGTCCGTGGCCGTTCGCGCACAACCTCTTCATGGAAACAAAAGAGCACCTCGTCATCACCCTTCTGCTGCTCGCCACCTACCTCCCCATCGTCGCGGCCAACAACCTCGCCGCCAATCGGGGCGCGCGTCAGCTCATGCTTTGGTCCTCCGCCCTGGTCGTCCTGCTCGCCCTGCTGATGGAAGGTGAAGGCGCGGTCATCGCCATGGGGGTAAAAGCCGCGTTGCTCATGAAATAAAATGAAAACCGAAACCACCACGGAAAATTCCGCTCTTTCCAAATCCACCATTTCCTTCGGTTTGGCCCTGGCCTTGGCCAGCGTCATCAATGGGCTGCTCGTGGTCGCGAAAGAAAAAAGCCCCACCGTCATGACCGGCCTCCAAAAAATGTCCAGCCACCACTGGCTTTCCCACGCCATCATCGTCGTCGCCCTGTTCGTCATGTTCGGTTGGATCTTCAACAACAAGGGGATTGCCGCCAGCCGCTTGATCCGTCTGCTCGTTTCCGGTGTCGTCCTCGGTGGACTCATCATTGTCGGATTTTATCTCATCGAAGGCTGATCATCGTCCACCATGAATCCAAAAATTCAAACGTCCTCCCGCTCCCTTTTTCTTATTTTAGCCTGCTTCATGCTGGCACTTTTACCCCGGCCTGCCTTGGCTGGCCCACCGTTCGTCACCGATGATCCCGAACCGGTGGAACTTCACCACTGGGAATTTTACCTCGGCTCCCTCAATTCCAAAATCGGCGGCGATTGGTCCGGCACCGCGCCTCATGTCGAAATAAATTACGGTGCCATTACCAATCTGCAACTGCACCTCATCGCCCCGCTTGGTTACAGCGCGCCGCGCGGCGCTGCCAACCATTTCGGTTACGGCGACACTGAAGTCGGCGCAAAATACCGCTTCGTCCAGGAGACGGATCGCATGCCCCAAATCGGCGTCTTCCCCCTGTTGGAAATCCCGACGGGCAGTCAACGAAACGCACTCGGCAACGGTTCCCTCCAAGCCTTTCTCCCGCTCTGGCTGCAAAAAAGCTGGGGCAAATGGACGGCCTATGGCGGCGGTGGCTACGGCATCAATTCCGGCGCGGGACATCAAGACTGGCAATTCGCCGGCGGCATGTTGCAGCGGCAAGTTTGCTCCAATGCCGTGGTCGGCCTCGAAATTTATCACCGCACCGCCCAGCAGATCGGCGGCCGCGATGACACCGCCTTCAACCTCGGCACGATAATTGATTTCAACGAACATCATCATCTGCTGCTTTCCGCCGGTCGTTCCATTGATGGCCCCACCGCGTTCCAATCCTACATCGCCTACCAATTCACCTTCGATAACAGTTGGTTCAAGGGGCGTTCCGCCCGGGAAGCCAGCCAATAGCGAACGGAGCGCGCCTCTGTGAGGCGCAGCACGTGGCCCACGAAAAGATCTTAAAATTCTCCCGCCTCCTT
>CAIYOY010000082.1 GCA_903927905.1 uncultured Verrucomicrobiales bacterium | reverse complement strand
TGAAGCTCGCGGTGCGGCAAGCAGATTCGCGGAACCTGCGCGAACTGCGCCAGGAGTCGCTCTACGCACTGTTGATGCTGTCGGCGAAAACCGCGCAGCTCGAACTACGCCCCGGACTTTGGCCCTACGTCAATACGCTGCAAACTTTAAACTGGCGCATCAAGTTTCTCCATGATCTTTCGGAACTGAAATTTGACGCAGGCCAGCCAGCCGAAGCCGTTGCGCTGCTCCGCCGAGCCCAGGGCATCGCGCCTCAGTCTGTCGTCGCTCTTGACCGCCTAGCTCGGGCCTTGGCGACGTCGCCGGATTTTTCGCTGCGAAATGGCAAAGAGGCACTCGACCTCGCCCGCCAGGCCCACGAAATTGACCAAGGGCAGCATGTAAACATCACGGACACGCTGGCCTGCGCTTTGGCGGAAAACGGGGAGTTTGACCAAGCTGTTGCAGTGGAAGCCCAAGCCATCCAAGCCGCCGAAGCCGCCAAGGCTACTGGTTTGGCCGACGGCCTCCGTACTCATCAGGCGTTATTTCACAACAAGCTGCCCCTGCGTGAAGAACGCCAGCCAGCCAAAGCGGGCCCATAAAACATGCGCTAGACCTGGGGCAAATTTGTAGTACACTGCCCAACGGATCTGCATCGCCAAGGGGCGGATCTTGTTGCAGAAATGGGATCGCTGCAGTACTTTGCCGCCGCCAAATAATCATCCTGTCCGCCGCCATGAAATATATTTTATTTACCACAGTGGCATTCATTATTGGCGTGGCTGCATTTGCAGGCGGCTATCATCTAGGCCAAGCCCAACCGCAGATCGACGGCAGTGGCGATAATGGCGGCCATTTCCATGCCGGGGACAATCGTGGCTTTCGGGCAACTTTGGTGGTCGGTACCTCCGGCCAATCAGTGGACTGGCAAACCTTGTTAAAATCAACCGATGAATTGGAGCCTAGTCTTCTGGCCGCCTGGGCGCGCAACCTCGATTCAGGCGCGGCGGCCGAAATCATCAAAGCCCTCAAAGGTCAGGCGCCCAACGCCCGTCGTAACGATTTGCTGAGTGCGCTTTACAACACCGCTGCTGAACGCGACCCCAAAAACTTTTTGGCCGATACCAATGACATCCAAGTTCCGCGCTTGCGTGAAATGAGCATTGATACAGCACTCAAAACCTGGGCGGCACAGGACCCCAAGTCTGCGCTGCAATGGATCAAAGATCATCCCGGTACCGCGTCTGCGAGCGCAGCGGATGAACGCTTTGCCGCCGCCATCTCGGGTTTCGCCAGCACTGACCCGGCTGGGGCATTGGCCACTGTGAGCGCGTTGTCTGATGACAATCCGCGCGACCGCTTGATGAAAAGTGCCGCGACCAAGGCCCTGGCGGATGCGTTGGCTGCGCAAGGCCAATTCACCGAAGCCGCCACATTTTTCAATCAACTACCGGCGGGCCAAACCCGCAACGAAGCCTATGCCGAACTGGCGCAACGCTGGACCGCGCTTTCACCAACCGACGCCGCTACCTGGGTCGAGGGTTTGAAAAGTGACGACTCCTTGAAAGCCGCCATGGGAACAGAAGTGGCAAAAAATTGGGCGATGACTGACCCGGCTTCTGCCGCGACGTGGGCGGCCAAAATAGATACGGACAGTAATAACGGCCCCCACGGAGAAAACTCACAAGAAGGTACACTGTTGGCGACCACTATCCGTGCTTGGACGACATACGACCTGGATTCCGCCGGTCAGTTTTTAAATCTCTTGCCTACCTCATCCACCAAAGACCCGGCCGTGGCGATTTTTGCCCTGCGCGCCTCGCAAGAGGATCCGCAAGGAGCGT
>CAIYOY010000081.1 GCA_903927905.1 uncultured Verrucomicrobiales bacterium | reverse complement strand
TTCACGCTGCTGCGGGTCACAGACCCGCGCTCCGTTAAAGCAGCCCACTACCCAAAAGGCAGTTGGGGAGAATCCCCCAAATGAGTCCGCTTAAGCTCCCTCCTTTTGGGTGTATATCCCCAACTCAGTAGTTTCAGTTTTCAGCCATCAAACCTTTAAACGACGCAACATTCTATAATCAAGCCACTTAACCAATAATAAAACCGTTGGCATCACGGTTGCTTAAGAGAACCTGTCGGTAACAAACTTAAATAACGAAAAACTATGAAACTCTTTAAAATGATTCTACTGGCTGCCACGGTCAGTCTTTCGCTCATCGGAAGCAACGCCTTGGCAGATACCACCAACACGCCACCCACGAAGCCGCCCACGGTTCTGCCGCCCAAGCTCGACCTGGCCAAACTGCCGCCCGAACTGCGTGCGCTGATCACCGATTTCATCGCTGATCGCGACCATTATCTGGATAAACAGAAAGCGCTTCTGGCGAAATTGCAAGGCGCCACCGATGAACAGCGCGCAATCATCCGCCAGCAACTCCAGGCCAACCGCGAAGCGTTCCTGGAAGAAGCCCAGTCCTTCCGCAAGGAGATCAAGGAACAGTTGGCCGAATTGAAACTGAAGATCCACAACGAAGAATTGAACCGCTTGATTGACGGTTCCCATGACGGGGGTGGACACCCGCACAAGGGGCATAACTAATTCGAGGGCCAACATCACAAACAAGCGACCTTCCCCAGGTCGCTTGTTTTGTCTTTTTTTATATAGTGCCATTACACCGGTTCAAAAAAGCGATTCTGATCATGGCCACGCTGGCCGGGATGTTTTGTTGTCCGGCGCGGGCGGATGAGCCGTCGGCCCAAGAGGTTGACGTGTTGAAAAATGCGTTGGGAAATCCGGCGGCGGAATCCGATCCCGCCGTGGCCAAGGCGCTGAAGGATTTGAATTTGCCGGCGGATTTTCTGACCGTGCCCAAGGCCTCGGTTTCAGGTTGGGACGAAGTGTTCAGTCTGCGGACCGGCGCGGGGTACAAGGACAATGTGGCGTTGAGCAGTTTTCATCCTGAGGCCAGCCCTTATTTGCTCACCGGCCTGGATGCCTCGGCTTACCGGATCATGGACAATGGCTCGCAACTTTTCTTCATGCTCAGCGGGGATGACACGCGCTATTTCAGTTCGCCGGGATTTGACCACGAAGATTTATGGCAGGGGGTGGCGCGGTGGAAAACATCTTTTGGCTCGGGCTGGAAACCGCAGATGACGTTGCAATATACCTATCAGGATATGGTGCTGGATGCGGGCACGGCGGTGGGAAACGGCGGGGCCTTCAGTTCAGCGCCCACACGAGCACAGGGGCACCTTTTTCGATTCGCACCGGAGTTGAGACGGGATTTGGGGAGCAATTATTGGGCGGCGGTGGAATTCATGGCTGGTCGGCGGATGTATGCTGCGCCGTTTCATAGCTATTGGGAATTCGGCCCCCGGCTGAGTGTGGGCGTGAAGTCGGAAAATTTCCCGTCGGAACTGATTCTCGGTTATGGGGTCTCCCAAGTCCTGTACGATTCGGAAAATCTTTTTGATCGCCAAGGCAACAGAGTGCCGGGAACCGTCGCTCAAGTCTGGGCCAACATCGTTGATCTGCAACTCAAACAGTATCTCGACCACGCCCGGCATTGGAGTCTCTCGACCAAACTCCGATACGAGCATGATACCGACAACGGCTCGGGTTTCCTCGATTATTCCAGCTACGGTCTGGCGGAAGAATTAACTTTTAAAGCCAAAGGCTGGACGCTCCGGGCGCAGGGACTTTATTACTTTTATGACTTCCCATTTGAGCCGACGGTGAATTCCTCATCTCGATATTTGCACTCGCTGACCGCCATTTTTCGTTGTGAAAAAATGTTGGGCAAACATTGGAAAATTTTCGCGGAATACCAAAAGGACCTGTCCTATTCCAACGATGCCACCGATCAGTACCAGGCCAACAACGTCAACGCCGGGATCGAACTGGAGTTTTAACCATGATTTTTGTGACCTTACATTCTTTGTTTCCGTCTGGTAGGATCAGATTCACCTGATGACATGATGAAGTCGTTGCCCCACATCCAGCGTCAGTTCTTCCGGTCAAAATGGCTGGTGGCGGGAAGCGTTGTCCTGGCGCTGCTGCTATTAGCAGGGGCGATATTTCTTATTGAGTTCCAATTCCGCAATCAATTGCGCGCGCGTTTGATCAACCGGGACGGCGAAATCCTGCAAACCGTCCTGCTGATGCAGCAAAGCGCGAACGAGGCCAATGACGAATTATCCGGGCCATTGGATGATCCTCAGACTTATTTCGACGAGATCCTGAAAATTTCGCGGGCCAAAGGCATTGTCGCCGTCCGCCTGTTTGATCCGGTGGGAAAATTTATCAACGCCTTTCCGGCTTACGTCACGGAAATGGATTTGGCGGCGGCCGACCAGGCGAAAATGGCCCAATTAAAACCGGCCAGCCATTTCCGGCCAGCCGTTCCGCTCAAAGAATTTGACCTGCTGAACGAGATTTCGGATTCGGAAAAAACCATGCCGCTGCTGGAGATCAATCTCCCGTTGCAGATGAAAGGCAGCCGGCAGTTGATCGGCTCGGCCCAATTTTTGATGGAGGGAACCAGCCTGGCGGAGGCCTTCGTGGAATTGGACCGGCAGCTTTGGTGGAAAGGGGCCGGGATTTTCGGCGGCTGTGGCCTGTTGTTGACTGGCGTTTTGATTTTTGCCTTCCGCCGGGTGCAGGCCACCCATCGCCAACTCCTCGCGGCCAACCGGGAATTGACCCAGGCGGCCAAGACCACCGCCGTCGGGGCCGTCACCTCGCATTTGATCCACGGCTTGAAAAATCCCCTGAGCGGCCTGCAAAACTTTGTCAACAATCAAGGCGGCCAGGAACCGTCCGATTGGCAGGACGCCGCCGCCGCCGCCCAGCGGATGCAGTCGTTGATCGCGGAAGTGGTCCGGGTCTTAAAGGAGCAGGAAGGCGGGGAAGGTTACGAACTGTCCTTGAGCGATCTGGCCGACACCGTTGCCGCCAAAATGAAAGCCGGCCCGCGTTTGCAGATCCGCCAGGACGTGGACGCGATCCTGACCGGCCGACAAGCCAGCCTGATCGTATTGGTGCTGGAAAATTTGATCGAAAACGCGCTGGCCGCAACCCCGCCGAACAAACCGGTGCGATTGGACATCCTGGAAACAAGCGAAGCCATTGTTTTCGAGGTGGTGGATGAAGGGCCTGGGATGCCGGCTGAAATGCGGGATTCACTTTTTAAACCTTGCCGGTCAACCAAACCCGGCGGTGGCGGGATCGGTTTGGCCATTTCCAAACAATTATCCAGCCAACTCGGCGCGGGACTTGAGTTGCGGAAAAACAGTTCCAACGGCTGCGTCTTCTCGCTATCCGTTCCGAAGACGTTCGACGCGGTCAGTCCTGTTTTGGAGAAAAAAACCGCATGAGACGCAATTGGTTTATTTTCATCCTGATCGCCGCCCTTCGGTTCGGATGGGCCGATGTCTCCCGGGCCAGTCCGGTCTGGCATTGGTCCAATCCCCTGCCCCACGGCAATGATATTATCGAGATGGCCTACTACAATGGTTCGGTCTATCAAGTATGCGATGCCGGGCAGATCTATTCCAGTTCCGATCTGAGTTTCTGGCAATCGCTGAATAGTCATTCCACTAATTCCCTTCAAGCCGTCACCGTTTTCGGCAATCGCCTGGTCGTCGTGGGCGAAAACGGCGCGGTCACGTATTCCGATGACGGCTATAATTTCGTCGCGACGAACCTGGCCACGACCGACTGGCTGGTTGGCGTGGCCGCTTCCTCCAATCTGGTGGTCGCAGTCGGAGACAATGCCGCCATCTATACCAGCAACGATGGGGCCACTTGGAAACGGCAAGCCGCCCCGCCCTCCGTCGGGGGGAATTGGCTGTTGAGCGTCGCTTACGGCGGCGGCATGTTCGTCACCGTCGGTGAGCGCGGCTATATTGCCACCAGCGCCAATGGAACCAATTGGACCTACCGCAATCTATCAAATACAAATGATTTGAATTATGTCACCTGGATCACCACCCAAAATTTGACCAACGGTTTTCCGACCAACAGTTTCCTCGCCGTCGGCAACAGCCGCGCCATTGTCAGCACCAACCTCGGCGCCGCCTGGAATACCCCCATGATTCTCAATTTGACCAACTCCATGTATTCCGCCGCCGGCAACGAGAGCAGCCGTTTGTTGGCCGGCGACGCCACCATCCGGTTGGGCCAATCCGTCTCCAACGCCATCGTTTGGCGCGAACAAACCGGCTCCCTCCTATACAACGCTCCCGATTGGACTTATTACAGTTCTCTCGCCTTACCCCAGACCAACACCTACGCCCTCGGCGGAGAGGCCGGCTTGTTCGCGCAAAGCGGCAACACGAACGGCAATTACCTTTGGAACGAGTTGGGCTCATCCGCCCGTGACTGGCTCTGGTCCATCACCACCAATTCCTCCCTCTACGTGGCGGTCGGCGATCATGCCCGCATCATGACCCGCAGCGACGGGGTGAACTGGGAAATCGAATCCATCAACGATACCAATTCCGTCAATGCCACCAACACCGTTTTCTTCGGCGTGGGCGGCTCGACTAACTTGCTCGTCGCCGTCGGCAGCGGTGGCAGCCTGGCGGTCAGCACCAACAATTATTACACGGTCGTGACCACGAACAGCGACGGCTCGCTGTCAACTAATTTAGTCAGCAGCATTGGCATTGTCTGGCTGCCTTTGCCCGCGCCTACGACCAACGACCTGCATGGGGTCGGCACGCTCGGCAGCACTTATTACATTTCCGGCGGGCACGGCTCGATCTTTTCCAGCGGCAATGGAACGAGTTGGGTCAGCCGCAACAGCACCGTGACCACCTACCTTTCCAGCATCGAAACTTTTTCCAACACGCTGGTTTGCGTCGGCGATGTCGGCACCATTCTGACCAGCCCGGATGGCGTCACCTGGACCAAACGCACCTCGGGCACGACCAATTGGATCTATCGCGTCCGCAATTTCAACGGCCAGTTGATCGCAGTCGGCGAGAACGGCACCATCCTGACCAGCAGCAACGCCACCACTTGGACCGCCCGGACTAGCGGCACGACTTCCTGGTTGAATGATGTGCAAATGGTGACCAACACCTATTATATCGTCGGATCACTGGGCACGCTTCTGACCAGCACCAATGCGACCACTTGGACCAACACGCCGATCATCACTGATTCTTCGCTTTACAGCGCCGCCACGATGAACGGTCAACTGGTCACCGTCGGACTGGAAGGCATCATTCTGCGCAGCCAGATCATTCCTGATTTGACGCCGCCGGACATCCTGGATTTTTCCACCGTGGACGGACAATATACCTTTCTGGTGGAAGGCGACACCGACCAGTCGTTCACGCTTGATTCCACCACCAACTTGATCAACTGGACCACCGGTCCCGCTGTGAATATCACCGATAGCGACGGTTCCGTTCTGTTCCAATTGGATCCCGGAGCCAGTCCGCCCACCTATCAATTTTTCCGCGCCACCCTCACGCCGTAAAATTTTCGCCCCAGCGAAACTTTTTGCTCTTCACCGCCGTCTGAGTCATAAATCACTGAATGCACAAAATCATGACCACGATCTTTCGACGTGAAATTCTGGCCGCACTATTATTTCTGTCGCCGGTTTTTTGCCGGGCGGAAACCAAACCAGATCCGCGTCCGAACATCCTTTACTGTCTGGCGGATGATTGGTCGTGGCCACATGCGGGAGTTTATGGCGATCCCGTGGTCAAAACGCCCGCCTTCGACCGCGTGGCTCGCGAAGGAGCGCTGTTCTCCCATACCTTCAGCGCCGCGCCCTCCTGTTCACCCTCCCGTGCGGCGATGTTGACCGGACAAGCGCCCCATCGCTTGTTGGATGGCGCTAATCTCTGGGGAACACTCGACCGGAAATATCCGGTTTACCCAAATATTCTTGAGAAGTCCGGGTATTTTGTCGGCTTTGTCCGCAAGGGCTGGGCGCCGGGAAATTTTTTAGCGGGTGGAAGGACGCGCAACCCTGCCGGACCGAATCTCGGCGAATTTAAAAAATTCCTCGCCCAAGTACCCAAGGGAAAACCATTTTGCTTTTGGTTCGGCAGCCACCAGCCGCATCGGCCTTATAAAGACGGAGAAGGCAAAGCAGCCGGATTGGATCCCAGCAAGGTGGTAGTTCCGCCGCTTTGGCCCGATACGCCCGAAGTGCGCAGCGACATTCTCGATTACTATGCCAACGTGCAGCGTTTCGATCGCGACGTGAATGAAATGCTCCAACTGCTCGAAGCCAAGGGGATGCTGGATAATACGATCGTGGTCATGAGCGGAGACAACGGCTGGTCCTTCCCTCGCGGCAAAGCCAATCTCTACGATGCCGGCACCCGCCAGCCGCTCGCCGTCCGCTGGCCCGGCAAGATCAAGGCCGGACAAAAATTTGACGATTTCATATTGTTGACTGACCTCGCGCCCACGTTTCTTGAGGTCGCCGGTTTGAAGCCACTGCCGGAAATGACCGGCCACAGTTTTCTCGGCCTTGTCACCGGCAAGGAAAAGCCCGGCCAGCGCAATACTGTCTTCGTCGAGCGCGAACGCCACGCCAATGTGCGCGAAGGCGATCTCGGTTATCCCAGCCGCGCCATTCGCACCCGCGAATTTCTCTATATCCGCAATTACGCCCCGGATCGCTGGCCGGCGGGCGACCCGAAACGTTGGGTCTCAGTCGGGCCGTACGGCGACATAGACGACGGGCCGACCAAGGAATACATGATGAAACATCGCGACGATTCGGACGTGATCAATCTTTTCAAGCTCGGTTTTGAAAAGCGTCCACCCGAGGAACTTTACGAGATCAAGACTGATCCGAATGAACTGACCAACGTCGTCGAAGTCCCAAAGTTTGCCGAAGCGAAGAAAAAACTGAGCCGCGCGCTGGATAAATATATGAAGGACACCGCCGACCCGCGGGCCAACGGCGGGGACGGCGGTTTCGACAAGATGCAATATTACGGCATCGAGCCGAAGAATTAGCTCAGTGTAGAATCGGATGCGGATTCGGCAAACGCATTAGTTGCGCATCCAGGTCCAAATAAAAATCCAGCCGCCGATCCGCTTCTGGTTCGTCAATATTCCGCGCCATCAGCCAATAGGTCGCGTAATGATTTCCTTCTGACTCGACCAGACTCGCATAAAAGGTCGCCAACTCCGCATCCACCGGCTTCAGCACCTCCGCCAAAATCTGGAACTTCTCGCAACTCCGCCCCTCGATCAGCGCACAACAGATCAAATGATCGATCGCCTGATGACGCGCGCCGTTCCGCACCGAACGCATCAGACCCGTGATCCACGGACTGGGAAACGGCTGGCCGAACGGGATGCCGCGCTTTTTCAGCAGATCCAAAACCAATTGAAAATGCTGCAATTCCTCGATGGCAATCGCGTTGATCTCTTCCACCCGTCCGTAAAGATCGCGATATTTTTCCAGATTCAACGCCGTGGTCGCCGCTTTCCGTTCCAGATGGGCATGATCCACCAGCACCGCCGGGAGATTGGCGAGAACCTTCGGCACCCAATCGGCCGGCACCTTTTCGCGAAACAATAACATGCCGATACTGAACACTGAAAACTGAATACTGGCAAACTTTTCAAAAGTGATGTTACTTAAGGCATGTTTCAATATGTCGCGCTCGCCAAAGATAAAACCTGGCAATCCGGCCCGTATCCCGGGGTGGAATTGCTGGTCCTTCATAAACACGAAGAAAACGGCGGCCTGACTGTCCTGCGAAAATTTCACGCCGGCACCACTGTCCCAGCCCACATCATCCCCAGGCGAACGAGACCGCCTATATTTTGTCCGGCGAATGGGAGGAAGAAGGTGTCATCTATACGGCCGGCACCATGTTCTACGCCCCGAAAGGTGAGCAGCATGGCCCGCACATCGCCCGCACCGAAGTCATTAGTTTGACACTGTTTGACGGCCCGTTGACCATCGCTTGAAATGACGAAAGCGACAAAATTCTCTCTGGTGTTGGTGACCGCGCCAAATCTGAAAACAGCGCGCCATCTGGCCAAAATCGCGTTGGCAGTGCGCCTCGTCGCCTGCGCCAATATCATCCCAAAAATCGAATCGCATTACTGGTGGCAGGGGAAAATCGAATTCAGCGCTGAAGTGCTCATCGTTTTTAAAACAGCCAAAACCCATTTGCCCAAACTCGAAAAAATGATCCTGTCCAAACATCCTTACGACACGCCTGAGTTTGTCGCCCTGCCTCTGGCTCATGGCTCGAAACGATACCTGCAATGGCTCGCTGCTTCGGTGCGATGATTTGGCAACAACATTACGACCCGTGTGGCAACAGCGTCCTCTCGACGCTGCTCGCCGCCCTGCCTGTTGTTGTCCTTCTCGGTTCCATTGCCATACTGCACTTTCGCATTCATTTCGCCGCCTTGCTCGGATTGGCCGTGGCCTTACTCATCGCCGTCTTCGGTTTTCACATGCCAACCGATGCCGCAGCCGCCACCACGATTTACGGCGCAGCTTATGGATTATTCCCGATCGGCTGGATCATTCTCAATCTGATTTTCCTCTACCAACTCACCGTCGAAAAAGGACTCTTCACCATCTTGCGGGGAAGCCTTGCGGGCATCGCCCCTGACCCGCGCATCCAGGTAATCCTTATCGCCTTTTCCTTTGGTGCATTCTTTGAAGGCGCTGCGGGTTTCGGCACACCGGTCGCCATCACCGCTGCGATCTTAATTCAACTCGGCTTCAAACCGCTGCAAGCATCGGGCCTTTCCCTCATCGCCAACACCGCTCCGGTCGCCTTCGGCGCGCTCGGCACACCGATCATCGCCTTGAGCGGCGTCACCGGAATACCCGCCACGGATCTCTCCGCCATGGTCGGAAAGCAATTACCCTTCTTCTCCTTCCTGATCCCCTTTTGGGTCGTCTGCGCCATGTGCGGCTTGCGCGGCATGTTGGAAGTCTGGCCCGCCGCCCTGACCGCCGGGCTCGCCTTCGCCATCCCCCAATTTCTCGTCTCCAATTTCCACGGCCCCTGGCTCGTGGACATCGTCGCCTCCCTTTCCTCCATCGTGGCACTGGTCATTCTGCTGAAATTCTGGCGGCCAAAAACTATTTGGAAATTAAACGACGATCCTCCCCTGCCCGCTGAAACATTTTCACGTTCGCAACTGATTCGCGCCTGGACGCCGTGGATTTTATTAAGCGTTCTGATTTTCGTCTGGGGAATTCCTAAAGTGCGGGATTTCTTGAACGGTGAATATGTGTGTTTTAGCCAAGGGATAGAATTTCGCGCTCAATCTGGTCCGGGTAAAATGGAATTGCCGATTGCTCATTTGCATAAACTTATCCTGCGCGGCCCCGAAGTAGTAACACCTGGAACATCGCCTGAAAAAGCCATCTTCACCTTTAATTGGATTTCCGCCACTGGCACCGGCATTTTGTTCGCCGCCATCACAGCGGGCCTTCTCATGGGTTACCGCGCCGGAGAAATGTTCCGTATCTATCGCCAAACTCTCTATCGCGTTCGTTTCTCCCTCCTCACCATCGCCGCCATGCTGGCGCTCGGTTACGTCACCAAATATTCCGGCACCGACGCCACCCTCGGCCTCGCCCTTGCCAAAACCGGCAAACTATATCCCTTCTTCGGCACCCTGCTCGGCTGGCTCGGCGTTGCGTTGACTGGTTCCGACACCGCTTCCAACGTCCTTTTTGGCAGCCTCCAAACCATCACCGCCAAACAAACCGGCCTCAACCCCGTCCTCATGGCGGCGGCCAACAGTTCCGGCGGCGTCATGGGAAAAATGATTGACGCGCAAAGCATCGTCGTCGCCAGCACCGCGACCAACTACTACGGCAACGAAGGCAAAATCCTCCGTTACGTCTTCTTCCACAGCCTGGCGCTGGCGGTGTTGATGGGGATTCTTGTTTACCTCCAGGCTCAATTGCTTCCCCATTGAATTGGAGCGCTGAATATATTTAGCTTTGCAACCCATCAGTCATGAGCTTTCCTAACAGCACTATGCAAACACCACGCCCGGCTTCCGTGACCATCTTTGGCATCTTAAATATTGCTTTAGCCTCCATGGAATTGTTCGGCCTGCTTTTCTCCGTGCTCTCCCGCTTCCTGTTTCATTCCGCGCAAAATCCCATCACCAAAGCCATGCACGATAATCCCGACTATCAGACTTACCAGATGATCGCCATTCCCATTGGCGCCGTGGCCGGACTGGCTTTGCTGACCAGCGGAATCGGGCTTTTATTCCTTAAAAATTGGGCGCGCCAACTGTCCCTTGGTTGCGGTGTTTACAAAATGATTGCGGGCATCGTCACGCCGTTTTTGCTCTACCGCCCGGTGATCGTGCCAGTGCTCGACGCGCTGTCCAAGCAACTCAAAACCATCTCACTTGAAACCATTCAGCGAATCGCTTTGATTATCCTCGTCATGGGGGCCATCGTCAGCCTGATCTATCCGGCATTGCTCATTTTTTTTATGACCCGCCGTAAAGTGGTGGCCGCCTTCAAACCGACACCGCTCGAATAAATTCAGCGCCCAATCGTCTGATAATTAATGCGTCTGTTAAAAAGGCTTTTCATATTCGGGACAATTGTCCAATCGTTTGCGGCACTCTGGCTTTGCCCTAACGTCTCCGCCGCCGAACACCTTCCCATCCCGTCCGCCGAAAATATTCTCAGCCATCTGGATAAAAATCATCCCCGATTGCTCGCTTCCAGCAATGATTTTGTCCGGTTGTCACAGAACATCGTCACCAATCCGGTTCTCAAAGCCTGGTCCGAGAAGTTGCAAAAGGAAGCGGATAAAATGTTGACGGAAGCGCCATCGAAATACGAACTGACCGATGGGGTCCGCTTGTTGGCCATCAGCCGTCGCACGGTGGATCGCATTTATGCGTTGGCCATGGTTTATAAACTGACCAGCGACCAGCGTTATCTTGACCGCGCCTGGCTCGAATTAAAAACCGTCTGCGAATTTCAAGACTGGCATCCGAAACATTTTCTCGACACCGCCGAAATGACTCATGCCGTGGCCATCGGTTACGACTGGCTTTATCACTCCTGGACGCCGGAACAACGCGCCTTCCTTCGTCACGCCATCGTGACCATGGGAATCAAACCCGCGCTCGAAGTGTATCTCAAAAAAAATGGCTGGGCCGCGACCGCGTTTAACTGGAATCAAGTCTGCAACGGCGGGATCGGCACAGGCGCGCTGGCCATTGCCGAAGATGAACCGGCGTTGGCCGGGGAATTCCTTCACGATTCGCTCAATTCCATTCAAATCGCCATGGGGACCTACGCCCCGGATGGCGCTTGGCCCGAGGGACCGGGCTACTGGGATTACGCCACCCGCTACAACGTCATCTTCGTCGCCTCGCTGCAAACCGCGTTGCATACCGATTTTGGCCTGGGCGATCTGCCCGGATTTTCCGACGCTGGTTACTTTCCGATCTACATGACCGGACCGATCGGACGCACTTTTAATTTCGCCGATGCCCATGACCGCATTGGCAATCCACCGGAAATGTTCTGGCTGGCCCAACGGTTTCATCGCCCGGAATTCACTGCTTTTGGCCAACACATGGCGGGCGGGTCTCCGCTGGAGCTGCTTTGGTTTGAAGCGTCCGACCCCACTACCTTGCCCAAACTTCCGCCCAACAAATTTTTTCACAAGGCCCAGGTTGTTTCATTACGCAGTCAATGGAACGATCCCAACGCCACCTTTATCGGTTTCAAAGCCGGCAGTCCCAAAATAAATCACAGTCATTTGGATCTCGGTTCTTTTGTCCTCGACGCGCAAGGCCAGCGCTGGGCCAATGACTTGGCAGGAGATAACTATAATCTCCCCGGCTACTTCGGCAAGGGTCGCTGGGAATATTACCGTCTCCGCGCTGAAGGCCACAATACCCTCGTCCTCAATCCGAAATCCGGCCCAGACCAAAATCTCAGCACGGACACCAAAATCATCCGCTTCCAGTCAACCACCACCAATTCCTTCGCCATCGCCGACCTTACGCCCGCCTACGAAAACGATGCTCAAAAAGTCCAACGCGGCATCGCTCTGATCAATCGCGACGAAGTCATCATCCAGGACGAAGTGCAATGTGATCAACCGGCCGACCTCTGGTGGTTCCTGCATACCCAGGCGAAAATCAGCCTGACTGGTTCCACTGCTACCTTGACCATCGGTGATAAACAAATGACCGCGCGCATCCTCAGTCCCAAGGGGGCCACTTTCACCAAAATGAAAGATGAACCCTTGTCCACGTCCCCTCATCCCGAAGGACAGGCCAACGATTCCGCATTCGATAAGCTCACCATCCATCTGCCAAAAACAAAAAATCTCCGTCTTACCGTTATTTTGACACCGGGAACCGAAAATCAATCGCGGCCTAAAGTGAAACCGTTGCAGAATTGGTAAAAGTCGTATGCGGGCCGAAGTCGTCTCTTTACTCGTAGCAGTCGAGGTAACGAGACTCTAAATTTAAAAAAAACTCGAAATCCGAAGCTCGAAATCCGAAACAAATTTCAATCACGGAAATTTAAAAAATTCGAGTTTGTTTCGAGTTTCGCGCTTCGAATTTAATTTGAGTCTCCTCACGTCGTCTCCTACAAATTAAATGCCCCCCTCTGTTATCTCCGCTCCCTCCTGTTCAAGGTCTTATTTTTTGGCCAGCTCACGCACTTGGTCCAAATCCGCTCTCGTCATGCGAATCCAAGTCGTCATGGTGCCAGCGTTATTGGGATAATTATAAACCACGCGGCAAATGTACTTCCCCACCTCCTCTGCCGGGACTTTGCTCTCGGCAATCTTGAGAATCCGTTCCTGTTCTTTCGGATTGTCTTTGAAATTACTGACGCTGGCCCGTGCCGCCACGGCCATCCGATCATAAATCTTCTGATATTCCTCCGGGGAAACCGTGCAGGCGACAATCGCCTCAGCCAACTCCTTGATATTCTTTGGGCGATAATCAGGAGTTTTCTCATTAAGAAACAAAAACCCGTTCGCCGGATTTTCCACGATCCAAAACGCACAACCTTTGGATGGCTTCATGCCTTCCGGGAAAAAAGACGGATCATTTACTTCAATGATGAGCGGCAGACGCGAATCCTTCGGCAGCCCGTATTGCTTCATCAACTTCACTGTGGGATCCACCAAAGTCAGGCCAAGAAATTTTACCTCCGACCCCTTATCGGCAGTGAGGCTTGATTGGCTGGGATTGGACTTGATGTTTATCAGCAAAGATTCAATCAAATCCAGTTCGTTGCTGGTGGCACGGACCAGCAGGATGCCGTTGCGATCATTAAAAAACACCTGTTTTCTTGGATCATCCAAATTCATCCCGGCCTTGATGAGGAAATTTTTAACCATCATATTGGTTCTGGTCGGGCTGGCGGGCGCATTCACACCTGCATCGTTGACCGCCGCAAGAAACTTTGCCGGATCAAATTTGAAGGTTCGCGAGAAAAGATTGCTCGCCGGAATCGCCGAACTTGCCTTCAACCCGCCATCCTCACGCTCCACAAAATTCTTGACCGATTGCTCTCGCAATGTCGTGAGCACCTGCAATCGGTTTACCCGATCATTATTAAAAACTGACTTGCTCTCGGTTTGTGAAACTGGCTCCTTGGCGGAAAAGACCACCATGTCGGGATAAATAGTATATTCAATTGGTGCTTTGCTGCCTTTGACAATCCAATCCAAGAGTGTCTGGTCACAAATCGAAACATGCTGAACCGAAAAATTAATTGTATATTTTTCCAGCTCGACGGAATCACAAACCAAAACGCGGTTGGAACAGGATGACGATTTCGACTGTCGCATCACTGTATAAAGAACCTCTCCGAGCGAAGTATTATCAAATGTTACCCGATTAATTTTTTCATCAGTCACTAAGTCCGATGAAGTCACCGGTGAGTGGCCTTCTGGCTTTGGCTCGGTCGGTTCATTCACCTTGGACTCGCGTACAGATGGCGTGACAGCGGTTTTTGATGCCAGCGCCGCCAGCAAAACCACCGAAGCCGGTGAGTCATTCCAAGATTGTCGCAAAGTGGAATTCCAGGTTCCTGCCCTGCCCTGCCCCTCGCTTTGCATCCAGCCTGCTCCAACGATAATTATTCCGGCTAAAAATAATCCGCACGTTGCCTTCCAAAAAACTATTTTCCATCCGCCGGAGGTTGGTCGGCTGGTTCCATCCAATTTAATCAATCGTTCCACCCGACGCCCCAGGCTGGATCGAAAACCACTCCCGCCGACTCCCATCCATCCCCAATTGCGCAGTCCCGATAATTCGCGGCCTAATCGAACCAAACACTCCGCCAAAGTCGCCGGTCCATCCGGCAAAATCGCCGTCGCCTCATCCGCCGCCAATTCGCTGCTGTTGTGCAATTGCCGCCGCGCCCACCAAACCGCCGGATGCCACCACAACAACGCGCTGGCCAGGTCCGCCACACAATACCAGAGCGGATCACGCGCCACGAGATGGGCCAATTCGTGCGTCAACATCGCGCCCTGTTGAGCCGGGGTAAAACGCTCCGCAAAACCTTCCGGCAAAACGATGGTCGGTCGTAAAATCCCAAAGGCCACGGGACAAACCAATCCCGGCGCGACCCACAAACGCACGCCATCGCGCGCCCGCATTTGTTTCAGGATCACCCCCACGCGAACATTCAAATCCGTCCCCCGGATTTCCACTCTTCGCCAGCGAAGCACTGCTATGAACACCCTCGCCACCCCCATTCGTCCCATGACCAAAACAAATCCTGCGAGCCAAACCCAACCAGGAATCCAAAGTGTTTTTACCGCCATCGCTTTATCCGGTTTTCGCTCGAACGCACCGGCCGCAAACGCCGAGTACATCGCAACCACCGGATTCAACTCACCGCTCGTTGACGCCGCAACCTCAACTGGCATTTTCCAGCTTGTCGCATGGATGGCAGGTGGAGCAGGTCTGACCCAGAGAGCCAGCCCTCGGCCAAAGCCGGTCAATTCAGATACCATCACCACCAACAGGCAAGCCAGGCCCATTCGCCAGATCGTGCGCCGCCAGTATCCTGAGCGGATAAAACATTGCGCCAGTGCCACCATTGCCACCACGCAGACAACCTCTTCCGCCACGACGCGCAACAACCGCACCCAATAGATGACATCCAGGATCGTCATAATTTTTTCTTTCGCTCCGCGATCATTTTTTCCAACCGTTCCAACTCCTCCCGACTGATCTCCTGTGTGCTCAGCAAATGACTCATCATGTCGGCCAGGCTCCCCTCAAAAAGGCCTTCAATAAAATGCGCCGACATCTTGCTGGCCACTTCGTCCTCCTTGACCTGCGGCCGATAAATAAACTTCCGTTCCTCCACCCGATGTTTCACCAACCCGCGCCCCTCCATCTTGCGCAACATCGTGGCGATGGTGGTGTAAGCCAGATCGAGTTCCCGGGCGAGAGTTTCATGCACCTCGGCCACGGTCGCCTCGGATCGTTCCCAGAGAACTTTCATGATTTTTAACTGGAGATCGCCCAATTGATTTAAACGTGTTTTGCTCATTGCGATTACCAAGGTAATACTACCGTGGTAATAATGTAAAGCGGAAAATTAAATAATTTTCTGCTTAAATCATTTTGCCATACTGTTGTCTTTATGATTTTGCTTTTATTCTTAGTTCTCCTTTCTTTCAGCGCGAAGTTTGTTATTTATAAAGTGTGAAAATTGTCCTCGATTATCTTGAAAAAAATAAAGCGCGCTACACGCGCGAATTGTGTGATTACGTCCGGTTCCCCAGCGTTTCGGCCCAGCCGAAACATAAAAAAGACCTGGCCGCTTGCTGCCAATGGCTGTTGAAACACTGCAAGGAGATCGGCCTCGAAGCCCGTCTCTGTCCAACAGAGGGGAATCCAATTTTGGTGGCGAAGACACCACGCAAAAAAGGATCGAAGAAACAACACTTCGTCGTTTACGGACATTACGACGTGCAACCGCCGGAACCGCTCGAACTGTGGACCACCCCACCCTTCGAGCCGCGCATCAAGGGCCGTTCGCTGTTTGCCCGCGGGGCCAGCGATAACAAGGGACAAAATCTGGCCCACTTGAAAGCAGTCGAAGCTTACATCAAAACAGGCACCGAGTTGCCAGTGGATTTGACCTTCGTCATCGAAGGCGAGGAAGAAGTCGGCAGCAAAAGTCTGGCCGGGTTTCTGAACGCGAACCGGGATGAATTGCTCTGCGAGGCCGTGGTGATTTCGGACACCGGGATGCCGGCGCTGAATTTGCCGGCGTTGACTTATGCGTTGCGCGGGATTTTGAGCATGGAGATCCGGCTGGAAGGGCCGAACCGTGATTTGCACTCGGGCATTTATGGCGGGTCGGTGGATAATCCGGCGATGGCTCTCTGTCAACTGATGGGCAAGTTGCGGGACAAAGACGGACGCGTGGCGATTCCGGGCTTTTACAAGGGAGTGGCGGAGTTGTCGGCGATGGAACGAAAGGAATTCAAACGTATTCCGATGAATGAAAAGGAATATTGCGAATTCATGGGCGTGCCGAAATTGTTCGGCGAAAAGGGTTACACCTCACTCGAACAACGGACGGCTCGGCCGACGATTGAGATCAACGGCTTGACCAGCGGTTATCAGGGTGAAGGCAGCAAGACCATCGTCCCGGCGTGGGCCAGCGCGAAGGTGACGTTCCGTTTGGTGCCGAATCAGGACCCGGCGCACATCCGGGTTTGTCTGTTGAAGTATTTGGAAAAAATTTGTCCGCCGACGGTGCGGATGCACGTCAAGGTGGGCCACGGCGGACAGCCGTACATCGTGTCGCCGACGAGCGGGATGGCGAAGGCGGCTTTGAAAACATTGAAGGCGGCATTCGGTCACGATCCCCTGCTGATGCGCGAAGGCGGTTCGATCCCAATTGTGACGCAGTTCAAGAAAGTGTTGTTGGCAGATTCACTGTTGCTGGGCCTGGCCTTGCCGGATGACAACGCGCATTCACCGAATGAGAAGTTCAGTTTGGATTGTTTTGAAAAAGGAATGAAGATGAGCGCGCTGTTGTGGCAGGAGTTGGCGAAGGTTTAGAATTTCAAATGCGAACATCCAAGCTCCAGAGAAATTTCAGACTGCAACGTTCAAAAAACAATTGTAACCGTCGAAAACGGACAAGCAGTTGTATTGAAGATGAATTGCCGTTTACTTCTGAATTTCAAGCGAGCATAAAGCGAGGGGAGCGGGATATTGCGGATGGCCGAATCCGGGTCCACAAACCTTCCTAACAAATTATTCAGACACGCCGAGCAATGCTTCGCGCTCCGTTATTTATCCGGGCGACTGAGGAGTTCCGGGGCGGTCCATGGAGTATCTTTGGCACCGCTTTCGGCGCGGAGGGCTTTGATGTCGGCGGCTTTGATCATGGAGCCTTTGTTGCCCCAACTGTTGCGGATGTAGCTCAAGATCGCGGCGATTTCTTCATCCTTGAAAGTGGCCTTCCAAGGCACCATGGCCAGATTGTATTCTTTGCCGCTGACGGTGACAGGGCCGCTCAGACCATCGAGAACGATCATACCGATGCGGTTACAACCTTTGTTCATGACCCAATCGGAACCGGCCAAAGGCGGCGCGGTGCCTTCTTTGCCCAAACCGTTGGGCTGATGGCAAAGACTGCAAGTTTGATCAAATTTTTGTTTGCCCAAAGCCAGAAATTTTCCATTATCATCCAGCGGTTGGGCAGCCGCCACGTCAGCGGAGGAACGATAGGGTTCGTAAACATCTTGCTGAAATCCGCCAGCGTGTTTGTCCAGGAACAGTTCACCCCAATAGAACAAAAAGCCAAAAGCGATGACCAGACAAAGCGGCACCAAGGCGCGCCCGGCACTCGGCTCGGGGCCGTCCTGGAAGCTTGGCTGGTTGTTTGGTTTCGAGCTCATTTCGCGGGTGAATTGGTGGTGGCAGCCGGAGCGTTGGTGTCAGTAGTCGCAACGGGTTTGGCTTTCTGCGGCGGCGGCGCTTCAAAGAGATAGGAACTCTGACGAAGGCTGGTCAAATAATAAGCCAGGGAAAGAGCTTCCTTGCGCGGGACAATCTCGTAACCCTTTTCCAGCGGCGGAAGGGTCGCAGGCAAAACCAGGGCATCGGGTGAGGCCACGCGGCCGATTTTGCGTTTTTCAAAGAGGAACGGATACGGCGGCATGATGGAGTGATCCACCGTCGCGCGCGGGTTGTAGAGATGGAGCAGAATGGTGGATGGATTCATGCGGGCGCCGACGTTCGAGAGATCGGGGCCGACGCGTTGAAGTCCGAGCATGACGGGTTTGTCAAAAATATAATCGCGAGCGACGCTGTAACGAAAACCAAGGCCGCGCTGGAGATCAGGGCCGAGATTGCGCGGGCGGATTTGCAAGGTGTGGCAGGCGGCGCAGTTGTTGGCGCGATAAACTTCCGCACCCTGATGGGTCACACCAGCGGGTTGGCTGGGATACATCACGGGCAAATCGGCGACACTGTTGGTCTGCTCCAATCCGCCGATCTGCATTTGCGGAGCCAGCACGAAGGTCAGGCTGGACGCCGCCATGCAACAAAGGAGACCGAGAAAAAGGAAGGGGCCGTATTTCACTTGCAAGCCTCCTTCTTCGCCTTGCAGCAGGCACAACAACGGCGGGCAAACATACCGAAGAAATTCAAGAGGAAGCAGAGAATGCCGCCGATGATCATCAGATCGCCGAGGGAACTCACCCGCACCGGCATCATCGTGGCGCGCATGACGTCGGTGAATTTATTGGCGGGATCCATCAGGAGAATCCCCTGGTTGGCTCCGCCGACGCCGAGCCCCAGATAGGAAATTAAAACCCCAAGGAGCATCAGCCAGAAATTGGCTTTGGCGAGCTTGGGACACGGCTCAATGACCAACAGGCGGGGCAGGATGTAATACATCGCGCCGAATGAAGCCATGGTGAAGAAACCGAACAGGAAAAGATTTTTTTGCGCCACGGTGAACCAGGTAAAGGTCGTCAATGCGCCAACCGCAGGAAACGCGCTCACGATCTGCTGCGCGCTGGAGATGAACCAGAACAACAGCGCGATGTAACTGAATTGCAGGGTGACATCCTTGTCAAGCGATTTCAATTGGCCGCAGGTGGTATGGCAGAAATTTATCGCGACCGCGATGAGCGGGATGATCGTGAAAATAGTGCCAAGCGCGGCCATCGCGGGGATCCATGAGGGCATCGGCGCACCCATCGGAATGCCACCCCAACTGCCAAACAAAGCCAACGTCCAAAACGCGAGGCCAGCCAAATAGGAACTATGCAGCGGACGACCAAGAATTTTGGGGATGAAATAGAAAATGGACGCCAGCCCGGAAAAGCCGAGGACGATATTGGTCAAATTGTGAGAATACCACCAGGCGACGGATGCTTGCACCACGCCACGAGCGGTTGGGGGGCAAAAGAGAACCATGCTCGCAACAGAGAAAATCCACGCGAACCAGAACAAACCAGCGATGACAAACCATTGCGAAGGGTACGATTCACGTTCTTCGCGCCGGTGATAGGTCAGAATGCCACAAACGGCGATCATCAGGTAAGACCACAATAATACCGGCCCCATATAACCGGGCATTTGCAGATTGTCGTAGCCGGATGCTTCGCCACCCAAAATGCAGCAAACGCCCAAGGTTACAGCCGCGTTCCAAAAGAGGGTACCGATGAGGATGGTGACCGCGCCAACCAGCTTGGCTTTACCCAGACGGCACAGAAGCCACAAACCGATACCGAGCGAGGCCTGGAGGCCGAAGCCGTAGAGCAACGCGCTGGATTGCGCAGCATGAACCCGGCCATAGGTGAAGCACGGACATTCGGCCAGAAATCCCGGCACGTGAAACTTCATCGTATTGATGAAACCAAGAACGACGCCGAGAAAAAGCCACAACACCGCGCTGCCGAAAAGAGCCAGCAAGGGCCAGCGGCAGGAAGCGTCCAGTTCGGTCGCCGTGATTTGCGGCGAATTGCTGGAAACAGGTTGTGCGGATGGAGCAGTCAAAGTCGTCGAAACGGCCACGATTTATTCGTAAGCGCTTTTCACTTCCGGCGGTTTAGGTCCGGGGGCAAAGGCTTTGGCAGCACGGGCCAACAGATTGGAGCGACCGGCGGCCGGGTTTTGCCATTCCTCTAAAACCAGTTCTTTGGCGCGGTCAACCGGGACACGGATGATGTCGCGGTCTTTATTCTGCCATTCGTATCGCTCCAGGATCGGGGCGTTTTCGGCGCGAAATTCTTTGAGGTTTTTCAGACGTTCTTCGGCGCGATTGACACCCAGATCAGGCGGCGCAGTGTAACGGCGGGTGAGCTTGACCAATCCGGCCATGAGCAGGAATGTGCCGACGATGGCGAGGGCATAGATGCAGCAAGAAGTTTTCTTGCAGCAGGACTTGGTTTCTTGGCAACAGGAATCACTCATTTGGCACCTCCGGTAGCGGCTGCGGGCGCGATATAAACGTCCATCGCTTCGGCGATGCGCGGGTCTTTCTGCGGGAAGGCAGGATATTTAAAGTAAGACCGGATAAAGATCTCGGAGATGGCGCCGGCGAAAAACAACATGCAGGCGACGTCAACAATCAAGCCGGTGGCGCTCAAGCCTTCGGGATGGATGATGGGCATGATCTGGAATTCCAAATCAACGAAGTGCATCAGCCAGACCCAGGCGGCCAAAGGCAGCATGACGAAAAGTTTCAACTTGGCATCAATGCGCAACAACGCGAGGAACGGCACGAAGAAATGGCCGAAGATGATGACGTATTTGCCAACGACATCCCAACTGCCCTTTTCGCGCAACAGGAAGTAGTAGGTCTCTTCCGGCATGTTGGCGTTCCAGATGATGAAATACTGGGAAAAAGTGACGTAAGCGTAAAACACGGTGAACGCGAAGAACAGGGAGCCGAGGAAATAATAAGTCTTTTCGGTGACCACGTATTTGAGCGGACCGGTGCGTTGCAGAGCCACGGTGATGACATAGACGGTGGCGAGCGTGAGCCACACGCTGCTGGCGAAATAGGTGACGCCATACATGGTGGAGAACCATTCATGGAACAAAGCCTTCATCCACATGATCGCGCCCGCAGTCAAGGTGACCGCAAAGAACATGATGCCGAAGCCGGTCAAGCGGCGCATCTTGAAGGTGCAGGCGGCGGAACCGGTTTCGTCCTGTTTCAGCGACCAGAAGCGAAGACGGGTCGGGAAAAATGACCAGACCGCAAAACAGAATACAGCCACTCCATAAAAGCCGGCATAGGTGAACAACGGAAACTTGGCGTGCAAGGCGTGATCGGGATTGGCCTGCAAGGCCTTGCCCATCCACGGATACATGGTCGGCGCAAAATAAGCGATGGGGATGAAAGCCAAGGCCATCCACGGCAGGATGCAGGAAAGATTTTCGGTGATGCGACGGAGCGGCACCCACCACGATGCGTCAAACATATGATGCAACATGACGAGAAACCACGCGCCCAAACCGATGCTCAGGAAAAACATGAAGGCCAGCAACCAGGAAAAAGAGAACTGGTGTGAACCAAACGCGAAGAAGCCGATCGCCGCGCCAATAGCCCCGACCACCATGAGAATGGTGGGCAGCTTCCGATACTTCGACAAGTCGAGCGGCGGAACGGTGACTGTATTATGGTCCGAACTCATAAAATTATTTCTTCAAGCTGCCGCGCAAATTTTCCGGCAGATCATCCATGGAAGCCAACTGGCTCCGCTGCAAAACGCGCACGTAGGAAATGATGGCCCAGCGGTCGAGCACTTCCACGTTCGGGCCGTAGGCGCCCATCAGGTTTTTGCCGTAGGTAATGGTATTGAAAATTTCGCCGTCGGTCATCTCCACCAGACGCTTGTCATGGAAATTGGCCATCGCGACCATGCCGTATTTGGCGGTGATGCCTTTGCCATCGCCCGCCGGACCATGGCACGGTGAGCAATTGATCTGAAAACGCTGCTGACCGCGATCCAGCAACTGACGGGTCACAGGAACGGGAATGTTTTCCACCCAATTCGTCGTGCCGGTGACGCGACCGGTGTTGACCGGGGAATCTTCGTAAGGATAAACGGGTTTGCCGTTCACTTCGAGCGGTTCGCCGCTGACTTTGTAGGCCGGAGTTTTCGCCACCGTGCCGGGGACTTGCAGGCGCGAACTCATCTGATCTTCAAAGAAATCATTCGGCGTTTGCGGACGCAACTTGGCCTGACGCACCATGTCCGAGAACAACTCAATGGGCTGACGGCGCGAGTGCGAGCCTTGGAATCCGGCAATGCCGACCACCGCGACGCAGGCGAGAAAGAAAATCAGCAGGAAGTAGCGCATTATTCCTCCACCATTTGGATTTGCTTGCCGCCGACGGATTCGAGCAGCTTGCGGGTTTCGGTTTCCGAATAGTTCGGGTCCTTGGTTTCAATGACGACGAAATATTTATCGTGCGTGGCCAGGGCAAAACGCGGGGTTTTCAAAAGCGGATGATGCAAACGGGGCAGCCGGTTCAGGAACAACATGCCGAACAGGGAGCCGAATGCTGTAAATAGAATGGTCAATTCGTAGGACGGCGGGAAGGCGCCGAGCGGGCTGAACATCGGCTTGCC
>CAIYOY010000080.1 GCA_903927905.1 uncultured Verrucomicrobiales bacterium | reverse complement strand
CTTGTGCATGGTATTAGTTGTATTGTTTCGTTATGAGATGCGCCCAACCTCACCGTTTTTATGTTCCATGTGGTCGAGCAAAAGAGGACGATGTTCGATTACCAAAAAAAGTTAAAGCAACTGCCGTACTCTTATATTCCCGTTTCTGAGTGTAAAGCTTGGGAGACTGAATTAGCAGGGCGGCCACAAAGACAACGGGCTGAGGAAGCGAATGGCGACGGGGATTTTGACGGCGCATTTCTGGATAAAGACCCCAAGGACAAAAAAGATAAGTCCGTCGTATATGAGCACGAGGAAGTAACGCCAGAAAAAATCAAAGCGCTGGTACACGCTGTGGCCGAAGAAGCGATTTCACTGCTATTGCCTAAAAAATTGGCCAAAATGCGTGACGATAAACAGGAAGCTAAAAACATGGCAAAATTGAGAGCTGCCAGTGAGAGGAAGAAATGAACGATGGAAATGAACAATCTGATCGTTTGTTAAGGCTCAAGGCAGCGGCTGCCCGTTTGGGTGTCAGCGTTCGGACGGTGTATCGTCTCGTAGCCGAAGGCCAGTTGCCACTGGTTCATGTCCGTAGTTGTTCGTGTCTGAAAGAGGCGGATTTAATCGCTTACATCGAGCGGCAACAAGGAAAGGAAAAATCATGATTAACACCATTTACAAACCAAAGGGATCGCGGATGTGGCGCTTGAAATTACGCCTCCGCCCGGAGGATGGAAAAATTCAGGACGTATCCCTCGGCACGTCCGATAAACAGGTTGCCGAAAAATATCGCGGCGAACGATTGCGGCAAATGGAGCATGAGCGGGCCGGGTTTATTCCACCAAAAGCCACCAGGGACGCGGCGCAACGTAAGCTGGCGGACCATTTGCAAGACTTCCTGGGAGACATGCGGCGGCGCGGCAAATCGGAAAAATACCTGTCAAACATTGAATATCGGGTTGGTAAACTCATTTCTGATTGTAGCTGGAGTGTGGCCAGAGATGTCACGGCGGATTCATTTCAAGCCTGGCTGCGCGGCAAGCAGGATTTGAAGGACAAGACGGCAAACGATTACCTGGAAGCGGCTCGGTGTTTCTTCAACTGGCTGGTGAAGCTCGGTCGCGTCGGGTCAAATCCGCTGCTCTCCGTGGAGAAGGCAAAAACCAAAGATGGCAAGGCCGATGAAGTGCGGGCCTTTAGCGATGATGAAATGTTGCGTCTCCTTGCCGTGGCTGGCGAGCGTAAGACCGTTTATTTGATGGCTGTCCAAACAGGCTTGCGGAGATCGGAACTTGAGGCGCTCAAGTGGGCCGATTTGCATTTGCAGGCCGTCACGCCGTTTGTAAAAGTGCGAGCTTCGACCACTAAAAACGGCAAGCCTGCCGATATTCGGTTACTTCCTGAGTTGGTTTCGGCCCTGGCTGAAATTAAAACTGACGGCACAAACACCGATGAACCCGTTTTCAAATCCATTCCTCGGATTGAACGATTCTATCGGGATTTGAAAAAAGCCGGTATTCCACTCCAGGACACGTTTGGGCGTAAGGCCGTGTTTCATTCGCTTCGTCATACCTTCGGCACGAATTTGGCGCGGGGTGGGGTGGCAAGTCGTGTTGCCATGGCTTTAATGCGGCATAGCGATCGGCGGCTGACGGATAAAATTTACACCGATGAAAATTTGCTTGGCACCTGGTCGGCGTTTGACCACCTTCCGAACTTTAGCGAGCGAGCATCACAAATAGCCTCACAAATTTTAGGCGCAAGCGGTCATTTGGTGTCACCGGCTGGCACAACGAGTGGCGGGGCGGAAGTGAATAAAACCCTTGCAAACATTGATGAAAGTCACGTTTTGACACTACCTGGCACAACGGGGCACGAAAAGGAAAATGGCGGGAGTGGCGGGGCTCGAACCCGTAACCTCTGCCGTGACAGGGCAGCGCTCTAACCAATTGAGCTACACCCCCGCTAGGGGTGGGTGGAGAAAATAGAGAAACTTTTTCCCGTCGTCAATGTTCAATCTAAAGAAAATGGAAGAGATTCGGGCGGCAGACGCCAAGGAGGTGGGGGTGGGGAACCCCGCTGAAGAAACGTACCGCCACCCGAATCATAATCCAAAGCCATCTTAAGATTTTGTTCCGATTTGTCAACGGCATAAATGGCAATTTCTTTAGGTCTTTGGCCCAGGGCATATAGCAACAAATTTGCCAATCCTTAAGGATTTTGGTTGAATTGAGCGCACTTTAGCAGGAGCGGAGCGTGGGGGTGGGG
>CAIYOY010000079.1 GCA_903927905.1 uncultured Verrucomicrobiales bacterium | reverse complement strand
TTGGAGTGCGGCCAGTCCTCTGCCGCTTTTCGGTTGCCCGCACCATTAATCATCCCAAGGCCGAGCGCAACCAAAGCCGGCTTTGGCCGTTGCCAGGCAATTCTCGGCCAACCGACCAGCATCTTTGGCCAAACCGGGCACATTTTTCCCAAAAACCGTCGAAAATCCGGGTAACAAAATCATTTTGTCGGGTAAAAAAACTCCTGTAACGGGTAAAAAAATGATTTTTTTGGCGAACAAAACCATTTTGTTGGCAGGAAAAATCATTTTGTTGGCTAAAAAAGCTCCTTTTTTGGCAAACAAAATCGTTTTGTCGGGTAAAAAAACTCTATTTTTGGGTAAAGAAATCATTTTGTTCGCCAACAAAACTCTAAAATTACCCGACAAAACCATTTTTTTACCCCAAAAAACGCCCTTTTTGGAGAGAAAAACCACGCCAACAGCCGTCCAAGTCATTGAAACGAGGCAAGTTAGGAGAATTTCACCGAAAATGAGGGTTTTGTGTGATCAACCATAAAGACTTTACAGGCCAAAAGCTCCGCCCTAACCTCGCCCCATGCCCAACCAACCCCAATATATAACGTTAATACACGAACAGGCTGTTCGTATATTAAGTTGTTAGACGGCTACGTCCTGCTATGTCGAAACGAGTCATCATCTGGATTTCAATTGCGGTTGGCATTACCGTGGGTTGTTGCGCTATATGGCAAATTCGCAACTCCAGAGTTTCTGGCCCCGCCGTAGATCAGAGGGCCACGGAAGTTCTGAAAACTGTGTGCTCCCTAGAGCTTACAAACTCATGGCGGACTGTGAATGGGTCAGGTGGACTGGTAGGTTCGCCTTTTTATAGCATTCGCTGGTGGAGGGAGTATTTCATTTTGAAAGAGGGTGACATTGCAGCATTTGACGCCCTTTCGAAGGAACTGGCTAATAGACACTCCAGGGTTGATTTTAGTTTCCTGCCAGCGTCAGAGAACCCCGGTGTCATTTATCCTCATCGCGATTCGACCAGCCTAGCATCTTGGTGGCAGCCGGAGACGAATCACGAGCCGATGTTTCATTACGACATTGGAGGGGACAGAGGACTGTCTGTTTACATGTATGGATTCAAGAAGTCCACAAATGGCCTACTCTATATTCACATTACCGAGAGATGAGATTTACGGCGGCGGGCCGTCGCGGTTGCAAGAGGCGCGGGCCTTGGCCGCCGTCGCTGAGCTTGGATCGTTAATCCCATGACCATGCCGTTGACACATAATGGACAGCAGTGGAGCAATGCGGCGGAAGATACCATCGAGGTGGTTGATCCTGACCCGTCGTGGCCGGACCAATTTGTCGCCGAAGCCCGGGCCATCAGGGAGGCGTTGCGGCCACTCGAACCGCAGATCGAGCATTTCGGCAGCACGGCCGTTCCCAATCTCCCCGCCAAGCCGATCATTGACCTCTTCATCATTCTTGGCGAGGTCTCGGTTTGGCCCCGCTTGCTCGCCCCGCTTTCGAGTCTGGGTTACGTCTTCTGGGCCTAGCCCCAGAGGAACGGCTACGGCTTGATCACTTTCCCAAGCAGGAAAAATTTCCGATCGGGGTACCAGAGGACAGTTTTGCCCTCGACCACCGTGCTGCTGGAATAGAGCGCCAGATCCAGCCGCCCTTGTTTTCCCGGCGGACCGACCAGCAGGCCATCGTGGTCGAAGAAAAATTCCGGTTCATCAAACCAGACCGGCTGATCGGCGCCCGGCTGGAATTTCCCATGCACGCGATAGATCGGACGACGATGCAACTGCGTGTCGGTCACTTTGAAGCCTTTGTAGTTGCCGTCGTGATTGTGGATGAGGAGCACGTAGTTGCCGCTGGCGGCCGTCGGCCCGTCGAGGTCGAAGATGGGACAGGGCGAGAGCGGATGTTTGAGCGGTTCACCGCCATCTTTGCGCAGCAGCGGACGCGGCTTGGTCCAGGTCTGGCCGTCATCGGCGCTGACTGACCAATAGGGACTGCCGGTCATCGTGCGCATGACACAAAAGAAACGACCATCCGGCAATTTCACGATGCCCGGCTCCTGGCAAACGCTGGTTTCCGGGTGGCCGGGATAGGGCACGGTCAGCGCGTCCTTGTCCCAGGCGAACCAGGAAATCTTCAACTGCGATGGCGCGGGGTGATCATCAAGATTGTCGAAGCGCATGAATTCCACCACGGAATCGTGCGAGATCCAGGAGGAGGTGGGATTTTTCTTCACCGCCTTGCTGGTCCAGCGGGTGAGGCCCGCGAAATATTTGCCATCCTTGGTCAAGCGCAACGGTTTTTGCCAAGTGATGCAATTGGCGGGAAACGAAAGGTCGGGATTATCGCGCGAAGTGCGCGGCACCGGGACGGTTTCGGGCTTGGACCAGGTCTGGCCGAGATCGTCACTGTAAATGCCGGTCAATCGTCCGGTGGTGTGAGGAAACGTATCCACTTTGCCGACGTGCTGGCTGTAAAGAACATAAATGCGCCCGCGCTTGGTCACCATGGGAAAAGCCCAGCTCGCCATCAAGCCGTCGCCCGGTTTGGCGGGGCCGGCGATGATGCGCGGTTTGGCCCAGGTTTTGCCGTGGTCCTTGCTGCGCGAAAAAACGATGTGCTGATCCGGCTCGCCTTCGCGCGTGCTTTGGGTCCAGATGGTCAGGAGCGAATTCTTCGGGCCGTCGAAGACGAGGAAATGTTCGTTGCCCGTGTCGGTGACGTCCTTACCCGAGACTTCCGGGACAAAAACGACATAATCCGGTTTGGTGGAATGGAGGGAGGTGGGAACTTTGTCGCGCCATTGTTCCAACGGCGGGACGGTGACGTTGATTTTCGGACGCGCGGCCTGTCCGAAGGCCATGGTTGCTGTCAAAAATGTGGCGATAAGGAAAAAACTCAATTTCATAAATAAATTCAGATTACTCAGTGTTCAACGCAATGACAAAGACTGCCGCAACACCGGGGTCAAACCTTCCGCCATCCGGTAAAATCCCAAATCATTGGGATGCCCGCCGTCAACGAAACAGTCATCAGGATTGGAACCAAGCAGGGTGGCTCCATCCACCAGAAAAAGATTTTTGTCTCCGGCCATGATGTGGTCATGCACTACTTGCTCAATGAAGCGGCGGCGTTCCGGCCATTCCTTGCCGAGGTCTGGCAGGCGATTTTCGCGGGAGGTGTGCAGAAGCGTCATCACGATGATCGGGGTCGTGGGATGGCTTTTGCGCAGGGCATCCAGAAAGGGCGCATAGACTTCGCGCATGGCGGCGAAGGTTTTGTGGTTCGCGCCAAAATCCAGGACATAACAGGAAGCATCAATCTCCGCCACCGCCTGCGCCATTTCCGGTTCGCCCAAGCCGTTGCCGCTGAAACCAAGGTTGACGAAATCAAGGTTCAGCTTGCGGCCAAGAAGCGCCTGATAACTCATGCCCCCACGGCTGGCACAACCGCCCTGCGTGATAGACGTTCCATAAAAGACAACCGGCCTGGCGAGAGCGAAAGGTTTGGCGCGGGTGATTTTGGCGGCCGGATTCACGCCGATTCCGACGACCTTCACCGGTTTGTAGAGCGGCAGATAAAGAGTGATCTCGCGTTCCGTGCGCGGCTGCTTGGAGAAGTCGAAGAGTATCGGTTCATATATTTTCCCTTTCTTGGCGTCCTTGTCCGCCACGGCGCTGACCATGTAGTTGCCATTGACATAGAGATCAACGCCGGTTTGTCCGAAAGATTGCATGTTGGCCATATTCGGCGGGGAATCGTACTCGAGCCGGATGGACAGCGTGGCGGCATCGGTGCGAAAACGGATCCTTCCGCCGCTGGGACATTGCGCAAGGCTCCAGACTTCCTTGCGAAAACTGGATTTGGAACGCAACGGTAGTCGGCTCAAGCTGCCGCCATTCTCCTTGAACCACGGAAGTCCGTTGATTTCCAATTCACCATTGGTCACGGCGAGCCAGCGCAGTTTGGACGGGGCCGAGTTGGTTTCCGCCGCCAGCGGCGTGGCCAGTTCATTGGTATTTTGCGCCGTGGCGGAGCAGGCGAGAAAAAAGCCAGTCAAACAAATCAAGAAAAGAGTTTTTACATTCATCATAGGTAAAAAATTATAATTGCTCCGTTTGCTTCGGAGCTTTGAGCAACAACATGCAGCCTCCGGCAGCGGCAAGCGAGGCCGATAAAAACAGAAAACTCGCGTTCGGCCCGCCGGTGGCGCTATTCAACCACCCAACTATGTACGTGCCAGCAAACCCGCCCAACGCTCCCAAGCTATTGACCAGGGCCATGGCTTCGCCCGCCACCTGACGCGGCAAAATTTCCGGCACGATCGAAAAAAACGGGCCATATCCGGCGAAGATGCAACCGCCCGCCACCACCAGACAAGAATAAGACAGCCAAAAATCCGCCGCGCCCAGGCAGTAGCTGCCGTAAAAAGCCAAAGCGCCGGTGAGCAAAAACGGCCAGACGAAGAGTTTTCGGTTTTGCCGCCGGTCCGAGAAATGGGCCGACGCCAGCATGAGCAGCACGCCCAGCAGATAAGGCAGGGCGCTGAGCAACCCGGTGGCCCCGATGCCCTGCCGGGAACCTTCCTTGATGATTTTCGGCAGCCACAGCACAAAGCCATACAACCCCAGGCTCCAGCAAAACAGTTGACAACCCAGGAGCCACACCCGCCCGTCGCGCAAGGCCGCGCGGTAATCCTTCACCGACCCCAGATTTTTCTGCTCATTTTCCAGCACTCGCTCCATTGCCCCAGACTCATCCGGGGAAATCCATTTGGCTTGCGCCGGGCGATCGTCCGCCAGCTTCCACCAGATAAAGGCCCAGATGATGGAGGGCAATCCTTCGAGAATGAACATCATTTGCCAGCTTAGTACCTGGATCAAATAGCCGGAAAGAATCGAGGCCCACAAAAGGGTCACGGGATTGCCCAAAATCAGAAAGGTGTTGGCCCGCGACCGTTCGCGCCGGGAAAACCAATGCGTCAGCCAAACCAGCATGGCGGGCATGACCACACCTTCAACCGCGCCAAGCAGAAAGCGCACCAGCAAAAGCAACGGGATGCTTCTCACCACTCCGGTCAGCGCCGACAAAATGCCCCACAAAATCAAAGTCCAAAAGATCAGCATCCGCGCGCTCCGACGGGCGGCAAAAGCCGCGCCCGGTATCTGGAAAATAAAGTAACCGATAAAAAATACCGCGCTGATCAAGGCCGAGGTTTTTTCCGTGACTCCCAAGTCCCGAGCCATGCCGCCCGCCGCGCCGAAACCGTAATTCACCCGGTCCAGGTAGGCCAGGCTGTAAGTGACAAATGCCAGCGGCACAATGCGCGCAAAACGGCGCGCCGCTGCCGGTGGTTCGATCGCTGGCACAGCGGACGCGCTCATTTCGCCACCGGATATTCGTGGCAAAGATAAAACCGGCGCGGTTCATCTTCCTCGATTTTTGGAAATCGCTCGGCCGGTTCGAGGAAAAAATTGTCGTTCCAATCGTCACACACGCTCGAAACCTCTGAGCTAACCGTCAGGCCGGAGCCTTCCTCGCCCCAAAATTGATGGATCGTGCGCGGCGGGATGCAAACGCTCATCCCCGGACGCAAGCGCACGATGCCGCGTGGTTCCACCTTCGTGCGCGAACCGTCCACTTTGACGTAAAGCGGTTTGTCCGACGGGGTGTCATCGGTGTTGACCCCGGTCAACTGCACCAGAATGTTGCCGCCGGCCCGGCAGCAAATGTCTTCCATTTTATTCCGGTGAAAATGGGCCGGAGCGCGCTGGCCTTCCGGATCGTAGAGAAATTTTTCCGCATAAATTTTGCCATAACCGGGCCGGCGCGTCGTGCCATTGCGCAGGGTGAAGAGCGTCCGGCCAATGCGCTCGAAACAGCCGCTGCCAAAATCGGTCACATCCCAGCCCAACATGCAGTCGCGGATTTCTTCATCCTCGGTTTTGGGTGATTCCCAATCGTTCTTCGAGCGGAAGGCAAAAGGCGGCAGATGCAAGCCGAAACGCTGGAAGGCTTCCTTCGCCTCTTCGATACTGCGGTTGATCACGGAACGTTTTAAAGGGACTTTTGCCATATCTACGCATCAAATCATAAAATGTGCGCCTGGGAAATTTGCTATTTGTTCGGGGGTTGAAAAATAAAAACCGCCGCCCTGTTGTCCGGGGCGGCGGTCGAAGCTGCGGTCAGGCTGAATTATTTCTTTTCCTTCTCGTCTTTTTCGTCGTCGTCCTTTTCTTTACCTTCCTTGGCTTTATCCTTGGCGTCTTCCGCCGCTTCCTTGGCCTGTTCAGCCGGGCCTTCCACCGCAACGTCCACAATCGCGCCGGTGACGGCGTTGACCTGCACTTCAACGATGCTCTTGGAATCGGACAGCTTTATGTCAAATGAATAAACGAGGATGCCGTTTTCCATTTCCAGTTCGCCTTCGCCGAGTTTGCCATGCGGCACTTTTTTCAAGGCGATCTTGCCGGCTTCGGCTTCGGTCAATTTGGCTTTGGCCGGGACCGTGCCGGGTTCAGCGGCGTGGCTGGTGGTGTTCCAGGTGATAAGACCCGCCGCGACAATGGCGGCGATGAGATGATTAATTTTCATGTATAATATTTTTTGTTTGTTGTTTAACCGACGGATGCATCCTAGCAGACAAAACCTTCCCTGCATGAACAGGGCATGAAAAAGTTGTCATTTAAAAACTCCCGGGCGTGTGTTACCAAAGGTGGATGCGTGGATTATTTTTCCGTTCTCTTTTTTTGACTGCGATGCTCGCGCCGGCTTTGGCCCGCGCGGAAACCTATGATTTGATTCTCCGACATGGACAGATTGTTGACGGCACTGGAGCACCGGCCTATGCGGGCGATGTCGCCATCAAAGACCGGAAAATTGTCGCCGTCGGAAAAGTCGGAGGCGAAGCCAAACAGGAGATTGATGTGCAAGGCCAGGTGATTGCGCCGGGCTTTATTGATGTCCACACCCACGCCGAAGGAATCTCTACTTCAACCAAAGGCGAAAACTTCGTGCGCATGGGCGTGACCACGCTGGTCCTCGGCAATTGCGGCGGCTCGGAACTGAACGTCGGAAAATATTTTCGCAATTTGGAGAGCGAAACTTTTTCGCCCAATGTCTCCACCTTGATCGGCCACGGCACTGTGCGGAAAAAGGCCATGGGCGGCTCCTTCGACCGCGTCCCCACCGACAAGGAGATGGCCGAGATGAAATCCTTGGTGGATCAGGCGATGAAAGATGGCGCGGTCGGTCTTTCCACCGGCTTGATTTATCTGCCGGGCACTTTTTCCAAGACCCCGGAAATTGTCGAACTGGCCAAAGTCGCCGCCAAATACGACGGCATCTACGCCAGCCACATGCGCGACGAAGCCAGCAAGATCACTGATTCGTTGCAGGAAGTCTTCACCATCGCGCGCGAAGCCAACATCCGTGCCGAAGTTTCGCACCTTAAATTATCCGGCGAAGCGAATTGGGGCCAAACCAACAAAGTGATCGCCGCTTTTGACAAGGCCCGCGCCGAAGGCATCCGCGTAACCGAAGACCAATACGCTTACACTGCCTCGAGCACGGAACTCAGCCAGCTTATCCCCGAAGGCGCGCGCGAAGGAAAAAAATTCAAGGAACGCATCGCCGATCCTGAACAGAAAAAGAAAATCGTCGAGGAAATGAAAGCACATCTCCGCCGTCGCGGCCCGCCGGATTATCGTTTCGCCGTGATCGCTTCCTACAAGAAAGATAAATCGTTGAACGGATTGAACGTCGTTGAGGCGGCGAAAAAAGCGCGCGGCTCGGATTCGCTGGATGAGCAGATCGAATTGATTCTTGACGTGGAAAAGAACGGCGGCGCGTCTGCTGTTTTTCACGGCATGGATGAAAAAGACGTGCAAACCTTCATGCGCCTGCCCAACACCATGATCGCCGCCGACAGCGGCATCCGCAAATTCGGCGAAGGCGTCCCCCACCCTCGTGGCTACGGTGACAACGCGCGGGTTCTCGGCCGCTACGTGCGCGAGTTGAAAGTCCTGACTTTGGAAGATGCCGTCCGCAAAATGACTTCGCTCCCGGCCAAAACGTTTCAGTTCGAAAATCGCGGCGAATTAAAACCCGGCAACTGGGCCGACATCGTGGTCTTCGATCCCGCCACCGTGAAAGACAACGCGACCTACAACGATCCTCATCATTACGCAACCGGCTTCAAACTGGTGTTGGTGAACAGCGGAATCGTGGTCAAAGACGACACCCACACCGGCGCGAAACCCGGAATGATTTTGCGGCACGGACACCTCAACGTGGCAACGACTCCCGCCGATCGGCCACTTCAAACGCCATCACAGCTAACGTCGCCGCACCTGCGCTGACATCTCGGGTTTTGTCTTTGGAATTGACAAATCATCAATGTTGAACAAAATTTGTTCAACATGAAAACGATCACTGTCCGGCAATTACGGCATGAATGGCCGCAAATCTGCCTTTGGCTTAAAAGCGGACTAGAAATACAGGTGACTGAACGCGGCCAGCCCATAACTCTTCTGGTGCCTGTGTCGCGTAAAAAAAAGAAGGCGGATCGCCCTGATTTCATGGCCAGACTGGAAGCCATTTATGGTCAGAGCGCTTGTGCGACCACTGGAACAGATTTGGTCGCTTACGATCGTGGTGAGGTATGACTAAAGTGGACGCACTGGCCGATACCAGCCTTTTGGTTTCGGTTTATTCGTTGGATAAGCTCTCGCCAGTAGCATGCGCGGCATTTCGCGCCCACGAAACCGGAGCCTTTGCCATTACCACCTTTCACCGCCTGGAGTTTTTCAATGCCTTGCGCTTGCGCGTCTTTCGCGGTGAAATCTCCGAACAGCAACTCGAACAATCCATCGAGGATTGGGAAAGCGACGTCGCTGATGACATTTTACGCGATACGCCGGTTGAACTGGAACACGTTTACCATCGTGCCAGATTGTTAAGCATCAATCACACCCGAACCGTCGGCATGAGAAGCCTCGACTTGCTCCAAGTGGCCGCTGCTCTCGAATTGCATGTGAAATATTTCTATTCGCTTGACGACCGGCAACGCAAGGTGGCCGCGGCAGAAAAATTGAAGGTGCGGCCTTAAAATTGACAGCAAAGGGCAAAGGCAAAGGGTCAGCAAAGGGGTCAAACCATAGATTTGTAGATTTTCTTTCATCCTCCTCACCGCGGCAACGGCTCCCGCCGGTCAGCCACTTCAAACGCCATCACGGCTAACGTCGCCGCACATGCGCTGACGTCATTGGCGTTCAGTTTATCCACGGTGTCGGCCTCGGTGTGGTGATACCAAAAATATTTCGCGCCATCCACGACGAGATCCATGATGGGGACGCCGTCGGGGACTAGTTCGGAAACGTCGGCTTCGTCCGCGCCGCCGGTGATTTCGATGGGGGCGATGGGTTTCAGCAGGCGGGCAATGCGTTTGACTGCACTCATGGCAGCGGGTTTGCCGGTGAATTGCAGGCCAGTGGGCCGGAAGGCGCCTTGATCGGATTCGATGGCGAGGACGGTTTTGGGGAGTTCGTTTTTGTGGCGTTGTTCGTAGTTTCTCGCGCCAGCGCCGCCGTTTTCTTCATTGACCCACAGGACAACACGGACGGTGCGGCGGGGATGGAGGCCAAGGTTTTTCATGGTGCGAACGGCTTCCCATGCGGCCACCGCGCCGCCGCCATCGTCCATCGCCCCTTGCCCCACGTCCCACGAATCAATGTGGCCACTGACGATGACAATTTCTTCGGGATGTTCGCGGCCTTGAATTTCGGCAATGACATTGCGTGATTTGACCTCCGGCAACGTTTCCGCGCTCATCTTCAGGTGGACTACTATTTTTTCTCCGCGATCCTGAAAGCGTTGCAGCATCTCGGCGTCTTCCACCGTGATGGCTGCGTGGGGAATTTTTGGAACGCCATTGGTGTATTTCATGTTCCCGGTATGCGGCATTTGCAGCGAAACGGGCGTGACCGACCGGATCAAGCTCGCCACCGCGCCAAACCGCGCCGCCGCGATCGCGCCCAATTTTCGGATGTGAACCGTCTCGTCATAAGTCTTGAACGGTTCATTGATCAGCACAATTTTCCCATTTGCTTCCGCCGCGTGCGCCTGCAAATCGGCCAGACTTTTCACCACCAAAACCTCCGCCGTGATCCCTTCCGGTGGCGTGGCGATGCTCCCGCCCAAACCGAGCATCGGCAAAACACGATGGCGCGGCTCGAGCAATTCCGCCGATTCCGCCCCGCGCACCCAATGCGGAACCATGACTTCTTCCCCGTGCACGTTATCCAAACCATCCTTTTTCATCTCCGCCAAAATCCAGTCAATAGCCGCTTCCAGATTGGTCGAACCGCTGAAACGAGAGCCGAACGTATCGCACAATCTGCCCAAACGCTGGTAGGCAAAATCATTCGTGGTGATGGTTTGGATCAGTTTTTGCGCATCACGATCTGAAGCGTGGGCGGGGATGGCGAGCAGCAGGCAAAAAGTAAAAAGAAAAAATGGTCTATTCATCGGATGGCGATGACTATATAAAGAGGCACGACTTGTCACCAGCCCAATTAAAAACTGATTTAACCGCAGAGAACGCAAAGAACGCAGAGACAAGAAATTAACCGCGAAATGCACGGAATACGCGAAAAACACGAATGAAAAAACATCTAGTTCTCGGGATCATGTCCGGCACGAGCATTGACAGCGTGGATTACGCGCTGTGCGAGATCGCCGGGCGCAACATCCGCCTGCGCAAACTCTGGTCCGCCGATTTCCCCACGAAACTCCGCCAGCAACTCCACGCCGCCGCGCGCAACGATCTAAAATCCTACGAACTGGCGCAGACGCATCATGATCTCGGACGTTTCTACGCGCAGCACGCTGTTTCCGGGCCGAAGCCCGATTACGTCGGCATGCACGGCCAAACCGTTTTCCATAATCCTGATAAAAAAAATCCCGCCATGCTGCAACTCGGTGAACCGGCTTATCTCGTCGAAAAACTGCGCGTGCCGGTCGTGAGCAATTTCCGCACCGCCGACATGGCCGCCGGAGGTCAGGGCGCGCCGTTGGCCACGATGTTCCATAAATTCGTTTTCGGCCAACCGGGCCATCATGTTTGTGTCAACAATCTCGGTGGCATCAGCAACGTCACGTCGCTGGACAAAAACATCCTCGCCTTCGACACCGGCCCGGCCAACGTCCTGATAGATCTGGCCATGCGCCACTTCACCAAGGGGAAACAGGACATGGACAAAAATGGCGCCTGGGCCAAACGCGGAAAAGCCGATGAAACCCTTTTGCGCCAATGGCTCAAACACAAATACTTCGCGCAAAAGCCGCCCAAGAGCACCGGACGCGAATTATTCGGTGAACCTTTTTTCA
>CAIYOY010000078.1 GCA_903927905.1 uncultured Verrucomicrobiales bacterium | reverse complement strand
GTCACAGACCCGCGCTCCGTCAAAATAGCCGACTACCCCTTGTCGGCTTTGCTCCCAGCAGAGCAGCCATTCTCCCGAACGGCTCAGTCACATAAAGGACGGGGAGGTAAGAGACGTGTTTTGCCACCAGGAGGTCGGCATTTTGCAGTCCGGCGCGAGGGGGGAGAAGCAACCGGCCCCTAAATTGAATTAATCCTTTTCATCCAGAAAAAATCAGATCCACCTTGCCTGCTCCTCTCCACTCTACTGGTCAAAATCCCGCCAATTTTTCTCCCGGCTCAATTATTCACCGCGCAAAATAGGGGCGGTCTTGGACAAATACGGGGGAGCCCGTTTTCTCCTCGTCAGCGAATGTACCACAACGAAGAAAGGAAAAGCTATGAATGCAAACACAAACAGATTGGCGGGAGACCTCAAGGCCGTCGTCCGTGACGCCGAGGCTATCTTGAAAGATACCGCCGAGGAAGTTGGAGAAAAAGCGCACGAAGCCCGCGAAAAGCTGACCCAAGCCATCGAACAGGCCAAAGCTTGTTGCCAAAACATGGAAAAGAAAACGGTCGCCGGAGCCAGGGCGGTGGATCAAACGGTGCATGAACATCCCTACCAGGCCATGGGGGTTGCCTTTGGCGTTGGAATCCTGGCGGGTTATTTGATCACGCGAAAGTAAAGTTATGTTTGAAGAAACGGCCAAAACATCAGGCTTCTTCCATTCCGTGCGAACGGCGCTCGACTCGGGTTTGGGATTGATCCAGAACCGGGTCGAGTTGTTCTCACTCGAATTGCAAGAGGAGAAATGGCGGCTGCTCCAGACGCTTTTGGGCGCGGCCGCTTTGGCGGCGCTGGGGACGATCACGCTGGTGCTGGTCACACTGGTGGTGGTGTTTGCCTGCTGGGAAAATGCCCGGCTGACGGCCCTCTCCATCCTCAGCATCGTCTATGGCGTCGGCACCCTGGCGCTTTTCGTTCAATTGCGAAAGCAAATCAAACAAAACCGGCCATTGTCCGCGACGACCGGTGAATTGGAAAGGGATCGCGCATGTTTACGCAACGGGAATTAAAGTCGATTCGGCGACGAAAGGAGCGGCTGCTGGAGCAAAGCGGCGAATACCGCCGCCTGCTCCAGTCCAGTTGCGCCGGGATAACCTTCGCCGCGTGCCGTGCCAGTCGAATGATGGCGTTCGCCCGTTCGATTTTTTCCCTTTTTCGGAAAACGTGAGTTGCAAATGACCAGAAACAAAAAAAACATATGAAAACAAAGCAGACCATTATTACTATGGGGGCCTTACTGACCGCCATTGGCGCCATTCTGACCGTGAACCTTCAAGCCGGCGAAAAAGCCGGCGGAAAGTTTCGCGATTTCAGCAACCTGAACGCGTCATCCGAAACTCAGGGTGGCTCAGGTTGCTGTCATCAAATGATGCCCGGCAAATGCAAAGTCACGGAAGCAAAAGGCATGGAGTGCAAAAAGATGGGAACCATGAAATGCGGAATGAAGGGGAACAAGGACCAAGTGACCCCGAGTGCGGATCAAAAGTCCGAGCATCATCATTGATTGGGGAGCAATCCATCCGACGCAAAACATGTCGCTTTCTTTTACCGAAGATTACGATTTTATCCCGTCTTTATTGGGTTCTGTGCGCGCCTGCCCCCCCCGACCAGTCCTCGTCGTCCGACGAGAAAAACTGGTGGAGTAGAAGATGGTGCGCTTAGCAGGACTTGAACCTTCAAACATGGTGTTTTCAATTTGCATCTTGTTGCCTTTCGTTGCGCTATCCTGCTAATAGCTATACAGAGAATACCCAGTGTTTGCAAGGGTTATTTTGCATTGATGTGCAATATGGGGAAGAAAAAGCTGTGTCAGTCTGTGTCAGGATTCGGGCTGTGTCAGAAATGTGTCACGCGTAATAATGGCCGGATTCTGTGTCAGCTTGTGTCAGGCGGGCGTTGGCTTGATTCACTGCGGGCGGTTCGAGTATTTAGCCTGCTAACCCTCGCCGCGAACTCCACTCTCGCACGACAAAAAGTTATAATGACCAGCCGTGACGCCTATATGGGTGGTATAGCGGGGACACCGGGTATGTCGCCCTAATACGGAGCGTATAGGAGTCTGATTCCATCAGGCCATTTTCGGCTGGGATTTCATCTCTTGAAGTTCGCCATACCAAGGCCATTTCGCACTAGGACTGGCATGGGCGGGCGTCTGCTGATCGGACGGGAGTTTCCCCTCCATCAGCGCGGATGTGCTTCAAATTCAATACATGCTACAATGTATCCATGAAACGAGCGCCAAATTATCCGAGCCGGGGTAGCGGTGTGGCTTTTTCTGGCCCTGACAAAATCTGGGTGGGCCTTGAAGGCGCGACTTGGCTGAAGCTGACGAAATTATTCGCGCCAAGACCGGATGAGGTTCGGCAAATGATTGGGGAAGTTCGGTCGGCACTCAAATTGCCGCAGCCGATGCTGGCGGCACTTCTTGGGGTGCCTCTTGTCACTCTGCGGGCTTGGGAGCGAGGCAGTCGGCGACCTTCCGCCGCCGCGACACGGTTGCTTTGGTTAATGCACAAGATGCTGCTGGCAGATCAGAGAAAGCCGGTGAACGCGCTTGATTTGGTTTCGTGGATGAAAGCCACAGGTTCAGGCGAACCACCGGAAGACGTGATTGCGTTTCCGATTAAGAAAAATAGGACGGCGTTCTGGGAAGCGGTGCGTCAAGCGAAAGCGGGTGTCGTCACCGGACATGACAACATGGCCCGGCCTGCTGAATCGGGTTCGGAATCGGCGCGGGCTGGGTGAGCGGATTTCTTACTTCTTCTCGCCGCATAGTTTGCCGACGGGAATTTTTAGGGCTTTTGCGATGGCAATGAGTTCGTAATCCATCACGTAACGGGTCTGGCTTTCAATGCGCGAAATGGCGGTTTGATCGAGGGTAACACCTTGGGCCGCGAGCCTACCGGCAAGGTCATCTTGGGACGCAGGCGGGTTGCAATGCAGTCGCGCTTCTTTTACTCGCCTTCCTACGATGTTTCGTTGCGCCAATTGAATCGTCTTTTTCATTCAGCATGTGAAATCCACATGCTTGACTTTGGGCGAAATTCGGGCTGTTGTTATGTGGACTTAGCATAATATGAAAACACCCAAAGTATTCGCCGCTGTCGTTCTGGGGCTATTTGTCGGTTGCTCGGATGCTCAAAAGGAGCGTCAGCTTCAAAGCGAGGTAAAAAAGCAGGAGGCGCTGATTTCTTCCAACCAAACTGCCTTGAAGGAAAAGGACGACTTAACGCAGCAGCTTGAGGCCCAGTTAAAACAGCGAGAAGCCGAGGCGAAACAGCAAGGTGATGTGATCCGGGCATTTCAGTCCAAACTCGATAAATTGGAAGAGGCCATGAAAAACCAGCAGAGCCAAGCGGTCGCTTCCCGCCAACCAGCCGCCGGGCCGCAACCTGCCCCGGTGAACAGGCAGCCGCAGAAAATGCGCGTCATTTCGTTTCTTGTGAATTATATCGGTTGCTCCCGGTGCATCGTAGAATTCGAGGGTCGAAATAGAGAGGTGTTGATTGAGAATCAGCTTTTGGCAATTCGCGATTATTTCACCTCCGTTTCCGACAACGAGAATTACGTCAAACAAACACGGGAAAAGGTTGAGTCAGACCGATGGCAAGCAAACCAGCTAAATGCTACGGCTCTTACAGGAGCAGGAGGAAATGCGGATTATGTGGACGCTGCGATGGCGGAGCGCAAGCGGGCAAATTTGGCGATGGTAAATGTTCGCCACGAACAAGAGAACCTGTCTGAAGCTGAATCAACGCTAAAACACCTAAAATCCCAATCAGAACTCGCCACAACGATTTATGTCGAAAACACGGGCAAGACGTATGTTGGCCTGAGCATTTGGCGGTTTCTTGGAACCGTTGGAGAGGTCAGCCAAACTGTCACGCGATAATCGTCTCCATGAATACTGAACATAAACTGTTGGGATGGGTCGGTATTATATTCGGGTTTTTAGGCATTTGTGCCGTTTGGAAATTGATCGGCGCGGCGATAGAAGGGCCACCACTAGGGGGAGACGGTTGGGCGCTGCTGGGTGGAGCGTGGTTCTGCTACGCTATGATGAAAGTGTGTTTTGAGAACAGGAAAAGAAATAGCGTAATGAGCGAACTCAAACAAAAGCCGGAATATCCTCTGGCGGAAGCAACCAAACGCCTGACTGAAAAATGGCGCAAAGACGGGTTTGAGGTCACTGAGACTGATCCGCCGCTTCATCCAATGGAGGCAATGCGCCAGTCGTTGAACAAGGAGTTGCGCGACTTAGGGTGTAAGGTCACGGAGACGGGGCCATCCCGTACCGGCAAATTAGTGGCGACGTTCGTTCCGCGCCGGGCCGAGTCAACGTCACCGCCCAACAAATCGGAAGCCGCCCCGCCGGAGGTTAAGCCATTGGTATAGCTACGGCCAAAATAAAAGAGCGCCATGAATGAGAATAAAAAATCAGATCAGTCGGAGCATCCCTTCGTGAGAGCACAACGGGAGTTGGACGAATATTTTCAAAGCTTAGGGTTTACGGTGAAGGACTTGGGGCCATCCCGTACCGGCAAATTGCAGGCGACGTTCGTACCGATGCCCCGCAGCAGAACCAACTCACTCAACGAATTGCCAGCGGGGTCGCCCGATGTTAAGTCATTGGAACAGCCATTGCCAAAACCGAAAATCAAAGGAGTGACCCATGAAGGAGAATGAAAAAGCAGAGCAGCAATCGCCACCCTTGAATCACGCGCAGGCCGCCAACCAGAAGTTTTTGGCGGACATGAAAGACTTAGGATATACGGTCAAGGAGATCGCGCCATCCCGTACCGGAAAATTAGTGGCGACGTTTGTACCGCGCCGGGCAGAGCCAACCAGTCCAGCCGCAGAATCGCCCGTCGTGCCGTCCCAGAATGCGTCAGCCGAATAGACATGGCCATGTCCCTGCCACTGCCAAACCCTAAAGGGTTTTGGCAGAGACAGTCTGCCACTGCCATAAGTGGCTTTTGGCAGAACTGGCAGAATTGGCAGTGCGATGTTTCATGGTTGGTTCTTAGTCGGCATCCAGTAACTATTGACCTTGGATTTTAAAACCTTGCCGCCCTTCTCCAATTCCTTGCGTAGCCGATAAAATGTTCTCTCTGGTATGCCTTGCTCGTCTTTGGCCTTGGATGCCCATGTTTTGTTGTCCAAGCCGCTTTCCGGTAATACAGCAAGCAATTCGCTGGCGTCTCGCTCCTGTTTTCGTCCACCCACTTGCTTGAGCTTGGATGGGTCTAGGGATTCGTCCCGGCGCATGATCGGGTAATCCCAGCGGACAACAAAGGGCGTAAGAGGGCTGCAATTTCGCAAGATTGCATCCACTGTAAAACATCCGGCTTGTTCGTGTTTGGTAAAGGTAAGGATGGCATCGGGGTCGCGGGCGAATACACCGCTGCCGCTGATACGGTCTTGGCTTTCTTTCCCGGCCTGATTGCCTTTGGAGAAGTGAGCAGCAAAGGCACTGGCGGCGCCGGTCGTTTGGGCCAAACTTTCAAACTCGTTCAATAATCCGGCAATGTCGCGGGCGGAATTTTCATCGGCATTGCCATAAATCCGATAGATCGGGTCAATAATCAATAGCCCAAAATCACCGTGTTCCAATTCCTTCGCCAGCTTTGGGAGCAACTCGCCGTAGGGAGCGGCATGGCCGCGCAAATTCCAAACCTGTAACCAATCCGGCTGAATGGTAATTCCCTTTGCGTGGGCAATCATTTTAAGCCGACTGTGAAAAGACCATGCCGGGAGTTCCAAGTTGACATAAGCAACCCGTGCGCGAACGGTGTTGAGGGACAACCAAGGCACGTCATGCGAAACGGACAAACCCAAATCCATCAAACCCCAAGTCTTATTCGTTTTCGAGCCACCGCCCAAAGCCAGTTTGCAACCCTTGTGCAACACCCCTTCAATAATTTGTTTCGGCACGGGTATATCTTTGGCCATGAAATCGGCGGCATCCGTAATCTTTGGCAGATTATCGCCAGCGGTTAAACCTTTGATAAAAGCGGCAGCGTTTTCCAAACACTCGCACGCATTTTCGATGGTGATATTCTCAAGACCGCGCTGCAAAGCATCCTTGGCAATCCTGAGTTTTTTAGCGTCAAGCAAAACGGTGCAGTAATGTTCAAAGGCGGAAGGAACGCCGGACGCATCCTGAATGGCCATAAGCCCAACCACTCCGCCGACAGATTCCAGTTTTCCCCGAGTCGTTAATTCAGAGCGGACGCCAATAATCTCGGCAGGTTTACCGGCGTTATGTAGATCGAACATGACGCGGAAAATTATCTGAAAATTCTCGCGGTCAAATGTGCTTGGTTTGATTCCTGATTTTACCGCCGCAGCCATGTATTCAGGCTCCTTTAAAATCAGGCCGATTAACCCTTGGGCATCGGCATCAAGCAGCAGAAGATTGTTATTGGTAGTCATGGGCGTTTCTCCTTGCAGAAAGCCGTGCTGAAAGTAATATCAGCAGTGTCGGATTGGATGGAGACGTGGGGAATTGAACCCCATGAGCGAAGGATGAGAAGCCCGGCGCAGCAACCATGCCGTCCCCGAAAGTTCAAGCCCCGGTTCCAGCCGGGGTTTGTCTTTTTCATTGGTTGCCCCCGCGTTGCTGGCGAAGTAAAAATTGTTGACAGCTATCCCAAGAATACAAGCAACGCCGCCCAATTTTGATATAGGGAAAACTTTTAGCTTTCCAATTCGCTAAGGTTCTTCTGCTAATTGGAAGCCGCTCCAAGAGTTGTTTTTCGTTTAAAAACCCCGCCTCGCTCGGCGGTGCCGCTGGAGTGATATTCATCTTCATACCTGCCGACTATTACACACCAACGCAGGCTGTTTCTTCCCCGGATTTTTTTATTTTTCCCGTCAGGTCGTGCTTTTAGGCGGTTTTCTGGGATTCCTCGCGAGAGTTCGGATAACATCTCTGATGTCGTTTTTAATACGTTGTTTCACATTATTGGCGGCGGTTTTTGGCGTCGCATTTTTTTGTGCGAGAGTTTGTTCAGAATGTCGTTTGCCTGATTTGCCAATCTGGTAAAGGCTGGGGTCGTTTTCGGGATGGTCATTGTGATCTTCAAGGAGTGCGGCCCATGCAACCTTTGCCCATTTGCGCCAAGTGTTTTTCGAGAACCGTTTAAGCTTGGCTGCGTCACTCTGCCACTTTGGCCAAGACCCTTGCGGGCAAAAATTGAAGTGAGCCTCCCGATACTTTTCCAACCGGCAGAGAAGGCGTATTGCCGCTTTTGTGGAAAGGCTATCAATGCGTTCGATAGCCATTTCACCAAATGGCGGCACGGCATCACCGAGATGAATAGCTGGCACGAGGCAGTCAGGTTTATCGCTGAATCGTTTTACTTTGGTAAACAAGAAGGGCCATTCAAAACGATGACGGGCCACCGGGATGAGTTTTTCCGGCTGCTTTTTGGCAAGGGAACTGAGGGTTTCGGTGATGCTGACAGCAGAATCTACAAGCGCTTCAATAGCTCTGTTATCGTTTTCGGCGAGGTGGACTAGGTGTCTGAGGGTTTCTTGCAAGCGATGTTTGAGTACCTCCGGCGCATAATCCCGCCATGTTGTGTCAGAATCTGGTTTAAAGTGAATGTCATCGTTCAGAATATTCCAGACAAAACTGTGAAGCTCGTCGCTTTGGCCCAATTGAGAGCATTCGGGAGTCGCCGAGCGAGAGGGTTGGGGCCGGTTCTTTTCATGCCAAGGGGTGCGATAGATTGACGGTGGCTTACGACGTATTCGCAACCCTCCGGGTGTGATGGTAAACTCCGTTGAACGGTGGATCGCCGGAGTTTGTTCCGCATCTGATATTTTTATTTGGCTTTTCATAGCGTGCTTTTGTTGCGCTTGACTGCGGGCTTGGTTTCATCTAGCGAGACGTGGAATGACGGTTTTAGATTTCGGTTTCATGGCAGAGATTAAGCAATGGCGGCGGGAAGTTGGATGATTTTTGCGGTCTTGGCCGGTTTAATATCAAACCATTTTTTCGCCTCGGATTTCGTCGCTAGTCCCTTGTAGTGCTGATGTACCATTGCGGGCGCGTTCCCCGCTTGCTGGGCGGTTTTGTTTTCGTTGCCATGCGCGGCAAAGTGGTAGGTACAAAAGGCGTGGCGCAAACCGTTATTTTTACGTGTTACCTTTGCGTCCTCACAGAGTTCGACGAATTCCTGTTGCCAGATGATTTCCGCGCTGGCGGCGGTAATCGGGCAAACTTTGCCGGTCTTAAAATTGCGGAACGGGCGGAGCCACGCGGCCAGCGCCGGGCAGACTTCCACCAAGCGGCGTTGCCGGGTCTTGGCTTTCCCCGCCGTTACTTCGATATGGCGGCGCACCCGCCAAACATCTTCCCATGTCAGGCGCAGTAATTCGGCGGTGCGGAGTCCGGCCAGCCCACCAATGGCGACCATAGCTTGCATTGGCCCTTTCGCCGCTTCCAACAAGTCCCGCAGTTCTTTGGCCGTGTAAAATTCCGTCTCGCCATTGTTGGCATGTTCCGGGCGCATGGAGTCCGCTTCATTCAAGCGGTGGGTGACGGGCAGGTAATCTTTGCGGACGCACCATTGCAAGAGTTGCTTGATCGTGGCGCGGTGATGATTGCGGCTTTTGGCAGAGAAGTCCGAAAGCGGCTTGGAAGTCAGAAGCTTGTCCAGAAGTTCTTTGGACAAGTCGCAAACCGCATGACCGGGAAACGCCGCCGCAACCCGGCGCAATTGAATGGCCCGATTGTAGGCGTAGGCTTTGGAAAGTTGCGCCCGCCCGCCGTCGCTGGCCTTGGTGCGGGGTTCCTCGCCTTTGATAAAATCCTCGACGGCTTCCTTGATGTCTTTGCGTTTAATGCTGGCGACGTTGGAAAGGTAGCCGTCAATGGCTTCCTCCACTGGAACATTCAACCGCCCCCGAGCCTCACAGACTTCATTCACGGCGGAGCGCAACGAAAGGGTGATTCCCGTTTTCTGGTAAAACTGTTTGAGTCGTTCCAATGCGGCCAGCGCGTCATTGGCTTGTGCGTGAGTCAGGGCGGTTGCCTGTCCCCCTTGCCCTAATTCCTTCACCAAGGCATCGGCCCTTTTCTTGGCCGCACTGTAAGTCTTGAATCGCTCCATGCGCCGCTGGCCCGCCACCAGCCATGCCAGACGGTATCCGGCGTAGGAATTTGATTTTCCGTAGATCGTGGCCAGAACTGGCCCATTCTTGCGGTGGCGTATGCGTTTCGGGAACTTCACAGTGTCAGCCTCAGATTCGGGCGTTTCTTGTGTCAAAACTGTGTCAGAAGCACCCGTTTCCTCATTTTGTGAGGGAAAAATGGTGCGCTTAGCAGGACTTGAACCTGCACGGGTTGCCCCACTACCACCTCAAAGTAGCGTGTCTGCCAATTCCACCATAAGCGCGACCGTCTCTTAGTGAACCAGATTATCGGATTTTCGCAAGGCTTTTCCTGCGACCTGTAGCGTCGGGCGTCCTGGCATGGTGCAAGGACATGGGTGAGGGTTCAATGCATGGACATAGGTGAGGGTCTTGGAGT
>CAIYOY010000077.1 GCA_903927905.1 uncultured Verrucomicrobiales bacterium | reverse complement strand
CATTGCCCGAGGCTGAACCGTCGTCAAAACCCACCGAGACTGCCGCGCCATATTGGTTGAGGATGGACGATTTCAGCCAGGCAGTGATCGTCCAATTGTCCACGTTGGTCATCGGCACATTGGTGAAAGTGATGTTTTGGGCGCCATTGAAAAAATAAGCGGAATTAGGATTCCCGAAATGATCCGGCACCAAAACAGCGCCGTGGTTCACCCCATTGTTGCCGAAACCCGAGGCGTCGGTGGCATCGCCGTTGAACGGGTAATAGGCAACCAAGCCATCCGTAAGAGTAAGATTTCTGACCACCAAAACGGCATTGGAACTGGTTACGATGCCATACGAATTACTGACCACCACATCATAAGATCCCGAATCGCCCAGAGCGAGAGCAGACAGGGTCAAGGCACTGGTGGCAGCTCCCGTGAGCTGAGCGCCATTACTGAGATTCACTCCATTTTTTTGCCATTGATAAGTCACAGAAACTGGAGTGGCCGCAACCGTGAAGATTTGTGTACTGCCCGGAGCGGCAATCGCATTCGCCGGTTGCTGGACGATTTGCGGTGGATTTGCTATTTGCGGGCCGCTCGTTAAAAAGAGAGCGACCTCGTTGGAAGAGAGCGCCCGATTATAAAGGCAGACTTCATCAATCGCACCCTTGAAATATCGCTGCCCGGTTACTGATCCAATGTAAAAAGCGGTGGGCTGGATCGGGGTTGCAGTGCTGGTATTGGATTTGAGCGTACCATCCACATAAAATTGAACCACACCGTTCGTGCGAACGATGGCGACATGATGCCAGACATTGGTGGCGGAAAACGCATAGCCGCTATCCACCCAGGTCACCCCCCCTAGGACGCAAAAAATATCAGGGCCGGCGGTGTACGGGGCGGCGGAAATGCCCAATTGATAGCCATTGCCCGAGGCCGAGCCGTCGTCAAAGCCAACCGATACCGCCGCGCCATATTGGTTGATGACGGATGGACTCAACCACGCAGCCACGGTCCAATTATCCACGTTGGTCAACGGCACATTGGTGAAAGTAATGTTTTGGGCGCCGCTGAAAAAGTAAGCAGAATTAGCAATTCCGTTATGGTCAGCCACCAGAACGGCACCGTGGTTTACCCCATTGTTGCCGTAGCCTGAGGCATCGCTGGCGTCGCCGTTGAAGGGGTAATAACCCACCAAACCGAGAGTGAGAGTGTTCGTCGGGGCATTCGTAATGACCACCAAGAGCGCATTTGCACTGGTCACGCTGCCGACTGCGTTGCTGACGATCACATCAAAAAACCCGGCAACATTTGTCGTCAGATTTGCCAGGGTCAAAGCCGATGTGGCCGTCCCCAGGATTTGCCCGCCATCACTCAGATTCGCCCCATTTTTCTGCCACTGATAAGAGACGGACGAAGATGATGCTGTCACGGTGAAGATCTGGGTGTGGCCCACGGTGTTGGTGGCGCTGACCGGTTGTTGTAAAATTTGGGGAAAGGACGCAGCCAGCGCGTTGATTTCACTGGCGGAAAGCGGGCGATTGTAAATCCGGACTTCATCGATCCCGCCTTGAAAAAACCGTTGCCCGCTGACCGATCCGATGGAAAAGGCGGTGGGTACAAGCGGCGTCTCGGTGTTAGTGTTGGCCGTGCGCACTCCATCGACATAAAACTGGATCACGCTGTTGGAGCGCATCATGGCCACATGATGCCACACATTGGTGGCCGTGAAAGAATAGCCGCTGTCCACCCAATCCACGCCTCCCAGAGTACAGGAGACATTCTGTCCGAAAGCGTAAACACCGCCGGCGACGCTGAGTTCATAACCATTGCCGCCCGATATACCATTATCATACCCCACCGCAACGGCTGCGCTATTCTGGCTGAGAGAGGACGGATTCAACCAAGCAGCCACCGTCCAGTTGTCCACGTTGGTCAGGGGCGGAGCAGCAAAAGTGATGTTTTGTGCGCCGCTAAAAAAATAAGCCGAATTGGTGATTCCATTGTGATCAGGTATCAGCACGGCTCCATTGACCAGGCCATTGGGCCCGAAGCCGGAGGCGTCGTTGGCATCGCCATTGAATGGGTAATAAGCGACCAATCCATTGGTCAGGGAGGATTGGGCGACGGCTTGGAAACCCAGGAACAGGCTTAAATGCAGCGAAACCCTCCAGATATTAATAGTTTTCATTTACGAGCCATTTGGTTGGTGACTCTCCATAGATAAAAGAATAGCTATTTATCTCCGAGTCAACACAAAGACCATACCCATCGGCGAGGTAAAATCAATAATTAAAATAAGAATCAGGGATGACGGGCTGATTCTAACTTCCAAATCATTTTTCGAGGGGTGATTGCTGGAGGTTTCCGGAAAATTTGCCTAGGGAGTGTTAACACTAATTGACAAAAGCGGATAAAATGGGCAAGCTTGGGTTGTGGAGATCACTGAAAGTCAATATCAGCGCATTGCTGATTGCCTGCCGCGGCAGCGCGGCAATGTGAGCATGACCAATTTGCAACTGCTCAACGCCCTGCTTTACGTGGCCGAGCATGGTTGCAAATGGCGCGGTCTGCCCAAAGACTTGGGCAACTGGCATACCATCTACACGCGGATGAACCGCTGGAGCAAGGCGGGGGTTTTGGACCGGGTTTTTGCCCGGTTACAACAAGAGCAGATTCTAGCCATCCGGGTGGAACACGTGTGCTTGGACAGCACTACCATCAAAGTCCACCCCGACGGCACCGGGGCGCGAAAAAAAACGGCCCGCAAGCCATCGGCCGGTCGCGCGGGGGCTGCACCACCAAGATTCATCTGGTTGCCGCGAATGCTCGGTGCGCCCTGATCTTAAAGCTTTCCCCTGGCCAAGCGGGCGATACCCCGTCCGGACGCGAATTATTGCAGGCGGGCGGGCCGGTGCCCGCCAGTTGTTACCTCATCATGGATAGCGCCTACGAAGGAGATGAAACGCGGCGTTTGGCCCAGGAATTGGGCTACACTCCTGTGGCGCCACCCAATCCCAAGCGGTTGGCACCCTGGGAATACGACAAAGTGGTCTATCGTCGGCGCAATGAAATTGAACGTCTTTTTCGGCGGCTCAAAGGTTATCGCCGGGTTTTCTCTCGTTATGACAAGCTCGACGTCCTGTTCGCTGGATTCATCGTCTTTGCACTCATTTTTGAAGCTTTACGGTTTAGTGTTAACACTCCCTAATCGCTCGTCATTGCGACCTTGCCTTTGCGGACGTTCGCTCGTAAACACTGTTGCTTGCAAATAACAGCAGACACGAGCGATCAATCCGGCAAAACGCCCGCTGGCGTCGCGGCCGTTCGTTGGTCTCTCATTGCCCTCTGTCTCATCCTTCTCTTCGTGACCGTGGTTCGTCTTCGTCTCCTATCCATGCCGTTGGAGCGCGATGAAGGGGAATATGCCTACGCCGGGCAATTGATGCTGGATGGGATCCCGCCATATCAACTCGCTTACAATATCAAATTGCCTGGAACTTACGCGGCTTACGCGCTGATCATGGCGGTCTTTGGGCAAACCCCCTCCGGCATTCATTTTGGTTTTCTGCTGGCGAATCTGGGCGCGATTGTTCTGTTGTATTTTATTGCCCGAAGGTTTCTCAATTCGTTTGGGTCCATTATGGCTTGCGCGGCCTACGCATTGCTTTCCACCAGTCCGGCGGTGGTAGGTTTCAATGCTCATGCCACCCACCTGATTGTCCTGGCCGCGCTCGCCGGATGGCTGTTGCTCTTGCGCGCGCGCGAAGCTGGCGGCACAGGAACGCTTTTTTGCAGCGGATTTTGTTTCGGATTGGCTTTTTTGTTCAAGCAACCCGGCATTTTTTTCGGGCTGATGGGCGGCGCGATCCTTTTGCGGGAGCTTTTTAATACCCGGCCCATACCCTGGCGGCGGAATCTTCCGGGGCTGCTGTGTTATGGGGCGGGGTTGACGGCGCCGTTCATCTTGACCTGCCTGTTTTTGTGGTGGGCCGGCAGCTTCGCCAAGTTCTGGTATTGGACGACCACTTATGCCAACGCCCACGCAGTAGATGCGAGTCCCGCCTTCGCCCGGGCCAAGTTCAGATGGTTCGTCGGGCAATTGGAATTTGACGCGGTGTTCTGGTGGACCGCTTTGGTCGGCCTCGTTTGTCTGCTTTGGAAAAAGAACCGGAATGACCGGAAGTTTCAACTGCTTAATCTGCTCGGTTTTTCGATTCTGACGCTCTGTCCGGGCCTGCATTTCACCAATCATTATTTCGTGGTCATGCTGCCGGTGGTGGCTTTGCTGGTTGGAACGGCGGTGGAAACGGCGGGAGAATTATTCCCGGTCCATTCCAATATTGTGCGGCTGATCCCGGTGGTTTTAATCCTTTTTTTGTGCAGCGGAATCATTCTGGAACATTCCGCCATCTGGTTCTGGATTTCTCCACCGGACGTCTGCCGCGAACTGTATCTGGGCAATGTTTTTGCCGAGTCGCCGGAAGTCGGCCAGTACCTCGCCCAACACACCTCACCTGATGCCCGGATCGCGGTGCTGGGTTCGGAACCGCAACTTTATTTTTACGCCCATCGCCATTCCGCCAGCGGCTATATTTATATGTACGACCTGATGCAGCCACAGCCCCTGTCGCACCAGATGCAGTTGGACATGATCCACGAGATTGAAATGACCCGGCCGGAATATCTGGTGACGGTCAGCGTTTCCACTTCCTGGACCATGCAACCGGGATCCGATCAGACCGTGTTGCAATGGATGAAAAAATATGCGCGGGAAAATTATCAATTGGAGGGTTTGCTCGTGATTCTGGAGGATCATTATACGCTCAGGTGGGGCGATAATTGCCGGGCGAGAACACCGGAGATGACGGACCATAATCTGGCGGTTTTTAGACGGAAATCGCCCTAGAACAGGTGGGAGGGAATCTGCGCGATGTTTTTGATGGACACCTTTTGGGCAGGGTAACGCTGTTCCGGGCGGCGGGACGCGCGCCCTCTACGTCGGGCGAGACGCCCAACGCTACAGGAAATTGCGTCCAGCAATTTAATGGGCAAGACGCTGGTTTTGGGTTAGATTGGCAAAAATGGCCCTGTTTTTTTCCATCGTGATCATCGCTGCCTTTGCCATAGGCGTTTTTCTTTTCCTGGTAAAGATGTCGCCAGACGGCGATACGCCGGGAATCCGCCGCTGGCTGCGTACTTGGGCCATAAAAGGCCTGATGACTCCAGCCTTGCTCTGGATGTTTTTTAATCTCGGGCTCTTTGAACGACTGCCCTCGTTGATGCCGCAATTCGACGGATTTCACGGTTGGGCCCGGGTCTGGGCCTACGACCTGGTCTGCGCCACCGGCCTTTTTATCATCGGGACTTATTGGGTGGCGGTGACGTTTTTGTGGCTGATCAGTCTGCTGGCGCAACAGACTGGAAAACGCCGGGAATTTTTTTCCACCATCGGTGTCTGGTCTCTGCTGCTGTTGCCGATCGCCTTGATCATCGTCATGAATTGCGGGTGGGGCTTTGGCGGGGTGGCGGGAGCGGCGTGGTTCGTCCCCATCGCCTGGGCTGTGCTGCCTCTGGTTCGCGTGGAAAAGACCAAGCCGGCTTATCATCGCGCGGTCATCAGCATGAATTTCGACCGTTACGAAGAGGCGGAGGCCGAAGTGCTCAAGCAGTTGGAAAAAAGCGAGGATGATTTTGCCGGCTGGATGATGCTGGCCGAGTTGTATGCCAATCATTTCGATGATCTCGCCGGTGCGGCCCGGATCATCCATGAGACCTGTGACCACCCGGATGCGACCGCGCCGGAGGTCGCGGCGGCATTTCATCGTTTAGCTGACTGGCATTTGAAGCTGGGCGATGATCCGGAGTCGGCGCGACGGGTGCTATCGCTTATCGGCGAACATTTCCCGGGATCGCATTTGGAGCGCATGGCTAAATTGCGGATCAATCTCCTTCCGGCCAATCGCCGTGAACTGCTGGAGCAACGTCAAGTCAAGCGAATCCGCTTGCCCGCGCTGGGCCGGAGACTGGATGAACCGGAGGTTGCGTGGGAAGATGGCAACGAGGCCGAGGTCCAGGCCAATCGTTGCGTGGAAAAATTAAAGGAGAACCCTGACAACATTACGGCAAGGGAAGATTTGGCGCGCTTGCTGGCGGAACGATTGCACAAAGTGCAAGCAGGTTTGGATCAATTGGAATTGCTGCTGAACCAGCCCAATCAACCTGCGTTGAAGCGGGCGGAGTGGATGGGCCTGATGGCCGCCTGGCAACTTCGTTATCGTCAGGATGAATCGGCTGGCCGCAAAATTTTGGAACGATTGATCCGTGATTATCCGCAAGCGCCGCAGGCGTTCGCCGCGCAACGGCGGCTGACTCTGATGGCGGTGGAGGAACGGATGAGAAATCAGCGAGTGATGGCGCAACCAACCGTCCGGGTATAATATTTCAACTCATGTCTCTGCAACCGAACATTGATCGCAAAGGGCGCATCGCCAGAAGCATTACCGGTGTCATCTTCGCAATTGGCGCGGGAGCGGCGTTTGGGCAGCGCGTTTGGTGGCTCGGTGGGTTGCTGTTGTTTTCGGCGGGATTCTGTTTCTTTGAAGCCAAACGCAGTTGGTGCGTGATGCGGGCTTGCGGGATCAAAACAAAGTTTTAACCACGCTAAATCCTCACTCACCATCAAAACGCGCAAATTCAACGCCTTTACTTTGATCGAATTGCTGGTGGTCATCGCCATCATCGCGATTCTGGCCGCGTTGCTGCTACCGGCGCTGGCGCGGAGCAAGGGTGAAGCCCAGCGCATCAGTTGCATCAATAATTTCCACCAGATCGGCACGGCTTGGGCGCTTTATCTGCCGGATAATGGTGAACGATTTCCTGATCGGCGCGACTTAAAGAATTCCCTTGGCTATCATCCGTGGTCAACCTGGCCGCCATCAGACCCGCGAGCCGGTTGGTCTGCCGTGGTGCTAAGCAATCTCCTCACCAGTCCGGCCATTTGGAGTTGCCCGGCCATCCTGACCTCCCCTCTCCTCGCCCGGCAAGAATGCACGCAATTTTATCGGCCGGGCCAGAGTAATTGTTTCACCACCTATTGGTTTTGGCGATTTGATCGTCCTGATGATCCGGTTCCGCTGGATGATTTCTGGGGAAAAAGTATTGCCACTTGTGTCAGTGATTTGCGTCTGGCCAATAATCCGCAGGCGGGCATGCCGGGCGGGCCGACGGATGTGCAGTTCGCGGTGGATCCGTATTTTCCGAATACCGTTCCGACAGTGGCGCCCGAAATCAACGGCCGCGCTGGCCATCCCAATGGATACAATACTTTATTCCTCGATAATCACGCCACCTTCGTTCGTGATTCCAGATTGCAATAACCAGCAGAGGCCGCAGGTAAATATCAATGATGGTGATGATGCCCGGCGGACGTGTGGCTCGGGTGCAGGTGGCAATACATCTCGTCCGCCTCGCAAGATTTAGCCTCAATCTGGATCGTCGCGTGGTTGATGTCGAAGTCGTGTTCCAATTTTTCGGCCACGGCGCGTTGGATTTTTTGGCCGCTTTGGATGCCCTGCTCGGTCACGACAATATGACAACTGCACGCGATCACGCCCGGACCAACCACCCAGACATGGAGATCATGGACCTGCAACACGCCATCCACCGCGCGAATGGTCTTTTCCAGTTCGTCCATTTTCAGGCCGGGCGGTGAACCTTCCAGCAGGATGTGAATCGTTTCTTTCAGGATGCCCCAGGAACTCCACAAAATCAGCACCCCGATGAGCAGCGAAGCAATAGGGTCGGCAATGAATCGTCCAGTCAACGCAATAACGATTCCAGCGACAACCACGCCAACAGCCGAAGCCGCGTCGCCCAGCATGTGGAGGTAAGCGCTGCGGACATTCACGTCGTGCTTCGCTCCGTGATGAAGCCATACTGCAATAATGCCGTTGACCGCGATGGCCACCAAAGCCGTGATGATCATCGGCCCGCTGTGAACTTCATGGGGTGCCCCCAACCGTTGCGCGGCTTCCCAGAAAATGATCAGCGCAATGACCACTAGCGAAACGGCGTTGCCCAGCGCGGCGAGAATGGCAACGCGATGATACCCGAAGGTGCGTTTGGAATCAGAGGGTTTGGCCGCAATCCAAAGCGCATACCAGGAAAAGCCAAGGGCCAGGGCATCGGCTAAATTGTGACCGGCATCGGAGAGGAGAGCGAGGCTATGGGTGAAATATCCGGCCATCGCTTCACCGATGACAAATAAAAAAGTCAGCACCACCGCCGCCGCCATTTTATTTTGAGAAGCGGCGTGACCGTCAGCCTGGTGATCGCAGTCATGGTCGTGCGTGTGCATGGTAGAATTCGAGGGAGCAATCAAGACTGAGTCCAGTCTTCAACACTTAATCCTGCAACCCGGTTAAATTCCGCAACATTATTACTGACCAAGGTAAGCCCGTGAGTCAGGCAGATGGCTGCAATTTTAAGGTCGTTTGGCCCGATCACCAATCCTCGTGTTTCAAGCTGATGCCGGATTTGGGCATAGTGCCAAGCCGCAGCGTCATCAAAAGGCAAGGAAACGACGTGCTGAAAAAGATTTTCCAAAGCCGCCAGCCGCCGCTCGCGCCGCTCATACTTATGCGCCCCGTGCCAGAGTTCAGCTTTGACAACCGAACACAAACGAAGCTCAGCGGGCTGAATACGTTGCAACCGTTGCTCGATTCGCCCACCTGGATTCTTCAGATGGTTTATCCATGCGTTCGTATCGAGCAGCCACGCCATTACCAATCCTCGCGCTTCTCCAACTCTCCCTGCGGCGGACGCTCAAAGGGAGCGTCCCCCCAATCCTCACGGATCTTTTGCCAAAAATTTGCCGGCCAGCCTGTTGCGCCGTTTGCCTTCTGATCTGCCAGAGACAAAGCATCGCGAACCAACCGCTCCACGGACGCGGCGGTGCCAGGGTCGAGGCTTTGCAGCTTCTGATCCAATTCAATCGCAATGGCAGTCATGGCTCAAATGTATGCCTTTCTTTCAAACATTGCAATACGGGTTAAACTGGACACCGGTGCATACAAAATGGTGGTTTACGGATACGCCAAAGGCCGCCGCTTATATGGCCGTCTGGAAATTCTCGACAAAACCGTCGTCGAATTTTTTAATGACTCACACACATGATTCACGGGGTGGGAATGTTTGATTTTTTGCACAAGCAACTGAGGTGGCCGCGAGCCCGAACATATCACAATTATAGAACTGATTCCTTTTTTCAATAGGATATAGTCTCTTAATAAAGCTGGTTGACGACGAACGTAATATCAGCTTTTATGCATCAGATTGAACGGTGAAAATCAACAAAACGTTGCTCCCGATAAACCTCCTGAGGCAACACAAGGGGCAACACTTGCGTCTACACCGTCAAATTCAGTTTCATCCTCTGGTAGGCGGCAAGCATTTGACGATGTTTTAAATCCACTTACGTCTGAAGAGTTGTCTTCGCCTGGCACTCAAAAATTAATTCTTTATATGCTTCAAAGATCTCAAGGAGATTGCGACGAATTGGAAGCATATATGGAACGATTTCATGAAGCGGATAAAAGAGCCAGTATTTTGCAGGAGAAACTTGATTCGGCGAAAAAAATATCAAACGCAACAGAAATAGCTGTTATTGTCGGAACAACGATGGGAGGGGCATTGGTTGGCTTAGGAACATATTTTTGGGGCAAAAAAGAGCCTGATATTTATTCTGGTTGGATTGCTATTCTCGTCGGTGTTGTCTTAATTATTGGTGCGGTAGCTGTAAAAATTGCAAAGAAATGAAACTGACGATTGTCAGCATAATAGATCGAGGTGTTCAACTAAATGAACGGTTGCATCTCAAGGCGAGTACGGATGCAAATCTAAACTTTTTTGTTGTGTTCGCATCAACATACTCTACGCCAACATCGGTGATAACTGCGCCGAAACAGGTGTTTTGGTTTCCTTCGAAAGCTGTAAAAGCTGGTGACACAATTGTTCTTTATTCAAGAGCAGGGACTCCATCTGAACAAAAAAACAACGACGGAACGACCTCGCATTTTTTCTTCTGGGGCAAAACAACGAGTATCTGGCCTAATGCCGGCGATTGTGCGGTGGTCTTGGAATTAAAAAGTTGGCAAACATCGCCCTATT
>CAIYOY010000076.1 GCA_903927905.1 uncultured Verrucomicrobiales bacterium | reverse complement strand
ATTCATTCGTCATTCGGATTTAGACATTAGACATTTTCCAAGCCATGCCCTTAACCTTCAATCTACGCCATCTCGACGATGAGGATCTCGAACTGACCGGCCAATTACCGCTCAGCGAACTCGAGTTGGACGGCTTGGATGATCTGATCCATCCCGGCCCGGCATTGGACTATGATTTGATCGTTCAGAAGATTGAAGATGCCATTTTGGCGCAGGGCCGATTGGAGATTACCCTGAATTGTGAGTGTTCGCGATGCCTTAAGCTGTTCAAGCACAATGTGTTACTGGAGAATTGGGCGGTACATTTGGCTCTAAAGGGGGATGAAAAAATCACGTTAAACAATGATTGCGTGGACTTGACGCCCTATATCCGGGAGGATATTCTGCTGGAGTTTCCGCAACATCCGTTGTGTAAACCAGATTGCGCCGAGTTGCCCAATCGTGGAAAAACGAGCGCCAAAAAGGCGTCAAAGACCAGTCCGGCGCCGAAAGCGACCGATTGGACTGAACTAGATAAACTGAAATTTTAACTGAAAGAATTATGGGAGTTCCAAAACGCAAACCGTCACACAGCCGTCAACGCATGCGCCGTGCTTATAACAGTGTCCTCAGCCTGCCGCAATTGAGCACCTGCCCCCAATGCGCTGCGCCCTATGTGCCGCACCGCGTTTGCCCGGCTTGTGGTTTCTATAAAAACCGCCAGGTTCTCACGGTCGAAGCCACGGCCTAATTCGATTCCCAAGGCGCGGACACCATTCCTGGTTCCGCGCTTTTTTGGACTATGCGAATCGCTCTGGATGTCATGGGTGGAGACCATGGCCCCGATGTCATCATTGACGGGGCCAGGTTGGCCCTGCAATCCAATGACCGCATCACCGAGCTTTTTCTCGTGGGTAACGAGGAGGAGATCAAAGCCGGTCTGGCCAAGGTCGAATGTCGCGATTCACGGGTAAAGATCATCCACGCTTCCGAAGTCATCACCATGGAGGACAAGCCGATGGATGGCGTTCGGCGCAAGCGGGATTCCTCCATTCTTCGCGCGGTTGAATTGGTCAAAGACGGGAAGGCGGACGCCATTATTTCCTCGGGCAACACCGGCGGCATCGTCGCGGCGGCGTCGGTTCGCCTGCGCCGGATTGAAGGAGTCGAACATCCCGCCATCGCGACGGTAATTCCCACGGAAAAGAACGAGTTCGTCTTGCTGGATGCCGGGGCCAGTGTGGAATGCGAGCCTATCCACTTATTGCATTTTGCGGTCATGGGCAGTATTTATTCCCAATACATTCTCGGATGCAAAAGTCCGCGAGTGGGCATCTTGAGCAACGGCACTGAATCACATAAAGGCACGGCTCTGACACAAGGAGCTGCGGCCCTTTGCAAACTGACGAATCTTAATTTCGTCGGCAATGTCGAGGGGCATGATCTCTTTAACAACCGCGTGGACGTCGTGGTGTGCGATGGGTTTGTGGGCAATATCGTGCTCAAGACCATCGAAAGCCTCGCGCGCGGCATGACTAGTTGGATCAAAACTGAATTGATGAAAAACCCCAAACGCATGTTTGGCGCGATGATGGCAAAAAATGCTTTCACCACCATTAAACACCGGATGGATCCGGACGCCCATGGCGGCGCGCCGTTGCTGGGCTTGAACGGCGTGGTGACCAAGGCGCACGGATCGGCTCGAGCTCGCGCCATCATGAACGCCATCCGGGTTTCGTCGGAATCGGTGCAAAACAAGCTGAACGAAACCATTCGCCAGGAAATCGCCACTGTCAATCAACGAGTCCCGGCCAAAGCATGACGACCACCGCTAAAAAATTTAAAAACCCACGGGCCAAACACGATTTTAAAGGCCGCTCCTGTTCCATCGTTGCGGTCGGCTCTTATGTGCCGGAAAAAGTCCTGACCAATGGCGATCTGGAAAAATTGGTGGAAACTTCCGATGAATGGATCACCTCCCGCACCGGTATCAAGGAACGGCGCATCGCGGCCAAAGATCAGTTCACCTCCGACCTCGCGACGCAGGCGGCGCTTCGCGCGATGGAACGCGGTGGAATCAAGCCGGAACAGATTGATCTGATTATTTTGGCGACGATCACGCCGGATATGCCGTTTCCGTCCACGGCGTGCCTGGTCCAGCACAAGATCGGCGCGCATCGGGCGGCGGCGTTTGATATTGAAGCGGCGTGTTCGGGTTTCATCTACGCCCTGGAAATCGGCCAGCAATTCATCATGTCGCGCACCTACGATACGGTGTTGGTCATCGGCGCGGAAAAACTTTCGTCCATCATCAATTGGAAGGATCGCAACACTTGCGTTCTTTTTGGCGACGGTGCCGGCGCGGCAATCTTGCAAAACCGTCCGCAATCACATGGTTTGTTGACAGCCTGCATGGGCGCGGACGGCGCCAAGGCGGAATTGCTGTGCATGCCCGGCGGCGGCTCTCGTTGTCCGGCCACCCCTGAATCTCTTTCCGCCGGCCTGCATTACTTGCGCATGGACGGCAAAGAAACTTTCAAAAATGCCGTCGGCGCGATGTGCACTGCCGCGCAGGAAGCCTTGCGCCGGTGCGAATTGGACATCACGCAAATCAAATGCTTCATCCCGCATCAGGCCAATCAGCGGATCATTGACGCGGTGGGTGAACGGTTGAACGTGAAGCCGGAGCAGGTTTTTATGAATCTGCAAAAATACGGCAATACTTCGGCGGCTTCAGTGGCCATCGCCTTGGATGAAGCGGTGCAAAGTGGACGTGTGCAACGCGGGGATTTGATTTTGATGGTGGTGTTTGGAGCTGGTTTGACTTGGGGTGCCGCCGTGATCGAGTGGTGATCTAAAAAACCGCAATTCCCAAGACCAAAACGATTGCGCCGAAAGCGAGTCGCACGCCACTGGTGATTCTGGTGCGGGAATCGTTGGCGGTGCTCCACTGGATGAGATCGCGCAAATGCCACGGGGAAACAGTAAACCACATTCCGGCCAGGACCAGCACATAGGCCCACACCACCATGACCAAACGGAATTCCGTATCATACCAACGGGCGGAATCCACAATCAATTTGGCCAGCAAGAGCATGACCGCCGCCGCGCCCCGCACCGCGAGGTAATCGCGCACAAAAATACAGGTGCCAAGGCCAACCGCAGCAAACAGCATAAACAGGAAAGTTTTCAGCGATTCAAAATCGGAAAGCGATTCGCGGCTGACGTTCCAGATGAACCAGATGGTGGCCAGAATGGTCAGGGCAAAACCCGCCGGCAGGGAGCGCGGGAATTTACGCGCCAGATTGGCGAACTTGAGCGGTTGAATGATCCCGAACAAATTGATCGCCACCATCGCTGCTCCCAGGATGATCGCCAGAGTTGAAAGTTTAACGGACATAAGGCACCGCAGAAAAGACCATGAAACCAGCGGTTTCGCAATGACGAAAACGATGCAGGCAGGTGCTCATGCCGGCCAGACGCCGAGGGTTTTTAACTGTTTTTGAACCTGCCCGGCCCAATCGCGGTTGGCCGCCGGACTCGCCGGGCTGGGATGAAGGATTTGGCCAACCTTAATGTTTAACCCGGCGCTTACGATTTCCGCCCGTTTGGCGGCGAAGGCCCCCACCCCGATGATCCACTCAGGCTGGAAACTTTCGAGCAACTCGCGCAGATGCAAATCGCACGCCTGATTCAAGGGCAGCATTTCGGCGGCGGGAAGTTTGTCCGGGGTCAGGTTGGCGCCGGATTCCGCCATGAAGACGAGCGGGCAATAATTGGCCACGAAATGTTGGGCAAAGAATTTTTCGGGCGCGCCATATTTTTCTGCGAAAAACCCCCACAATCTTTTCCCGCTGACTTCAGTGCGCGGACAAGCAAAACCCAAAACGGGACGGCGCGGGTGTTCGGGAATTGGCTTGTTGATTGGTGCGTTAATTTTCATCCAATCGCGCACGGCGGAAATTTCGCCGAAGGGAACGCCGGTTTGGGCCATGCCGAACGGACCGGGATTCATGCCGAGGAAAACTATTTTCTTTTGTCGCTGACCGAATTTTTTCAAATAGAGTTCATGACTCGCCCAAGCGTAATCGAGGGGGTTATAGACATACGCAACAGGCGTGCTGAAACGCAACCGGTTGACTTCGGTGCGGAGTTTTTTGGCGGCAGCGATGAGATTCATATCATTCCAAGGTGACCCAGAAGGGCGAGGACCAGGCCATGTTGCCGTCGGCTTGTGTGACGCGGACGTAGAAGATGTGGAGGCCGGGATCAAGTTTGGGAAGGGTCAAGCTCGTGCCAGTGGAATGGTTGGGGGAACTCAGCAGGTCGGCGATACTGACGGAATCTTTTCCATCAAGAACCAGGGTCAGGCCGGTGAGACCAGCGGTGGGGGTGACTTCGATGGCCACAGGCGGGATTTTGTTGGTGGAAAATTTTTCGCCCATCCAATGATCGCCACAGGTGACTTTCAAAACGATTTTTGCGGTCGCACCAAAAGTGCGGCGGGCTTGGAGGGAGCGGAAGATGGGTTCACGTTCGGGTTTCGGCGACCAGACACAGGCGAAGCTGGCATCGGTGGATAGATGGTCGCTGCTGGCGATGAAGCCGACTTCGTGGCCGCCTTTCAAGCCGACCTGTGCATCGGCCTCTTTGACTTCGTTGCGGAAGCCCTGGAAAATTTCCAGGAGCGGACGATGGACGTTGTCTTTATGGTTCCAAACCTGTTTTAAATTGAAGGGCTGATGCGGGATGGTGAAGGTGTTGGTGTCGGCCCCGAGTTCCTCCCAAAATTTATAATGCTCGTAGGTGTGCGGGCGAAGCATGTCATCGCGCAGGGAAATGACGTTGTGGTCCGTCTCGCCGCGACTGCGTTCGTAGGAAAAGAACGGGATGAAGGCGCCGGAGAGTTGATGGCGGTTGACCTCTTTGCGGCTGCGCCACCAGATCAAGCTGAGCTCGTCGCCCATGGCGATGTCGTGGGTGTGATCGGTGATGCCAAGGAAATCGAGCGGGGCTGCGTCAATGCCGTAGCGGTAGGCGTCGTCAATCGTGCCGTCCACTGGGGCGAAGCAGAGGGAAATATCGGTGTGCCGATGGAAGTCGCCGAAGAAAAGTTCGTAATGCTGGCCGGCGACTTCGGCCGTTGGGCGGAGGCGTTTGGACGCGATGGTTTTTGCGGCTTCGGAAACGGAAATGGTTTTGGTTTCGGAGGGGATTTTGGCGGCGGTTTCTGTCAATTTAATTTCCGCCAGTTCCACGCCACGATTTTTATTCTTGGGCGCGCGGCGGTCGGTGCGCCCGCTGGTCCAGGCGGCGGCAAGACCGTCGGGCGTGGGCGCGGCGAAGATGCGTTGCCCGCCATCGCCTTGACCTTCTTTGAAGGAGAACAGTTTGGACCAGCCATCGTTCAACAGGCAACGGGCGTAGAGGCGGGAATTTTCCTGCTTATGAGTGGCCGGGACGATGCCAAGATAAGGCGCGTAGAAATGGCGGTAAAGAATCCACGGGCGATTCTGGCCATCCACCACAAGCTTGGCGCGCTCGTAGCAGGCGCCGAGATTTTTTAGGCCGGCGGGAGCGTTGGTCCGGTGCCGGGCAAGATCGAAACTCGGCATCGGCAACGTTTTTTCTTCGAGCGTTGATTTGGTTTCATCGAGTTGCGCAAAATGAAGTTTGCGGAAGCGATGAAGCGGGCCGAGGTTGTCCAACATTTTGGTGGATCGTTTATTGCCGGGAGTGCGGGCGCGATAGACCTTGCCCCAGTTTTCACCGTCCTCTTCCCAACTGACCCAGAGGCGGCCTTGTTTGTCGGAGGCGATTTGCGCGTGTGCTTCGAAGGATGGTGAGGAGGTAAGTTTTTTTATCGTGCTGAGTTGGCCATCTTTCAACGAACGTTCCAGCACGTTGTAGCTGGTGCCGTCGTATTCGTCCCACACCACATGCAGCGTGCCGTCGGGCGTCACTGTGGCGCATGGCTCCCAATCGTTGGCGGAAGAATCGCTGATGACGATCGGTTCGTCGGATCGGGCGGGAAAGTGGCGGGCGAGAATGTCGAATTGGCCGTTGCGATCACTTTGCCAGACGATCCAAATGCCACCGCGAGGATCTACTGCGACGCGATGGGCGATGTCGGAATTTTTGCTGCTGCTGACCAGTTGCGGCGGGGAAAATTCGCCGTCAGCGTTTTGCTGCTGGACGTAGATATCCCAATTGCCGCTGTTGGTGGATTCGTAGGTCAACCAAAGTTTGCCGGTTGAATCAATCGTGGGGGTGGGATTGGCGTAGTCGCCAGGTTTGGTGGAGAGCTGTTTTTTGCTGAGCCAATTGGTCGGGCCGCGTTGACCGATCCAAAGTTGATCGCCTTTCTCCGGTTGAAATTCGAGCCATGCGACCCACGAGCCTTGAGCACTCGGAGCGATACCGGCATCGTAGAAAAGCGGTTTTTCGAGGCGCGTGCTGGGGATGATTTCATCGGCATGATCGAAGAAAAAAAAAGGGGTGTCGCTGGGCTTGACCGGCGCATCCTCGTCATCCTGCGCAAAAAGAGGCGGGGCCGAAAGCGCAAGGAGGCAAAAAAACAATCTAAGGGCGATGCTCATGACTGGTTATTATAGTGAGGAAATGGCAATGGACGAGTTTGAAATTTCTGGAATGCGCGAAGCGTCTTGGACTGCGGTCAGCCCTCTGCCGCTTTTACATGAGCGAACCAAAACGCAGCAGAACGCGCCTTGGGCATTGTATGTCCCAAACCCAAGCGGCAGAGGGCTGACCGCAGTCCAAAAGCTGTCGCCAGATTTTTGGGCCGAGGATTAATCGTATCTGATTGCTTTGATTTCCAACTCCTGTTCTCCGGCAGGAATTTTGAATCGGATTTTGTCGCAAACCTTCGAGTTAAGCAACGCTTTGGCAATCGGCGAACGCCAACTGATCCAATCTTTGTCCAAATCCATTTCATCAATACCGACAATCCGATACCGCGATTCCTCGCCGGTCTTGTCACGCACGGTCACGGTTGCGCCGAAACGCACTACGTCATCCGGGGCCATCGGCGGTTCCACGACCACGGCGGATTGCAAACTTTGCGTTAGATAAGCGATGCGCGGGGCCAGGGCGGGTTGCTTGCCCTGTTCCACCAAGCGCTTCAATTCCTCGCGCATTTTTTCCACGCCGCCGGGTGTCATATAATTTTTCACCCCCGGCGGCAATGGCGGCGGCACGCGCGTCAGCGACGGCTCTTCCGCATCGGACTCACGAGTGAATGCTTTGCTCATGACGGGATGTTAATGGCAAAGAACTGCTTTCGCCAGTCGAGCCTGAAAAGCACTCGCCAACTTATTCACTTCAAATTACCCTTCCTTTACCCAATTAATTGTATGATCGACAATTTTACGCCGCGTACCCAACAGGTGCTGTCACTGGCCCGAAAAGAAGCCGACCGTTTCAATCATAGTTTTGTGGGAACTGAGCATCTTTTGCTCGGCTTGATGGCCTTGGGCCAGGGTGTCTCCATCAGTGTTCTTGGAAAGCTCGGGCTAAATTTGGAAAATATCCGTGCGGAAGTAGAAAAACAGGTCGGGCGTGGCCCCGACCAAAATGTGATCGGTAACATCCCCTATACCCCGAGTGTAAAAAAGGTCCTCGCCCTTGCCGCCAAAAATGCCAAAGCACTGAACCACACCTATGTTGGCACGGAACACATCCTGCTCGGAATTTTGGATGATAACGATGGGGTCGCTGCCCGAGTGTTGAAAAAATTTGGGGTTGATGCCGGAAAGACCCGCGCGGAAATCCTTTGGGAACTTGGCAGCCCCCACGATCATTCTTTTCACGCAAATGCCGTGTCGAAGCAAACCGGCGAGGAAAAAATTATTTTCTCCACCAAAGCGCAAAAAGCATTGGCCTTGTCTCACCAGGAAGCCCGCCGTTTCAAACATAATTTTGTCGGTACCGAGCATATCTTGCTTGGCATCATCTGTCTGAACGAGGGAACAGGTTTCAAGGTTTTGCAAGTCATGGGGGTGAATCTCGAAGCTGTTCGTTCGACGATAGAAAAGAGTATCGGATGCGGCCCTGATCAACCAATGATTGGCAACATTCCTTACACTCCGCGCGTGAAGAAAGTCCTCGAGCTTGCGGCCAAAGAGGCAAAAATTTTACATCATACCTATGTTGGAACCGGACACTTGTTGCTTGGGCTGTTATCCGAAGGCGACGGCGTGGCGGCGCGGGTATTAAAACAATTGAACATTACCGCAGAACAAACCCGGATTGAAATTCTTAAGGAGTTCGATCCAAACTTTGGCCATTAAATCCAATCCCCTGTCTGCTACGGAGAAGTCGTTTGGTTCGTAGCTGCAAATTTGATTTGCGTGACCAGCACCACATCCAATGATTTGCCGTCCGCCGATAGTTTAGTAAGGAAATCCACCGCAGGCCCAAGATTCTGTTCTTGCCCTTCAATGACCGTCCGGTCCGAAACTGAAACATGCGCCTGCCGCCCAAGCAGGCTGGTAACTTTGGGGGTGGTCAACAAATCCACGCCTTCGCTTTTTTTAAACGCCTGAAGCAAATCGGTTGCTTCTTGCGCGGAAATTTTTTGCTGCATACTGCTTTCCTTTCCGTCCACCTTGAATGCCCCCAAATTCATTTGATCAAGAAGGTCTTCGGGAAGTTCGATAAATTTACTGATCATGGCCAGTTGTTTGGCGTTGGCGGTTTCAGGCAGGGGGTTGCCCGCGGCGTCAATCAATTGTGGAGTGACAAAAACCAGCAACCGTTTTCCGGAAGGGCTCAACCATCCGCCTGAGACCAGAGTCTCTCCCGGCGTCAGCGTCGCCTTGAT
>CAIYOY010000075.1 GCA_903927905.1 uncultured Verrucomicrobiales bacterium | reverse complement strand
GGGTCACAGACCCGCGCTCCATCAAAGTAGCCCGCCACCCCAAAAACAAAAACCCCGCGTTCCATGGAATGAAACGCGGGGTGATTTATTCTAAATCAGATCACGGAGGCGGCAGGGGCGGCGCAAAGAGCGCGCGGAACATCTGCACCCGGTTCGTCACGGCCGTCGGGTCGGCGTAGGTAAACGGAGAGACATTGGTCACCACCGGGTACCAAATCTGCATGTTGGTCGAGCCTTGCAAGATATACGTGTAACCATCAATGCCCGTCACCCCCACGGTAAACACACCATTCACAAAGCTAACCGGCACCACCCGGGCCGTGGCCTCGCCAGAAACCACCAGCACCGCCGTCTGGCTCAATTCATAACCACCCACCGCCGTAGTCACCAGCACACTGTAAGAACCTGAATCTTCCACGCTGGAGACAAAGAAGTTCAACACGTGATTGGTTTCATCGGTGATGGCGTTGCCATTCTTGAACCATTGATAGGTCAGCGGTTCTGCGCCGTTGGCCGAGACACTGAAGTGCGCCACCTGGCCGATGAGCACGACATCATCCTGCGGTTGCGTAATGATGATCGGCGGGGTGGTGATCAGCGTCGCACTGCAACTGGTCACCGAGCCATAATCACTGGTCACAACCACCCAATAATGACCCTGGTCGCTGTCGGAAACGTTGGACAGGCTCAAGGTGCTGTTCGTTTCGTCGTCCAAATCAAATCCATCCACCACCCACTCGTAGCGCAAGTTGGTGCCGGCGGCTTTGACCTTGAACACGGCGGTACGGTCTTGAACCACCACGATGTTGGTCGGCTGCTGCGTGATGACTGGATCGTTGACCGTCAGCAACGCCGGGTCGCTTAATATCGCACCCACTGAATTGCTCACGGAAACCGAGTAGAACCCGGCGTCACCGCCCAAAACATTGGTGATGGTCAGGTTGGTGGTCAGCACGCCGGAAATTTTCCCGCCGTTGGCGAGGTTGGTGCCACCCTTGAGCCATTGATAGCTGATCGGCACCAGGCTGGTCGCGGAGACGGAGAAGACCACAGTGGTTCCCGCATCGTTCGTCTGGCAGACCGGTTGAACGGTGATGGTCGGCTTGTCATAAACCGTCAGAGTGGCGGTTTGACTGGTGGCGCTGCCGTCTGAATTGGTGATGGCCACATAGTAACTGCCGGAATCGCTCAGTTGGATGTTACTCAAAATCAGTTTCTTGGCGGTGCCGCTCGGACTCAATGAATTGCCGTTCTTGTACCACTGATAAGTGAACGGGAAGTTGCCATTGGCACTGACACTAAACGTGCCCGTCCGGCCAACCGCCAAAAAGAGATTGGTCGGCTGAGAGATAATGTTCGGCGGATGGATGATGGTCACAACGGCAGTCCCGCTGGTCGCTGACCCTGCGGAATTTGTCACCACCATATAATAGGTGCCGGCATCGCTATCATGCGTCGGGTTGAAGTTCAGGACGCTGTTGGTCTTTCCGACCAGAACGAAACCGTTCTGAATCCATTGGTAGTGCAAGGGCTGAGTGCCGGTAGCGACCACAAACAAGTTCGTCACGGAGCCAAGCGGCGCTGTCAGGCTTTGCGGATCGGTGGAGATATAAGGATCAATCACCGTCAACGTCGCCAAGCAACTGGTGACCGAGCCGGCCACATTGGTGATGACCACCGTATAAGTGGCTTGATCGGCTTTCAACACATTGCACAAGAGCAAGGAGGAGGTGTTGGCCCCGGTGATATGCCCGGCACTGTCACTCATGGCGTTGCCGTTTTTCAACCACTGGTAAGTGAACGGCGTCGAACCGGAAACCGCCACACAAAACCGCGCGTTCTCCCCGGCATTCCGGGTGAGGCTGCTCGGCTGCGAATATATCGTCGGCGGAATAAAGACGGTGAAGCTGGTGCTGTTGGCGCAGATCAGGTCAGGAGCTTTGGCGATCAAGGTGTAGCCAGGTCCGCCACCGGCGGTCAAACCGACATTGGTGAAGGTGGACAGGCCGCTGACGGCAGGCATCACACTGGTCCCGATCAAGGTGGCATTACTGGGGTTGTTCCCGATGGAAAGGGTCACCGACAAATTCACCCACGGTGTCACGTTGTTGCTCGCATCAAGCACGGTCACGACGGGCTGAACCGATAGCGGCTGACTCAGGATGCCATCGCCGGGCTCGGTCGAAAAGATCAAGTGAGTCGGCGGCGTCTGCAAGGTGGGGTTCGGTTGGAAGCCGATGTCTGTGCTGGTGTCCGTGCCATCCGCCAGCCAGGGAGAAACTTTGACGTGGTCGGTCACGCCGCCACCCAAGCCGTAAGGATTGAAACTGGCACTGTAAGCGCCGCTGATGTCACCCCACCAGTTGGCCGTGGCGCAGAGGACACGGTCAGAATCGCCGCCAGGGAGATTAGCCACAGCATACAGATTCGGGCACGGTATGTTGGTAAAACCGGTGAAACTATTATCCACAATGGTCAAGCCGCTGTTGGGCGAGCAACCGGAGAAAAGAGCGGTGTCCTGCACCGTGATGCCACGCAAGGCATTGGTGAAGTTGTTATTATTCACCGTCACATCATGGTTGCCGCCGGAGAAGGCCAAACAAGCGCCACCCAGTTCGGAAAGGTCGTTGCTGGAAATGGTGCCGCCGGTCATGCCCAGGGCAGAAATGGCGGTGGCGTTGGTGTTATCGTGGAAGCTGTTGCGGGTGATAGTCAAACCGACATGCGCATTCAACCCGCTTGCCGTCAAAACAATGGGGTTAGCTCCATCGTGAGCTTTAAACTCGTTGTCGCCGATTAACAGGTTGGTCGTGGTGGAACCGCAGATGCCGGCATTGCAGTTGGCCACGAACACGTTGGTGCTGATGGTGGAGAAATCATCCGAGCCGACCGAGACGCCCGCGCCATTGCGGGTGAAGATATTATTGACCACGGTATTGCTGTGAGTGCAAGCCGCCAGCCAGATACCGGCATTATGAGAACCGTTGGCGCCTCTCTTGACCGTAAAACCATCCACCGTCACGAGATTGGCGGTGATGGCCAGGGCGGTATCGTTATTCCCGCCATCAATGATCGTTTCCAGACCGCGTCCTCCAGGCCCAGGAATACTAGGTTCGACGATTATACGGGGGTCTATCCCGGCGTCGGCACCCAGGAGCGTCACCGGACGGCAGACGGTCAGGTTGTTGCAATAAGTGCCTGCGTCCACATTGACAATATCGCAGGCGTGGGCGGCATCAATGCCGCGCTGAATGTCTGCCTTGGTGGTGTTCGGGGCGACATAGCTATTGACTGTGACAAACACATTGCTGGACAGAACGCGCACGAAACCAAGGCTGGCATCATCCACTTTGTGGGTGATCTTGTCTTCGATCGTGTACAATTCATCCAAGTCACAATCCGTTCCAAGCAATCCGTCGAAGGATACGGCCGTGGCATCAATTTGGTTTTTCGAACCATTGGTCAGCACGAGGTAGTTGGTCGTCAGGGTGAGGTAAGTATTATTGACTGCGACGAAGGATTTGCAACCATCCACCAAAATGCCCGTCGGCCCGCCATTAATGGACACCCCGTTGGTCAAGACCGCGCAAACGGCCGAATGATCCGTATTCAGCGGGTTGTCTTTCACATAGACACCGGCTCCGGTTGAACCGGAAATGCTCACGCCCCGCAAGATGAGAGTCGAAGGATCGCCAGGTGAGTTGTCACCGTCATAGTTATTGAAAAAGACGCCATACTTCGCGCCCGTGACGGAACCACCGACGATGGCGACGCTGTTGGTCGTCGGCACGTTCCAGATCATATAACCCACGGGGTCGCGGGTGATCGTTCCGCTGGAAATGGCATTGTTGGTGATGACGACAGATGAGCTGTCCTGAAGGGATTTGATCAGGATGCCGCGCCAAAAACCGGAGGTCGCCTCGTCATAAGACGAGATGGTGTTGTTGGCGATGGTGAAAGCAGACGCGCTTTGGTATTGCAGGTTGTGGTAAACACCGACCGACGCGGAACTGATGGTATTGCCCACGATGCTCGCCGACGGGCCAGGATTGAACTGGTTGTAGTTCCAGGTCTGCACACCCAGGCGAACCTGATCCATCGTATTGCCGGTCACACAGGCGTAAAAATTCTCCTGGATGAGGATGCCGATACCAAAACCATATCCGATATTACCGATGTTGGTCAGGTAATTGCAGTGAATGAAATTGTCCGAGGTGGCATCATGGCCATTGTAATAGTTATCAAAATCCATGCCGAAATCCCCGATGTTTTTGATGATATTGTTCTCCACACTGACCCGGCAGATGCCTTCAAAGCTGGCGATGCCTTCGGCCGCATCCACATCGTTAGTGCCCACCAACACGCCACTGGTCAGATTGGTATTGTCACCGTCAATGGTGAAACCATCAATCTTAACCTTGTTGGCTGCGACATAAACGACAATCGAGTCATCACCAAAAGCATCGGGACCGGAGACCGCAGGATAAATGACCGCTTCCGGGCCGCGTGAAGCATTCGTGGCGCAAATCCCGGCGTTCGGCCCGAGCAGGCACAACGGAGTCGTAATATTCACGTTTTCGAAGTAGCCCCCCGCCGCCACATGAACCGTGCCGTTGGTCGCCACTGAACTGACGCCGCCTTGGATGGTGGGAAAGGCATTGAAGCCGATGTAATAAGTTCCCGTGCCGCCTGAGTTCGGGAAACTAACCGCGCCTGAATCGCCATAGCTGGCGTCCACGTAAACGGGGTTCGGGGGATTAATCGGAGCGAGGACGGTGATGTTGCCCGAACTTTGCGCGCTATTTCCATGGATGTCGGTCACTGTGATGGTGACCGACTTGGAGCCGACATCGGTGAAATTGACGTTCGTCGGATCGATGGTGACACCCTGAATCCCGCAGTTATCGGTGGAACCTGAGGAAATCGTCGAGACGTCGGACGGGGTGAATGTATAATTCCCGTGGTCATCCAACTGGACGGTAATGGTGTTGAAAGAAACCGATGGAGCCAGGCTGTCCTGCACCGTCACTGTGGCGGTCGCAGAGTTCGTGTTGCCACTGTTGTCGGTGACGGTCAAGGTGACCGTATTGTCACCGACATTCCCGCAAGTGAAAGTGCTGGGGGAAACGACCCGGCTCGCGATGCCGCCGGCATCAAAGGAACCGTTGTCCACGCTCGTTCCGGTGATGGAGGCATTGCCCGTGCTGTCCAATTGCACCGTGATATTCTGGGTCGTGACATCTGGAGGAGTGTTGTCCACGACCGTGACCGTCGCCGTCCCGGTGGCTTTATTGCCATTCACGTCAGTCACGCACAAGGTCACCGTATTCGGCCCGATATTGCCCGAATTGAAAGAAGAGGGACGAACCGTCATGCTGGCGATGCCGCAGGTGTCGCTGGAGCCATTATTCACATCACTGGCTGAAATGGTGGCATTCCCGCTGTGATCCAGATCAATCGTGATATCCTTGGTCACCACGGTGGGCGGGGTGACATCCTTCACCGTGACCGTGGCCGTACCCGTATTGGTATTGCCATGAATGTCCACGACCGTCAACGTGACCGTGTTGGGTCCGACATTGGCGCAATTAAACGTGTTCGGAAAAACACTCGAGGTGGCAATCGCACAATTATCGGTTGACCCATTGTCCACCTGAGCAGGGACAATGCTGGCATTGCCGCTGGCATCCAAGTTGATCGTGATATCCTTGGTCAAAACCGTCGGCGGGGTGTCATCAATGACGGTCACGGTAAAATTGCTCGTGGTCACCTGGCCGGCATCATCGTTCGCCGTGTAGGTCACAGTCGTGACACCCACCGGGAAAAGGTCGCCCGAAGCATGATCGGAAGTAAAATTGGTCACCGCGCAATTATCACTGGCCACCGGCTCAACCCAAGTGGCGATCTGTCCGCAGACGGGTGTCGCTCCAGCCGTCGTCAGGGTGATGTTGGTCGGAAATCCAGTGATCACCGGCGGCGGATCAATCACAAGAATAGAAGCTGTCACCGTCGCGCTGCTCAGCGGGGTGGTCACTCCATTATTATCAAAAGTAACGTCATTTGTGATGGTCACGCTGTAAACTCCATCATCGGAAGGAGCCAGACTGGTGGACACCGTATAAGTCGGGGAATCGGTCCCGACTGGATTGCCATTATGCAACCAGCGATAATGCAGATCATCACCCGCCCCGGCGACGTTGGCAGTCAAAGCCAAAGAGGAACACTTATTCAACGGGAAAATCAGCGGCTGGGTTGAAATGAATTGAGAGGCCACCACGGAAAGCAGGCCCGGAACGGTGTTGGTTTGCCCGTCTATATTGCTGATAAAGACAGAGTAACTGCCCGCATCAGCCTGAGTGACTGAAGGTATTTCAATCGTTGAATTGGTTTCGAGGGGGATATTATTGCCATTTTTATTCCAAGCAAAGGTAAAAGGAGTGCTGCCGTTGACCCCCACATCAAAAACCACGTCATCCTGCGCCAACGCCACCAAGCTGTCCGGCTGTGAGCTGATCACCGGCGGATGGGTAATATGAAAAACGGCGGGGGGAGCGCTGGTCACGCTGAGGTTGCTCCCGTCGGTCACGATCACCACATAACTCCCAGCCTGGCTGTCAGCGACCGGAGAGAAATTGAACGTCGATCCACCAACCACCGGAGCATGGGTGTCTTGTTTCCACTTGTAGCTGAACGGCGGAGTGCCACTGACGACTACGGTAAAATTGGTGGCGCCGTTGAGCGGGGCGGTGATGTCATGCGGCGGGGTGACAATGGTCGGCCCGACGGGCGGGACGGCAAAGGCGGGAATGGTCAGAGCCAGTACGGACAGGCAGGCGAACAAGCGACGCAATACAGTGTTGTAGTTTTTCATAATAAAAAAATTTAAACCGGGTTAAACTTGGCTCTTTTCTAACTAATATCAAAAGTGTCAAAAAAAAGGCGTTGGGGACCTTTTAAAGACTAGATAAGTGATATTTCAGTTTTTCGGTTTTATCAGCAGCTTTTTTCTCTCATATCTCCCTGATTGTCAAACTTGTTTAGCAAAATTCTCAATAAAAAATAAATGCCAGTCTCGATACGAAAGCGCTTTGCCTTTGGCCCCGTTTCCACTATCTATTGGCAGTCATGTCTGAGAACCAAAATAAGACCGGACGCCGGGGCTTTTTTAAGGAAGCTTTAGCCCTAGCCATTGGGGCCATAGCCGGGGTGGTGCCAGCCATTGTGGCCTTGGCTACGTTCCTTGACCCTCTCCGCCGCCAATCCGCCAGCAATAATGGCGGCTCTTTTGTCCGGATTTCTTCGTTAAATGCCGTCCCCAATGACGCTCTTCCGCACAAATTTCCGGTCGTGGCCGACCGCACCGATGCCTGGAATAAGTTCCCCAATGTGCCAATTGGTGGTGTTTATTTGCGCCGAACCGCCGAAAAAACGGTCGAAGCCTTCAACGCCGTTTGCCCCCACGCCGGCGGTTTTATTGACTATGTTCCGTCCAAAAAATGCTTCAGTTGCCCGCTCCACAACAGTCAATTCGCCCTTGATGGCACCATCAGCGATCCCAAAAGCCCCTCGCCCCGGGGCATGGATTCGTTGCCGGTGGAAATTCGCGGCGATGAAATTTGGGTCAAATTCCAGAATTTCCGCGCCGGCATCCGCGAAAAAATCGCCGCATGAAAAATCTTTTTGACTGGCTGGATCATCGCTCCGGTTATCGGAAGATCACCCACGAGGCTTTGTTCGAGAACATTCCCGGCGGCTCGCGCTGGCGGTATGTTTGGGGCAGCACGCTGACTTTTACTCTCGTCGTCCAAATCATCACCGGCCTGGCGCTTTGGGCGGCTTACTCGCCCAGCTCGCAAACGGCGTGGGAAAGCATCTTCTACATCCAAAACAACATGTGGTGCGGCTGGCTCTTGCGCGGCATCCACCATTACACCGCTCAGGCGATGAACATCCTTCTGGTGCTGCATCTGATGCAGGTTTTGATAGACGGTGCCTACAAAGCCCCGCGCGAAATCAATTTCTGGTTCGGCCTCGTCCTCCTCCTGCTCGTGCTCGGCCTTTCTTTGACCGGCTACCTTCTTCCTTGGGACCAAAAAGGGTTCTGGGCCACCAAAGTTGCCACCAATATCGCCGCCATTACTCCTTTTATCGGCCCGCAGGTTCAACGCATCATTGTTGGCGGCTCGGATTACGGCCACCACACATTGACCCGCTTTTTTGCCCTGCACGCTGGCGTTCTGCCCGGAGCCATCGTCGCCCTGGTCGTTGGTCATATCTATCTCTTCCGTCGTCATGGCATCACGGCCAAACAACCGTTGCGCCAGCCCGATGCCGCCTTCTGGCCCGATCAAGTCCTCAAAGACGCCGTCGCCTGCCTCGCCGTTCTCGCCGCCGTCCTGTTTCTGGTCCTGAAAAATCACGGCGCGGAACTCGGTCCGCCCGCCGATCCTTCCGACAGCTTTTCCGCCGCCCGACCGGAATGGTATTTTCTCTTCCTCTTCCAATTCCTCAAATATTTCCCAGGCGGCACCGAAGCCATCGGCGCCATTTACATTCCCGGCCTTATCCTAGGCGTCATTTTCCTCATGCCGTACTTCGGCAAATGGAAACTCGGCCATCGCTTTAACCTCGGCTTCATCTACTGTCTCCTCGCCGGAGCCAGCCTCCTGACTTGGCTCGCCATCGCGGAAGATCGCGGCAAACCGGACATCATCGCCGCTGTCAAAGAAACCGAGCGTTCCGCCGAACGCGTCAAGGAACTGGCCGAATCTCCCACCGGCATCCCGGCCACTGGAGCAGTCACCCTATTGCGCAACGATCCCTACACGCAAGGTCCAAAACTTTTCGCCAAAAATTGCGCCAGTTGCCATCGCTTCGATGGTCATGATGGCACAGGCCGCCCTGTTTCCGATCCTGAAACGGCCAGCGATCTGAAAGGTTTCGCCTCCCGCCAATGGTTGACCGGTCTCCTGACGCCGGAAAAAATCATTTCCGTCCATTATTTCGGCGGCACCAAATTCAAAGACGGTCGCATGGCTAAATTCGTCGGCAAAAAATTAACCGCTCCATCAGCCGACCTGGAAAAAGTCATCGCCGCCATCTCTGCCGAAGCCGGCTTGAAAACCCAACCCGCATCCGACCCCGATATGATCAAAGTCGGCACCACCGCTTTTAAAGACACTTTCAACTGCGCCGAGTGTCATCAATTCCACAGCAAAGACGAAGACGCCACCGCGCCGGATCTGACCGGTTATGGTTCGCGGGAATGGCTCATCAGTATGATCAGCAATCCGAAGCACGATCGCTTCTACGGCGAGAAAAACGATCGCATGCCGGCCTTCGGCGAGGAAAAAATCCTCGATCCCGCGTCCCTTGGCCTGCTGGCCGACTGGCTGCGCGGGGAATGGTACGAGGCGACGAAAAACTGAAAGACGGGCGCCCCGCCATTTCTTGCAAACATCCCTGTCATTTAAATATTTTTTAATTTTTTTGACATTAACGGAAAAGTGTGCATCATCAGGCCTCTGATTAAAAATCCAGACCTCAAAGCTGCATCCCCAAGGTGTTGGTTCTTGGATAAATATCCAGATGGAAAAACCTTAATAAAACCCTATGAAATCAATTCTGAAAAACCTTTTCATCATGATCTGCACTGTATGTCTGGCCAAGACAGGCGGCGGCGGTGTCGTTCACGAATTTACATAATTTTACGGTGGACGGCAGTTCCTCCGATGCCGACGGATATGCGGCGACGGTGATTTTATCGGGGCAAACGCTGTACGGGGTGGCCAACGGTGGCAGTCAGGACAGTGGCACAGTATTCTCCGTGAATACCAATGGCACGGGTTTTACAAGGCTATATAGCTTCACCGCAGGCTTATTCTCCACGAACCAAGACGGGGCGCAGCCGAGTGGGAAATTAGCCATCTCCGGCAATACGCTGTATGGGACGGCTTACGGGGGTGGCCGTTTCGGGAACGGGTCGCTATTCGCTCTGAATACTGATGGCACGGGCTTTACGAATCTTCATAATTTCACGGCGTTGTCAGGAACCTTTTCCACGAATGATGACGGAGCGAATCCTACCGACGGGCTGCTTTTATCAGGCAACACCCTGTATGGGACGACCCAGGCTGGCGGCAGTTCTGACAAGGGAACGGTGTTTGCCATCAACACCGATGGCACGGGTTTCACCAACCTGTATAGTTTTACGACCGCACTGCCCGCTTCTGCTCCCTTCATTTATACAAATAATGACGGCACTGGTCCGGTTGGCGGCTTGATCTTAGCGGGCAATACCCTGTACGGAACCGCTGGGGGCGGCGGCAGTTCGGGCCAGGGCACGGTCTTCGCCCTCAGTACCAATGGCACAGGTTTTACCACGTTATATTCTTTCAGCGGCGATGTCCGGGATGGGATTGGCCCTTGTGGGCTACTTTTATCGGGCGACGTCCTGTACGGGGTGACCTCGGCTGGCGGCAGTGTGGGCGAAGGAACGCTTTTTGCCATCAAGACCAATGGCGCCGGTTTTACGTTGGTCCATGATTTCACTGCGCTTGACAGCATCACTTCCACCAACAGCGACGGTATTGCACCGATCGGCCGATTGAGCCTATCCGGCAACACTCTCTATGGCGCCGCGTATAACGGCGGCCCTTTGACCGGCGGGGCGGTATTCTCAGTGAAGACCAATGGAACCGCCTTTGCGGTGCTGCATAGTTTCAATCAAGCTAGTGCGTCGGCTGTTGATGTGGAGACCAACAGCGACGGATGGCTTCCTGGAGGCGGACTGATTTTATCAGGCCAGACGCTGTATGGAACGACGGTCTCGGGCGGCCTGGGTGGCGGCGGCACGTTGTTTGCCATCGGTGTTTCGGCTCCCCCGGGCTTCCAGCCGTTAAAGATTACGGCGCAACCGATCAATACCAATACGGCGGTGGGCAAAAACCTGGTCTTGAGCGTGACAGCAACGGGGACGGGTCCCTTGTTTTATCAATGGAGCGACAATGGGACCAATGTGGCAGGGATGACCAGCAGCGCACTGGCTTTGTCAAATTTACAGACAACCGACAGCGGGACCTATCAATGCACGGTGACCGCCCTGGGAGTGTCGATCACTACCGCCACCAACCATGGGGTCGTGCAGGTGGCCAACGTCCCCGTGACCGTGACCACCAACCCAACCAATCAGACCGTGGTGGCGGGCAACAACGCCGCTCTCAGCGTGAAGATCAATGCATCCGCCACGCCGCCGATTGGTTACCAGTGGAAATCCAACGGGGTTGAAATCCTTGGCGCGACAACGTCGCTGCTGACTTTGATCAATGCCCAGAACATCGGGACGAACTTTTATAGCTGTGTCCTCACCAATCCGGCCGGAACGCTGGAGACAACAACCAATGCGCCAGAGCACGGGCGCTTAATTGTCCTCGAGGATGCCAAATCGCCGGGCGTGACCAATATTTATCCCGCGCAAAACGCGCAAATGGGGACAGGGACCAACTTTGCCTATGCTGGCACAAATCTGGTCGCGCCGCAGTTCTCCATGGCTGGGAAAGTGACGGACAACGGCTTGATCACGAATGTCACCATCACCCGGGTGTTTCCTGGCACGGCCACCGTGCCGGTGAGCCTGACGCAGCCCAGGCCCGGGCTGGTGACTTATGTGAATAACGGTCCCTGCACCTTGGAAGACGGGACGAACATCTTCAACATTACAGCCACAGACTCTGCGGGGAACAGCACTACCTACGTGCAGAAGATATTCTTCATCAATAATTCGACGGCGTTGACCGTGGTGGTGACTAATGGCAACGGCAACGGCACGACGATTCCCTACGGTTCGACCAACTTTGGACAAGCGATCAGTGGAAACATGCTGCAGATCGGTCGCAACTATCACATCCGCGCGTTGCCGGGAAATAACAGCATCTTCACCAACTGGACGGATGGGAACAACCTGGTGCTGAGCTCCAGCACCAACCTGACTTTCATCATGTCCTCAAACCTGGTGTTGAGCGCTAACTTCCTGACCAATCCAATCGTGGCGGCGGGAGTGGCCGGAGCTTACAACGGCCTCTTCAACACTGATCCGGCGGATTTCAAGAGCGCCGGCTTTATTGGGAATTTGGTGGTCAAGACCAACGGCAAATACACTTGCACCGTCACCGTCCAGGGCAAAAGTTACCCCTCGGTTCCAGCCACAACCTTGAGTGGTGTATTTGACAATAACGGCAATAGCACGCTCCTGATCAAACGCGCCGCCCCACTGAGCAATCTCGTCGCCACCCTGCATTTGGACTGGGTCAACCTAACCCGTCAGATCACGGGCAGTGTCACCAATACTGACCTGGCCGATCCGTGGAGCGCCGCCGTCTCGCTCGACCAGGCCGGCCAATACAGCGCGGCGGGAAATTACACCGCCCAAATCGCCCCAGCGGAAACCGGTCCCCAGGGGACCGGCTACCTCGCCATCACCAATTCCCCCTCTGGCAACATGGTTCTCTCCGGCAAACTCGCCGACGGCAGCGCCCTGGCCCAAACGGTCCCGATTTCCAAAGACGGCCTGGCACCGCTTTACATCAGACTGTACAGCCACCTTGGTTTACTCGAAGGCCAAATCTCCGCCGCAGGCAACGGCACGCTGACTTGGATCAAACTCTCCGGCGCAACCAATGTGATCACCTATCCCGAAGGCTTTACCAACGCCGTGATCTCCAGTGGCAACGCCTATCTTGCGCCCGAACCCGGCAACACGGCCTTTGGCAGCAACACCAATCTCATGCTGACGGTCCATGACATCGAAGGCTTTGCCACCAACAATGCAGGCACCGACCTGACCTGGCAGGTGCAAGTCAGCAGCAACAAGCTGGTGGTGATCCCGGCGGGGAGTGCGACCAATAAGCTGAGCCAGGCCGCCGATGCCTTCGGCGTGCTCCTGCCTTACATCAACGCGAAAAACGGCCTGATGAACTTCAAGTTCCAATCCACAGCCGGACCGAGGAAGAATCTTACGGGTATTATCAATCAGGCGCACACCAACGCTGCGGGTTATTTGATCGGTATGACCAACGTCGGTTCTTTCTTGCTGCATCCCTGATTCTCTTTGCGGAAATTTAAGGATGGAAGAGGTTTAACGATGCCCGGCGAAAGGGCTTTGCCGCGTTTTTGCGAATTGGCTTCGCAAAAATATCCCTTGTCACAATTCGTTGGAACGCCTACCAAAGAGAGATGTCCAATTTAAATTCGCCTTTCGCCGTCACTGTGACCGAACAGCCCACCCTGCAAATCAATCGCCGCCATTTCATTTACTCCACCGCTCTGGCTGCGGCCACGCTCGCTTCCGGGTGCGTCACTCACCGACCCAATTACAAATCGCCCAATGAAAAACTCGACCTCGGCGGCATCGGCACCAACGGCAAAGGCGCCAGTGATATCCACAATTCCTCCGGTGAAAATATCGTCGCGCTTTGCGACGTGGATGAAAACAGCCTGAACGCCGCCGCCAAAAAATATCCCAAGGCCAAACTCTATCGCGATTACCGCATCATGCTGGAAAAGGAAAAGACGATTGATGGCGTCACGGTCAGCACGCCCGATCATCATCACGCGCCCGCCACCATGCTGGCTATGATGCACGGCAAACATGTTTATTGCCAAAAGCCGCTCACACACACGATTTGGGAAGCCCGTCAAGTCACGCTGGCCGCCCGCAAATATAAAGTTGCCACCCAAATGGGCAATCAAGGCCACTCCGGCAATGGCAATCGCGAACTCTGCGAAATCATCGCAGCCGGAACCATCGGGCCGGTCCGCGAAGTCCACTGTTGGACTGATCGCTCAAAAAATTGGTGGCCCCAGGGCCTGCTTCGACCCGCTGGTTCCGATCCCGTCCCTGCGTATCTCGATTGGAATCTCTGGCTCGGCGCCGCGCCCGAACGTCCGTATCTCGACAAGTGGCCGGAGGACGTCAAAGGCAGAAAAAAAGCCGGCAAAGTTCCCGTCTATCACAACTTCGCCTGGCGCGGTTGGTGGGATTTTGGTTGCGGCGCGCTCGGCGACATGGGCTGTCACATCATGGACGGCGCAAATTGGTCCTTGAAACTCGGCGCGCCTGATACCGTCGAACTCGTCAGTTCCTTGGAACGCGTTCCGGAAATGGCTCCGCAATCCTCCATCGTCCGCTACCAATTTCCCGCGCGCGGCGAAATGCCGCCCTGCACGATGACGTGGTACGACAGCGGCCAAAAACCGACCAAACCTGCGGAGATGGAAGGCGAATTGATGAGCAACGGCTCGCTGTTTATCGGTGACAAAGGAAAAATCATTTGCGAAACGTACGGCGAGAATCCGCGCCTCCTGCCCGAATCGTTGATGAAAGATTTCAAGAAACCGGCTCCCACCATCCCGCGTGTGCCCGAAAACAATCCGCACCTCGATTGGATCCGCGCCTG
>CAIYOY010000074.1 GCA_903927905.1 uncultured Verrucomicrobiales bacterium | reverse complement strand
GCGCGTGATGATGCTGTCGGAATGGGACGAGCCGTAATGGTTGATGTGATCAATCGCCGCTTTCACCCCGTCCACCACGCGGACGTTGAGGATGTAATCGTTATATTCGGTGAAATAATCCTGATCGGTCACGTTTTTTAATGCGGTCACCGCCGGGGTTAGAATCTTTTTGGAAAACTCGTCCGCCCTGATTTCGACGTTCTTGGAATTCAATCTCGCGCCCATCACCGGCAAAAACTTTTCCGCCACCGCTTTGTCAACCAAAAGCGTTTCGATGGCGTTGCAGACGCCGGGGCGCTGGCATTTGGCGTTGAACGCGATTTCTTCGGCCATTTTCAGATCGGCTTCAGCATCCACATAGACGTGGCACACGCCCTTGTAATGCTTGATCACGGGAACCTTGGAAACTTCCGTCACGGCCCGAATCAAACTCTCGCCGCCGCGCGGCATGCAGAGATCAACATATTGCGTGAGCGACAATAACTCTTTGATGGCGGCGCGATCGGTTGTCGGGACTACTTGGATGGCATGTTCTGGAAAGGCTGGAAATTTTTTCCGGGCGGCGGCCAACATCACCTTGGCGATGGCCTGGTTGGAATGAATCGCTTCCTTGCCGCCGCGTAAAATCGTCGCATTGCCGGATTTGAAACAAAGACTGGCGGCATCAGCGGTCACGTTGGGACGTGATTCGTAAATGATCACGACAACACCGATGGGCGTGGAAATTTTTTGCAGGCGCAGTCCGTTAGGCCGGGTGCGTTCATCGAGGATTCGACCGACCGGATCAGGTAACGCGGCCACCTCGCGCAAGCCCTTGGCCATACCCTCAATTCGTTTGTCGTCCAGCTTTAAGCGGTCGAGCATCGCGCCCGACAAACCGCTCTTCGCACCTGCCTCCATGTCAAAAGCATTGGCCTCCTTGATCGCCACGCTGTTTTGCTCAATGGCCTCCGCCATCGCCAGCAAACAGGCATTCTTGTCCGCCGTGGTAAGTTGGGCCAAAAGACGCGAAGCCGCTTTGGCCTGTTGGGCCAATTGCGTCATCTGTTCTGTCAAATTCATCGGGGTGAATCTACGCCAGAATGGAAAAAAAGAAAGTTTGGAATAACCGCACCCTTATTTGGCCCTTGAAAACTGCGATAGCCGCGCCTCATCTCTTTCCCGCCTTGACTCCGCGCCACTGCTGACAATACTCCCTCCGCATGCGCATCCAGTCACCATCCCAAAGCGACAGTCCGGAGAATCTTCCGCGCCTGCTTGGCCTGGTCCTGATCCTGCTGACCCTCGCACTTTACTGGCCGGTGCGCCATTTTGAATTCGTCAATCTGGATGACCCCGTTTATGTCTATGACAATCCAGCGGTGCAAAAGGGTTTGGGCCTGGATGGCGTGGTCTGGGCTTTTTCCGGCGCGCATGAAGCCAACTGGCACCCGCTGACCTGGCTGTCGCACATGCTTGACTGTCAACTATTCGGACTCAGCCCCGGTGACCACCATTATATCAATGTCCTGTTCCATGCCGCCGCCGGGGCCGCGTTATTCCTCGCCCTGGCGCAAATGACCGGCGCGCGCTGGCGCAGTCTGTTTGTCGCCGCCGTGTTCTTGTGGCACCCATTGCGCGTCGAATCCGTCGCCTGGATCTCCGAACGAAAAGACGTGCTCAGCGGACTGTGCTTCATGCTCACTCTGTGGACTTACGCCCGTTACGTCCAAAATAAAAAACTCAACCCGCCACGCGCCACCCTCCACTATCGCCTCGCTCTCCTTTCCTTCACCCTCGGCCTTCTCTCCAAATCCATGCTGGTGACGCTCCCGGCGGTTTTGTTGTTGTTGGACTATTGGCCGCTGCGGCGCACGGAATCATGGCGGGAACTTTTTCGGGAGAAGATTCCCTTTCTTGTCCTGACCGCGACCGTGAGCGTGATCACTTTTCTCGCGCAGGAAAAAGGCGGCGCCATCGCTTCGGTGGCCACCCTTCCTTTGGCCGGGCGGCTGGCCAATCTTCCCGTCGCTTACCTGCGCTATCTCGGCAAAATCCTTTGCCCGCAAAACCTGTCGGTGATGTATTTGACTCACGTTCCCTGGCCGCCAGCCTTGGTGCTCGCGGCCGTTTTGATCCTGGCCGCGATCAGCGCGCTGGCGGTCTATCGGCGAAAAAGCAATCCCTGGCTCTTCGTCGGCTGGTTTTGGTTCGCCGGCATGTTGGTGCCGGTCAGCGGCCTGATCCAGGTCGGCCAGCAATCCATGGCTGATCGCTACAGTTATTTGCCCGGCATCGGCATCACCATCGCCGTGACCTGGCTGGCCTGTGAAATCTTCAATTCCCGCAACCGCCCCTTCGCCAGTTTTATCCTCGGTGGACTGGGCGTTTTCGCCCTGGCGGCCTGTTGCGCCGCAACTTCGATTCAATTGACCTACTGGGAAAACAGCGGTCTGCTCATGCAACACGCCATTGATCTCGATCCCAAAAATGCCGCCTGCTATTATACCCTCGGCACCTATCTGCATCGTCACGGCAACATCACTGCCGCCAAAGAAACCATGCGCAAGGGCATCGCCGCCCTGCCAAACGATGTCAACGAAGCCATCCAGATGGGCACGCGGCACCTCGACGATGGCCAGCCCGTTGCCGCCCTGCCCTGTTTCCGCTTCGCTTTGTTGCAACGACCCGATTACGAGCCTGCGCTGGCTTGCCTGGGGGAAACTTTGCGTCAACTCGGCCAATTCCAAGAGGCGAATGAGGCGCTGCAAAAAGCGCTCACCCTCAATGCCACCTCCTATCAAACGCATTATGCAATGGCCAAATTGCTCGAAGACACCCATCACGCGGAGGCGGCGCTGGCGCATTATCAAAACGCCGCGCAATTGCAGCCGGCCAGCGGGCTGGTCCAGGCCGGTTGGGCCACGGGCCTGATCGCGGCCGGTCATCCGGCGGAAGCTCCGGGCCATTTTCAAGCCGCCCTTAAACTGGAGCCAAACAATATCTCGCTTCGCCAGCAAGTCGCGCGCGGCCTGCTGCAGATGAACGCCCTCGAAGAAGCGTTGAACCAATATCGCGAAATTTTACGCCAAGAACCTGATTTCCTGCCATCGCTCAAAGACCTCGCCTGGCTGCTGGCCACCGGCCCGCGCGCCGATCTGCGCGACGGCCCGGAAGCAGTGCAATTGGCCGAACATGCCTGTCAACTGACCGGATACAAAAACACCCTTTACACCGGGCTGCTGGACGCGGCTTATGCGGAAGCGGGTCGGTTGGCCGAGGCGATCACCGCCGGGGAAAAGGCGCGGGAACTTTACCTGGCGGCGGGCGATAAAAATCTGGCCGCCTTGACAACGCAACGTCTTGAGCTTTATCGAGCAGGAAAAAAATATCACGTTGACGGCCGTTAAAATTTCAGCCGCCAAAATCGCTTCTCGCCCCGGGTTGCGGCCTTGACTTCACCGTTGGCCTGATAATACTTGTGACCGGTCATGAGCAAACTTTCTCCCTTTCAATCCAGTCGGCGGAGCGTGCCACTTCTTGTTTGTTTGCTGCTCGGGGCCATCACCTTAGCGCTGTACTGGCCGGTCCGGCACTATGAATTCATCAATTTCGACGATCCCAATTACGTCTATGAAAATGCGGCGGTCAAACGCGGCTTGAGCTGGGATGGGGTGGTATGGGCCTTTTCGGGACAGCACGAGGCCAACTGGCATCCTTTGACCTGGCTGTCACACATGCTGGATTGTCAACTCTACGATCTGAACGCCGGCCAGCATCATTGGACCAATGTCCTCCTCCACGCGGCCAACGGCGTGCTGTTGTTTTGGCTGCTGCGCATTTTGACCGGCGCGATGGGGCGCAGCGCTTTCGTGGCCGGATTATTTTTATTTCACCCGATGCACGTTGAATCGGTCGCCTGGGTGTCCGAACGCAAGGACGTGTTGAGCGGCTTTTTCTTTATCCTGACACTCTGGGCTTATGTCAAATATGCCCGGTCGCCCAATGCGGAGCGGGTTCCAGCCGCTCTCTGGTACGGACTGGCGCTGTGCTTTTTTGCCCTCGGCCTCCTGGCCAAATCCATGCTCGTGACGGTGCCGTGTGTGTTGCTCCTCCTGGATTACTGGCCGTTGCAACGAATGACTCCGACCTCATGGCCGCAATTGGCCAGGGAAAAAATTCCATTTTTTCTGCTGACGATCCTGACCAGCGGGATCGCCTTTTTTTCCCAAAAACAGGCCGGCGCGATGGCGGCGCTGGACGCCTTTCCGCTGACCCAGCGGCTCGCCAATCTGCCCGTGTCTTATCTGCATTATCTGGAAAAATTATTCTGGCCGCATGACCTGTCCGCCTTGTATTTGCGGCATGATTTTTGGCCCGCCGGGACGATCATGGCGGCGGTCTCGGTTCTGCTGGGACTTTCAGTCGCGGTCATCGTCGGAGCGCGGTCCAGAAGGTGGCTGGCCGTGGGGTGGTTTTGGTTCATCGGCATGCTGGTCCCGGTCAGCGGATTGGTCCAGGTGGGCCGCCAGGCGATGGCTGACCGCTTCACCTATTTGCCATCCATCGGACTCTTCATCGCCGTGACCTGGGCGGGGTGCGAAATTTTTCCCGGACGAAAAGCACCCGCCTCCGCTAAAACCGGCGGCGGCATCCTTCCCGGCGCGCTGGGCTTTATATTATTGACAGCTTGCGTGACGGCGTCCAGTCGGCAACTTAATTATTGGGAAAACAGCGGCACCTTGATGCGGCATGCCTTGACCATTGATCCGAATAACGAGGTCGTCGGCAATAATTTGGCGGTCTTTCAATATCAGCACGGTGACCGCGCGGGCGCCTGGAAAACTTTTCAGCAAGCCCTGGGCGCCAACCCCCGCTCGGTGGACACCCTGGATACGATGGGATCGATCCTCCTGGAGGATGGCAACATCAAGGAAGCCCTGGCCCGCTTCCGTTCCGCTCATGATCTGCAGCCGAACCATTTAAAATCGCTTCTGTTCCTGGGCGATGCCCTGCGCCGCGGCGGAAATTTGGCCGAAGCCCGCGCCACTTTGCAGCAGGCGCTGCAAATCAATCCCGCGTCCTATCAAGCGCATTATACCATGGGCAATGTGCTGGATGACTCCGGCCGCCCGGACGAAGCGGCGGCCCAATATCGCCAAGCTGCAGAATTTGAACCGGCCAACGGCCTGATCCAGGCCGCCCTTGGAGCCTCCCTGATTTCCTCCGGGCATCGCGCTGAAGCGCCGCCCCATCTGGCCAAAGCGATTCAGCTAGAACCGGAGAACGCGAAGTTGCGTTACCAAGTGGCCCGCACGTGGCTCATGCTGGGCAATCTGGAGGAAGCATTGAATCAATATCGCCTGGCGTTGAGGCTCGACCCCGATTTATTGTCCGCCTTGAAAGATCTTGCCTGGCTTTTGGCCACCGGTCCGCTCGAGGATTTGCGCAACGGATCGGAAGCGGTTCTGCTGGCGGAACATGCCTGTCAACTCACAGATTTCACCAACTCCCTCTACGCAGGTTTGCTGGACGCGGCTTATGCGGAAGCCGGGCGATTTCCGGAAGCGATCACGGCCGGGGAAAAGGCGCGGGAACTCTATTTGGCGGCGGGCAAGAAAGATCTGGCCAACATGACGGCGCAACGCATTGAACTGTATCGCACCGGGAAAAAATTTCACATCGGCGGGCGGTGAATTTTTAACCGCCAAACTTTGCTGCGGCCTCGGGCAACTCTCTTTTGACTTCAGCTAAACGATAGCCGAATCCCGGCCCTCGAACCGTGCTCAAATCCACCATTCCAGCACGACGCTGATACAGACCGGAATGCACCGCCGCCTCAGGCTTCGACGCTTCAGGATAAAATTGCATCGCATTTGTTTCCACCCCTTGGATCGTTCCCACATGCGCGGCCAGCAAAACATGGGGGATTTGCGCCAACATCGGGTTGCTCAAATCCTGCGCCATCAGTTGCATTCCATGCGCCCGCGCCCAACAAGCGCTGAGCAACGCGCCGGTTTGGGTTTTGCACGTTTTTAAGGCCACGCCGTTCCAACCCAACTCATGGCCGAGCCGAATCATGCGCCAGTCATGCGCGCTCTCGTCGAGAAACAGCGGTTTGCGCGCTGCTAGGTCGCGAACATCAATACGATGTTTTTCCAAGTCGTAGGAGAAAGGTTGCTCCACATAAAGGATGGCCGCGAAAACAGCTGGTTCATCACGCCTAAGACGGTCGAGGATTTCAATGACATAAGCTGGATTGCTCACCGTGCAATTAAAATCCGCGCTCAACTTATCCGCCCCGGTTTCCAGTGCGATCCGGCCCACGCGAACGATGCGGTCATAATCCCAAACCGCATCATTGCCGCGCAGTTTTATTTTCAGGCAAGTCAAACCATCCCGCTGAATCCAATCGCGCAATAAAACAGGATAACCATCGTCCGGTTCATTGCCCTTCAAATCCGCCGATTCGAGAGGGTCAAGGCCGCCCACCAGATGCCACGCAGGCAAATGTTCCGCACGTTTTGGTTGCAAAAAATCGCTGATGTATTTGCCGTTGAAACCTGTCGATTCCAAAAAATCAGCGAGGGTGCGAGTCATGAAATCAGCGCCGTACGTTTCATAAACCGGACGCCCGACCAATTGACCATAAGCATCATGCAATGCCAAATCGAACGCCGAAGAACAAATCAGCCCGGCCAACAACGGCATGTTCCCCTGCCCTTGCATCAATCGTGGCAATTCATGTTCCAGAAAATCATACCCCACTTCGACCGGATGCCCCTTGGCGGCGAAACCAGCCCACGCTTTCGCCAATAGCACGCAGAAATCTTTCATCGCCCGATGCCGTTCTTCATAGGGCAAATTGGCCGGCCAGGCCCATTGCACGCTTAACGGCGTTTCGCCCCACCCGACAGCCGCGCGACCTTGCGCGTCAGCCACCGTCATCCGCACCCGCGCACAAGTGACTTCCAGCAGTGTTTCCGTTCCGAATTTCAACGGCACACGCGTCTTGACCGGCAGAAAACACAATTCTGTCGCGACACAAAGAATATCCGTTGCTTTGCTCATGAACGATTCCAGCATGGTCATCCCGAAAAAAGAGTCAATGCCGCACTCATTCCAAACGGAGCGCGCCTCTGTGAG
>CAIYOY010000073.1 GCA_903927905.1 uncultured Verrucomicrobiales bacterium | reverse complement strand
GCCGCATCAAAATCCTCGACCAACACGGCCTCAAACTCGCCGACATCCAGGACGTCATCGCCACCATGAAACCGATGGACGGCGCCCTCGAATTCCTCCGCGAACTCCGGGCCCTCACCCAGGTCATCATCCTTTCCGACACCTTTGAAGAATTTGCCAAACCGATCATGCGCCAATTGGAATGGCCCACTATTTTTTGCCATCAACTCACGGTGGAAAACGGCCGCATCGCCGGCTACAAACTCCGCCAGGAAAACCCGAAGCAAAGTTCCGTGGCGGCCTTGAAGTCACTGAAATATTTCGTGGAGTCCGCCGGCGATTCCTTCAACGACACCGCCATGTTGCAAGAGGCCAACGTCGGCTTCCTCTTCCACGCGCCCGACCCCATCAAAAAACAATTCCCCCAATTCCAACCCTTCGAGGAATATGGCGATTTGCTGGCGGCGATGAACAAGGCTCTGGCGTAAGCGAATATTCAGAATTCCGCGAGGTCAAGATGACTGGCAACCCAAATTGTCAGAACCCAGAGAATCACCGACCCGATCAGGGATGCTTTTGGCGGAATGAACATGGCCCAAGCTGCAATAATAAAAACTGTCAAAATAAAAGAAATCAGCAAACAAAGCCCCATCATAAGCATGTTGGCTCCATGTAACAGAGGATGCCCCAAATAAATAAATTCGAGAAAAATTGGTATAAAGGCAAATACTGCCATCTGACAGCGGGACTCCAACGTCGCCGACTTTTCGTAACGCTCGCCTTTGGCAATGCGCAGAAGCAAATTGAATATCAATGTCCTCATGGTGTAAGCACCTGATTTTTTTGTCCCTGAGAATGTTTCGAGCAGCACCCAAAATCAAGCCCTCAAGTCGAAGTTTCCTTTTTGTGTTCTCTGCGTTCTTTGCGGTTAAATAATTTTTTCCACTTGACAAAATGTAGCTCCTGCACTACTCTCAAATCTTCGGAATGAGTAGGGAAACGGGACATATCATCACAGGGCCGGGCCGGGAATTAAAAAACCGCCTACCCCTCGCTTTTGCCGCGATTCCCTTTTATTGGTACCCATTCGTGGCCATTCCTCCTCCAAGGAAATTAAGACAAATTAAGGTGAATTCAGGTAAATTAAGCCAAATAAAGGTAAGCCCTGAGAAAAAAATTTCAATCCTCCCCCTTCATCTCCCGCGCCATCAGATCCATCACCGCCTGGCGCACATCCTTCTGCTCATAAAGCATCGCATGAACCTCATCAATGATTGGCGTCGTCACTTGCAACTTCCTGGCCAATTGATACGCCGCCCGCGCTGTGGGATACCCCTCCGCCACCGTGATCGTGCTCGCCAAAATTTGCTCCACCTTTTCCCCGCGCCCGATCCGTTCCCCGAAACCCCGGTTCCGACTCAACTTCGAAAAACAAGTCACGGTCAAATCTCCCAGCCCGCTCAAACCCGAAAAAGTTTCCGCGCTCGCCCCGCACGCCACGCCCAACCTGCGGATCTCCGCAATCGCCCGCGTCACCAGCGCCGCCTTGGAATTATCGCCGAAGCCCAACCCATCGCCGATTCCCGCCGCCACGGCCACCACATTCTTCAACGCGCCACCGAGTTCCACCCCGAGCACGTCGCTGCTGGTATAGACCCGAAATTTCGGATGATGAAAAAGCACCTGCACCTGCCGGGCCACATTCAAATCCGCATGAGCCGCCACGATCGCGCCCGGAATTCCCTTGGCCACTTCCATCGCCAAACTCGGCCCGGACAAAGCCGCCGCCGCAGCCTTGGGCAACACCGCTTGGACAATACCCGACATGGTCAACCCCGTTTCAAATTCAATCCCCTTGGTCACGCTGACCGCAATGCCATCGTACTGCGGAATCTTGCTGATAACCGATCGGAAAAATTTGGAAGGAGCCGCAATCACAATACATCCAACCCCTGCAACCGCTTTGGTGATGTCCGATTCAAAATTGAGGGTCGGCGAAAGTTCAATCCCCGGCAGGAATCGTTCATTGCGCCGGGTCTTTGCGGCTTCGAGCATCACCTCGGGTTCATTGCCCCACAAAATGACCGAGTGACCATTCTGGCAAAGCAGATTGGCCAACGCCGTCCCCCATGCTCCCGCACCAATGACTGTTACTTTCATGATTTTTTTGCTCCAACTTTATTCTCAGTGCCATTCATCAACCGCTGGATATTTCCCTTATGTTTATAAATTGCCAGCGCGCACAAAATGGCCAGCACGATGACCATGGTGGAACTTTTGCCGCTGCACCAGACCGCGATCGGCAAAACAATCGCCGCCGCAATCGAACCGACCGAAACATAGCGCGTCATTTTCACGAACAAAACCCAAACGCCAAAGGTCACCAGCACCGCCAACGGTGCCCAGGCCAGCACCACACCCCCGGTGGTGGCCACGCCTTTGCCGCCTTTAAACTTCAACCAGCAGGTGTAATTGTGTCCAAGAATCGCCCCGGCCCCACCCGCGATGGACAGGCCATCACGATGCCCCTTCATCTCCGGGAAAAATTGCATGATCAACAATGGCAGGAACGCCGCCGCCACAAAGCCTTTCAACGCATCCGTCAGCAAAACCAAACAACCCAGCGGTTTGCCCAACACCCGCATGGCGTTCGTCGCGCCGATGTTGCCGCTGCCGACCGTGCGGATATCAATGCCCTTGGCTTTCGCCGCCAAAAACCCTGAGGGCGTCGAGCCAAGCAGATACGCAATCACTGCGGTTATGATGTACGGAACGAATTCCACGCGCTCAAGTTCAAGGTTCAAGCTTCAAAATTCAAGATTGAAAACCGTAAATGTTCTTTTCGCGGCGCAAATTTTCTTTACTGTTAATCCATGGCATCGAAGTTAAAACTCGCAGTTCTCGGGGTCGGCTCTCTCGGCAAGGAGCACGCGCGCATTTACGCGGAACTCGCCGCTCAGGGGAAAATCGTGTTCGCCGGCATTTATGACCCCGTCGCCGCCTCGGCAGCAAAGATCACCGAAAAATATAAAGTGCCGTCTTTCGCCTCAGTCGAAGAAGCCGCTGCCGCTGCGGACGCCTTCAGCATCGTCACTCCAACCACCACCCATTTCCAAATCGCGAAGACTCTGTTGAACCAGAACAAACATGTTTTGGTCGAAAAACCGATGACTGACAACACGGAACAGGCGGGCGAACTCGTCCAACTGTCCCGCCAAAAAAATTGCGTCCTGCAAGTCGGCCACGTCGAACGGTTCAACCCGGTGTTTCATTATCTCGATACTGTCATCACCGATCCGCGTTTTATCGAAACCCACCGCCTGTCCCCCTACCCCGCCCGCAGCACGGACATCGGCGTGGTGCTTGACTTGATGATTCACGATCTGGATGTAGTTCTGGCCTTCGTGAAGTCCCCTGTGACCAGTGTGGACTCCGTGGGCATCCCGGTTTTGAGCAAATCCGAAGACGTCGCCAATGCGCGACTGCGCTTCGCCAACGGCTGCGTCGCCAACATGACCGTCAGCCGCGTCGCTCCTGAGCGGATGAGAAAAATCCGCGTTTTCAGCGGCGGTGACACCCCCAGTTATGTCTCGCTCGATTTTCGCGCGCAGGAAGGTTTTATCTATCGCATCGCCCGCGATGGTGAAGAAGAATCTTCTCTGCTAAAAAAATTGCTGAGCAGCAAAGATTCCACCATCGTCAGCGAATTCGCCGGGAAAAGAATCGTGCGCGAACCGGTGCCGATTGAAAAAGACGAGCCGCTGAAACTGGAACTGCAACATTTCGTGAAATGCGTGGAAGAACAACAAACGCCCAAAGTCAGCGGCGCCGCCGCCAAACAGGCACTGGATCTGGCCTTTGAAATCACGCGGCAGATTCAGGCAAGCAATTCGAAAACACCCTGATTAAATGGGCTACCTGCTGATCATTCCCATTTTCGCCCTGGATATCTGGTTGGCCTTGACCACCGGCAAACGCGCCCTCGCCGGCATCCTCGCTGCACGGAAATATCCAAAGCTTATTCTGATGATCGTCGCCGGAATTGCCATTGCCATCTGGTTCACTTTTTACGCCGAATACAACATGGGCAAAACCATCCGGCTGATATCTTTTCCCGTCCCCAGCGGTTCCTTTCGTCTGGAAAATGATAAATGGACACGTTTCATTGTGCCGCAACCATTTTTATCCCTAGCCCAAACCGCCAATTTTCTCACTGGCCTAATCGTCCCTCTAGTCCCATTTAAAATCGCGGAGTTTCTGGCAACGGTAAAAAAAGAATTGCACTGATGAATCCCAAATGCGTCATGCTCATTGCCGGCGACCCGAGCGGGGACGCCAATGCGGCTGACTTGGTGCGCGCACTCACCCGGCGCCTTGGCGGGTGTTCATTCTTCGGCGCTGGCGGGCCGAGGATGAAAGAGGCGGGTGTCGAATTGGAATATGATCTGACCGCCGATTCCATCATCGGCATTACCGATGCGATAAAAAAATATCCGCTTCTCCGAAAAAGATTCAATCGTCTGGCGCAATTGGCTCTGGAGCGAAAACCGGAACTGATTGTCCTGGTGGATTTCGCCGGCTTTAATCTCCGTTTTGCCCAGGCCATCCGAAATGCTTCCGGTGATTGGCGGCCAAAGATTGTCCAATACGTTTCCCCCCAAGTCTGGGCCACCCGTCCCGGTCGGGCCGACAAGCTGGCGCAGAATTACGATCTGTTGCTGTGCCTGTTTCAATTTGAAAAGGAATGGTACGCCAAACGTGTCCCGCAGTTTCGCGTTGAGTTTGTCGGGCATCCCCTGTTCGACCGCCTGCCAGCTCGAACGACGAACACCGAATCAGCGATGCCCAACATTCTGCTTTTGCCCGGAAGCCGAACCGGAGAATTAAAAAAGCATCTGCCCGTCATGCTGGCCGCCGCCAAAGCCATCGCCACCCAAAAAACCGTCCGATTCAAAATGGTTTTGCCGAATGAATCCCTGGCCGCGCAAGCTCGCCCGTTTGACTTGGCCGCTGTGCCGAACCTGGAAATCCAAGTCGGCGGTTTGGCGGAAGAAATGGCCCGCACCACTCTGGTCATCTCCAAAACGGGAACGGTCATGCTCGAGTGCGCCTATTTTGGTTTGCCGACGCTGGCCATTTATAAAACTTCGTGGCTGACCTATTGGATCGCGCGAATGATCATTCAGGTGAAATACATCGCCATGCCGAATATCCTGGCCGATGAAGAAGTGTTCCCGGAATTCATTCAAGGCGACGCCACACCGGAGAACATCACGCGAGCAATGGTCGAACTGCTGGATAATCCGGCCAAACGCGCGGAAGTGAAAGCCAAGCTCGCCATCATCGTGGCCTCCCTCGGTGGTCCCGGTGCGGGGGAACGGGCCGCAGCGGCGATATTGACGCTTTCCAATGAAAGGAGTTCAATCCTCGAACCATGAAAAAACCACTAGTCTTGCTCATCCTGATCGTGGTTCTGACCGTGGGAACATTTCTTATGTTCCAGAAAAGCCGGACGCAAGCGCAGGAGATCGCCAAATTGCAGCAAGAGGCCGCCGAGCTGCAAACTTTGCGGGACGAAAACACCGAGTTGAAGCAGTACCGCGCGCAAGCGGCGGAAGTCGAACGCGCCCGCAAAGAGCAGCACGAATTGATTAAACTGCGCAACGAGGTTTCCACCTTGCGCACCGATAATAAACAACTCACGGCCAAATTGACCCAGGCCAGTTCCGCCATCGTGGTCATGCAGGAGAATACCCGGCGATTGGCAGCCCAATCCGCCGCGCCAGTTTCCGGCCAGGCGACAGCCGCGCCCGACCCTGAATCGGCCAAAAATGCGTGCGTCAATAATCTGCGGTTGATTGATTCAGCCAAGCAACAATGGGCCCTGGAGTTTAAGAAAACAGCGGACGACATCCCGATCGAGGATGATTTGCAGCCATATCTAGGGAGAGGGCAGAAGGGAGAAATGCCCATTTGTCCCTTGGGCGGGGTTTATTCGTTTGGCCCAATCAAGGAAGCTCCCCGCTGTACTATCGCAGGCCATGTGTTGCCTTAAGCCACGCTGAAAATAAAAATTTCCCGCTCCCATTTTGGCATGAATGGATGCAGAATTTATTCGTCCAACTTGTTGCGTGTTAAATGTTTCTCAGACAGTTGTCCTGTGCGTTGTTCTCGCTGCGGCCTTTTCGGTCCGCGCGGAGACGCCCGATGCTGCCGGGATTGAGTTTTTTGAGAAGCGCATCCGCCCCATTTTCGTCGAGCAATGTTACAAATGCCATAGCTTTGAAAGCAAAAAAGTCAAAGGCGGCCTGTTGCTTGACACGCGTGAGGCGCTGCTCAAGGGCGGCGACACCGG
>CAIYOY010000072.1 GCA_903927905.1 uncultured Verrucomicrobiales bacterium | reverse complement strand
TCTCCGTCACGCTCCCAATCTCAAGGCCAAACCCGTCGTTTTACTCCATGTCCCCGTGTTCTAACTTTTTTCCGCTTTTGACCGCACACTCTTTTCCGCTTTTGAAAACTACACGACATGGTCCCAATATCGTCTTGCCACAATGTCTAAGTTATGGTCTGATGTGGCGTGATCAATGCTGTCAATCCCGTATTCGCGGCTTTGCAAAAGGCAATTCGTGAACATTTATCGTCATACTATTAAATCCGCCTTTTGCATGGTTCACAGTCGCAACGAAAGGTAAAAAAGAAAGTTATGCAAACCATGCACCGTGGTAAACTCGCGTTTACCCTCGTCGAAATCATGATCGTTGTCGCGATCATCGGGTTGCTGGCCGGTTTGGCGATTCCAAACCTTCTCAAAGCCAGAGCCAGAGCTCAAACCAAGGTCTGTATTGATAATCTTCGCATTATTGATACAGCCAAACAACAGTGGGCTTTGGAGCATCGCGCCGCTCCAAATTCCACCCCGGCGACCTCAGACATCCAACCTTACATGGGTCGCAATACGACTGGAATCTTGCCCACCTGTCCGGCGGATAGTTTTCAAACCTTCGCCACCAGTTATGCCATCAACGACGTCGGGACAGCACCCAGTTGCCTGATTGATACCAATCACGTTCTCGGCGCGCCTTAAATCGCGTCGCTGATTCGCCGAGGGCACTGGCAAAGTAAATCGCAGCCTGCGGTTCGTCCTACGGACCAACCACGGCCCGCCGCCACGTCATTCCAATGATCGCCAGCAGCACTAAGACGCTGGTGAAATTTATCGCCGGCTTTTGCAAACTGGACGGCGGCACCATATTCAACGCGAACCCTAAAATTGCCCCGGCCATAAAACCACCGACGTGCGCAATCACGTCCGTCCCTGGCGAAAAGCCGATCAAGATCAGCAACAAAATGGCGGCCCCGGCACCGCGCATCAGCATCTTTTGCCCCGGCCGGAATCTACGCCACAAAGACAGCGACTGAACCGCGAGCAACCCAAGAGCGCCCGTGACCATCCCGGACGCGCCCAAACTTTGATGGTGATCGGCAAAGAACCATAGTCCCGCAGCATTTCCCGCAGCACCCGCCAAAAAAGCCGCCAACAGCGCCACGCCAAACCCATAACGAGCCATGGCCAATCCCAGCAAGATCGCGCCCGTGGTGGCATTGCCCGCCAGATGCATCAAATCGGCGTGCAAAGTGACCGCCGTAAAAATCCGCCACCACTCCCCTTTTCTGACGGCGACATTGTCCATCATCCCCAACTCCGGCAATTGTGGAAACCGCACCATGGACCAGTAGTACAGGACACTGATCGCAACGACCCAAAGGAGACTGCCCCAATGGAAAAGCAAACCCGATCCGGGGAATCTTTGTTTCCATCGCCATCCACGATTTTCCAGCGTGTACTGCCGGAGATGGGATTGTGCCTTCTCCAAATCCCGTTCCGCCACTTCCAAACCCCACATGGATTCCACATTGAGAATCGTGGCCTCAATGCCCTGACTGGCCAGGACGAGGCTCCAATCCATCGCTTCCCGCCGTGAGCGCGCGGAGATTATGGTGGGAGTAATTTCCATGCTGTTTTCAACGGAGTGCGGACATTCCTGTCCGCAGCGGGGTGGAGCGTAAGATAAGCTTGATTCATGTAAAAGCAGATGAGGCGGATCGTTGGGCTGACGCATTTTGCATCAGTCACTTTGCTGCGGACAGGAATGTCCGCACTCCGGCTGACCATCACTTTTATTCGCACTCCTAAACCCTAGCATCTCGGCCCCATTCCTGCTACTCTCTTAAACATGAGAGTGATCCAGCCCAACTGCCGGGTGCAATTCACCGCCGAAGACATCTCTTTCATCGCCTCCGTCCTCGGCGCGGAAAAAAACAACATCCACTTCCTCATCCCCCTCCTGACCGATCCCGAAAGCCGCGACCTCATCCTCGACGACACCGCCCTCTATCGCACCTTGCTCGAACAACGTCGCTGCTTGACCGTGTCAGACCACTTTTATTTCTACGTCCTCGTCCGCCATGTCCTGCGCGAAGCCGGCATTGCCGACCGCGAAGTGGCCGACTACGTGGCCGAACTGTTGACCGAATTCTCGCGTGAAGAACGCGCGCGCTGCGTGGTCTCTGGCCAGGAACAGTCCCTCGATTACTTCTTTGAAATGCTGGCAGCCTTGCGCACCGCCAACGATTACACCGGCTTCTGCCTCCGCGCCCACATCGGCAATCGCTCCCTGTTTCTGTCCGGCCTCTTCCCCGATCGAATCCGCGAACGAGCCGAACGGCGCGGCTTTCCTGATTTGAGTTATTACGAAAACCTTGGCCGCATGAGCTTTCGCGTGGCCAGTGGACATCGGCTCGCCCAAAAATACGATCTCGCCCCCATTTTCGAAACCTTGTCCGCGCAGTTCGAAAAAACCCGCACCGCGCTGAACGATCTGGCGAGCCGGATTTTTTCTATTGGCGATATTGAGGTCCCGGTGCATACACTATTCACATGAGAAAAAAGCTTTTCGTTGCCCTTGCCCTGGCCGTGGGTCTGACTGGTTGCGGCGGCATGAGTTTCGCCACGAAAGTCCGCAATCAAAGCGGACGCACCATCTCCGTGTCCGGAGGAACCGACGCGAACAGCTTGGCCGAAGCCATCACCATCCGACCCGGCGGCGCCGCGATTTGTGCGGGCGTCGAATCCAAATCCGGCCAACGCGTGAGCTGGGTGATTTCCGACGATCACGCGCGTTACCATTACAACGATGTCTCCCTCATCGGCACCTTGCACGATTCCTCCGCCACCTATTCCCGATTGACCAGCAGCTTCCCGCGCAACCGCGTCACCCGCCAGATCATGGTGGACACCAACATGAGCATCAACGCCATCAACTTCGACGGCTCCGTCGCCCACCAACCCTCCGGTTTCCCGATCCATTACAGCACGAAAGAAAGTTTGCTGGTTAAATAAAGACGGTCAGAAAAAGTCTCTTTGCGGAGCAGCTACTTCCCAGGCCCGTAGGGCCGACCTGTCTATAATACCGTCCGGCCTGAATTCTTTAAGCGCCGTAGGCGCGGCCTGTTTCGGAGGCTATTGGCCATTTGCACTCGGCTATTGGCTATTCGGCTATCCTGCTATAATTCCCATTCGTCTCCATCCCTCCCATCACTTTCCCAAGGGTGTGATTTTAAATGCCGGTCAATTTTGCCGCCAATAAGATTCCCAGCAGTGGTTGGCGCGGGCGACGCGCAAGGCCAGCATGCGCTGGGCGTTTTTCTCTTGCCACCACGCCCCCGCGATTTTCAGGCGCTGCTGAAT
>CAIYOY010000071.1 GCA_903927905.1 uncultured Verrucomicrobiales bacterium | reverse complement strand
GTTCGGTATGAATTGCACGGCGGCGCGCACGGAGTGACGCGCCCTACCAGCTAAGTTGCAAAACTGAATTGTCATTGTGCTAGGCAATAATTCCTTTGACCGCCGAAACCGGGTGCGCGGGGTCAATAGAATCAGTCAATCGAAAATCGCGGCCGTTGTAGCGGAAGGTCAGCTTGGCCGGATCAAACCCGAGCAACGTCAGGATGGTCGCGTGCAAATCGTGGACATGCACTTTGTTTTCCACGGCGACCGCGCCGAATTCATCGGTGGAACCATAAACCGTGCCGCCTTTGACGCCGCCGCCCGCCATCCAGACGCTGAACGCCTTGGCGTTGTGATCGCGGCCGGGATTATCATTGCCGTTACGGTCACGGGTGACCGTGCGGCCAAATTCCCCGCCCCAGACCACCAGCGTGCTGTCCAGCAATCCACGCTGCTTCAAATCAGTCAATAACATTGCCAAAGGCCCGTCAATTTCCTTGGCCCGTTCCGGCAGGCGTTTTTCGATGTCTTGATGGTGGTCCCAGCCACCGGCCCAAACTTGGACAAAACGGACGCCGCGTTCCAATAAACGCCGGGCGATGAGCATCTGCCGTCCTTGGCCGGTGTCGCCGTAGGCGTCCCGCACACTGGCCGGTTCCTTGCGGTAATCAAACGCATCGGAAGCCGCCGCCTGCATTTTGAAAGCGATTTCGTAGGCTTCAATGCGCGCTTCCAATTGAGCGTCCTTTTGCAGATTTTGCGCATGAAGCTCATTGAGCTGATGGATCAGATCAAGCTGGCGGCGTTGTTCAGTTTCCGAAATGTACGGGTTCTTGATGTTTTGGATCATCTCCTCCACCGAACCGGCCTGGGTATTGATGCTGGTTCCTTGATAAACACCGGGCAGAAAGGACGAACCCCAATTTTGACTGCCGCCGGGAGGCAGGCCGCCACCGTTGCGCAGGGAAATGAAGCCGGGCATGTTTTGATTATCGCTGCCGAGACCATAGACCGACCACGAACCCAGACACGGCTTGATCAATTGGCGCGACCCGGTGTTCATCATCACCGTCGCGATTTCGTGCGCGGGAATATCCGTGTACATGGAACGGATGATGGCCATGTCGTCCACATGCTCGGCCAACTTCGGAAAAACTTCGCTCACTTCAATCCCGGAACGCCCGTGCCGGCTGAACTTGAACGGCGAACCCATGGCCACACCTTTGCCGCCGATGGATTTGCCGTCGTATTGGGTCAGGGCCGGCTTCGGGTCCCAAGTATCCACCTGACTCGGAGCGCCGTTGGCAAAAATGTGGATGACGCGCTTGGCCTTGCCGGGGAGGGGGGGTGTTTTCGGGGCGAGCGGAGAAAAGGTTTCTTCGGCACCCAACAGATCGTTGCTCAGCAAAGAGGCCAAACCAAGACCGCCGATGCCCATGCCCAAGCGGGTCAAAAACTCACGCCGCGTGGTGATGGGTGTCTCGACGCAATTATTACATGTTTCAAACATAAACCGTCCTTTGGGTAAAATGGCACATTTTGACTCTTGCACTATACTCTCATAAACACGTCTGGACAATATGAAATGACGCGTGTGAAAGGCGGGAAGTTACATTATTTTCACTGGCGGATTGTCGGCCAAACGATTATTTTCCAAGCATGAACAAGAGGCGCAATCGGCGGGGATTCCATGGGGCGCAAGCATTTACCCTGATAGAATTATTCGTGGTCGTCGCCATCATCATGATTCTCGCCTCGTTATTGTTGTCGGCCCTGGTCAATTCAAAGGAGGAAGCCAACAAAATAAGCTGCATGAACAACCTCAAACAGCTCGGCGCGGCCCATGTCATGTACTCGGACGACAACCGGACCTACATGCCGTTGTGCATTGATTCGTTTGATGGGTTGACCGAGGCCAGCGCCACCAATTCATGGGTTCTGGGCGAAGTGCGGTATTTTTCGCGGACCAATGATATCCGCAACGGCACCCTCTTCCCCTACGCCAGAAACACCGGCATCTATAAATGCCCCAATGATTCGTCCAAGATTCCGTCCGCTCCGATTGGACGCAACCGCAGTTATACGCTGGATCAATATTTAAGTTTTGTTGGCGCTGCCGTGCCTAATCCTTTGCGCCGTTACACCCAGATCCTGACCAATTCGGCGGTTTTCGTTTTTATAGACGAGGACTCGGGCAGCATTGAGGACGGGAATTTCGGACTCGATTATGCGCCGGCCGGGAGTTGGGTGGATCTGCCCACTTCGCGGCACAGTCAGGGAGCGACGCTTAGTTTTGCCGATGGTCATGTGGAAAAGTTCAAATGGCGCTGGCCCAAAGTGTTTGTCACCATGTCTCAACCGGCGGCCAACGACCAAGACTTGCTTGATCTGCAGAGATTACAAAGGGCGCTGCCGAATCTGCCCTGAATCTTAAATTCAGCCCAGCTCACTTATTGCTCCGTCACCGAAATCAATTGGGCCGTGACCGCCTTGGGATCAAAGACCATCGCCTTGAACTTCCACGATTTGCCCGGATCAATGTAGGGAGTGGAATCCGTGGCCGTGCCGATTTTTTGACCCTGGGGATTGAGAAGATCGAGTTCCACTTTCACGCCAAACCGCTGATGGTCAGACTCGTTGCTGACCGTTCCAACCGCATAAATCAAGCGGCTGCCGCCGGTTTTATCTATGATGATCGGGCCAGCTTTGAGGCCATGCCAGGGATCGGCGGGAGGTCCCGAGACCGCCGTGCGCTGCGGTTTTGTGCCCGACCCGTTCGTGCGCAAAAGAGCCTGCGCGGCGGGCCCGTTTTTGGCCGCCTTCATGTTTTTCATCATGTTCAACGAAATGAAGATCAACGCCACCGCCATGACACTGATCGTCGCCGCCAGCAGCGCGAAATTCCGCCGATGCCGACTGGCCTTGCAATCCGAACAGGAACCATCGGGATCCAGCGTGCCCGAGCATTTGGCGCAATATCGTCCGTCGCCTCCGGCGATCGCGGCCAAAACCATGGGATCGAGGGTGAGTTCCATGGACAACCCGCAATGGGGACAAGGCGTGACCTGGCCCAACCCGCTGAGCGGGAATTCAATATGGCCCCCGCAATTTTTGCAGGTACACTTGGAAAATTTCGGCACTGGCATAACTGTGTGTCTCTTCAACGGGAGCATAGACGAGACGGAAGGCAGAAGGGACACAAAAATTTTGCGAGAAGGAACCTTTATTTAAGGAATCAGTTTTTATCCGCAAATGACACGAATTTACGCGAATGGGAATGATGGGCCGCCTTCATCGTATCTTAAGGTAGCTGGTGGTAGATTTTGCGCATGATTATGAAAAAGTCACACTTTGCCTTCTTGGGCGCCACGCTGGCCATCAGCGCGGTGATGTTGTTGGCCCAGGATAATGCTCCGCGCGGCGGTGATCGGCCGGATCACCCCGATGGGCCGTCGCATGGCCGGCGTCATCATCCGCCCCCGCCGCCGTTGATGGAAGTCTTGGATGCCAATCATGACGGGGTGATTGATGCGGAGGAGATCGCCAATGCCAGCAAGGCGTTGCTCACGCTGGACAAGAATGGCGATGGGAAGTTGACCTTTGAGGAGTTGCGCCCGCCGTTTCCCCCGGGACCGCCGCCGGATGATTGCCCTGATTTCGATGGCCCGCCGGATGATGACGGCCCACCATTTGACCCATAAAAAATCTTTTCTGCTGGAAGGAACGCGGTCATGATTAGGCTGATGAACGACGAAACGCAAAACAACCCTTCCAGTGTTGGAACCGGCTCAAGCGGTTCCGCAGAGGCGTCGTTTCCGCAGTTTTTTCTTTCGATCGAACCGGATTATTCCGGCAAGACGGTGGGCGGCTATCAGATCATCCGCAAGATCGCCGAGGGCGGGATGGGCGTGGTGTATGAAGCGATGCAAACCACGCTGGATCGGCGGGTGGCGTTAAAAGTTCTCAACAGTCAGATCGGGTCGCGTCCGGAATTTCTCCGACGCTTCGAGCGCGAGGCCAAAGCTTCGGCCGCGCTGAATCATCCGAATATCATGCAGGTGTATGATTTCGTGGCCTTCGAAGGCCGCCATTGCCTGATCATGGAATTTATTGAAGGCGAAGATCTCGCCGCCAATGTGGATCGTAATGGGAAGTTTTCCATCCCGGAAGCGTTGGGCGTGGTGGAACAGGCGGCGCAGGCGCTCAAGTTTGCGTGTTCAAAATCCATCATCCACCGGGACATCAAGCCGTCCAACCTGATGCTGACGACCGATGGGCGGGTGAAGGTGTCGGACTTGGGGTTGGCGAAGATGCTCAATCAAGCGTCGGACATGACCGCGACCGGCGATGGTTTGGGTTCGCCGCATTTTATCGCGCCCGAACAGGCGGATGATGCGCGCAGGGTGGATCATCGGGTGGACATTTACGCCCTGGGCATCACGTTATTGTATTTGTTGACTGGGAAAAAACCGTTCGACGGCGGAACGCCCTACTCGGTGGTGCTGGCTCATGTGAACAAACCATTGCCCAGCGGGGCGGAGTTGGGGACGGATTTGCCACCGGAAGTGGAAGGTTTGATCCGGCGGATGGCGGCGAAAAATCCGGATGATCGTTATCCGGATTATGATGCGTTGCTGGCCGATATTTTGCGGGTGCGCGATGGCTTTGCGCCTACTGCGCCGTTACGCGTGGCTTCACCGAAAAAATCGCCGCTGCCTTGGATCATGGGCGCTGCCGCAGTCGTGGTGATCGGCGGCGGAGCAATTTGGTGGGGAACCCATGCGAAAAAGGCGGCGCCAATTCCGACACCAGTTGCTGCGCTCGCGCCTGCAGCCCCCGCTACTACACCCACGCCGGAGATCACTCCGGTGATCATCAACCCAGCGGAACCAGACCGACAGGCACCACCGGAGCAGGGACAATTTCAGCGACCCGGACCGCCGGGAATGGGACAGGGACAAGGCCAGCAATTTCGGCCACCGACGCGACCTGGAGACCAGGGCGGCCAACCAATGGATGGCGGATCGGAAGGCTTTCAGCCCGGACCGGGAGGCCCGCGTGGACCGGGTGCCGGGGGACCGGGAGGAATGAAGATGCCCATGGGCGGGCCGCCGAAAACTTCTTTCATCCAAATTGGCGATGGGGCGCCGGCGCAAATGATGGCCAAGGCGGATGCGTTTGCCGCGCAACACCCCACGGATTATCGCGAGATCATTGACGCGTATCAACAGGTGATGCAAAAGGCGGGCGGATCGCCCGTGCAAGCGCAAGTCGAGCAAAAATTCACTGACTGGCAGAGGAAGCAACAACAAGTGACTGCCGATACAATCAAAACATATCAGGCGAAAATGCAGGAAAAGATCAATCAGAAGGATTGGCAGGGGGCGTGGAATGTCTGGCGGGATTTCCCCAATAATTTACGGGCCCGCGAAAGTGACACGCAGATCCGGACGATCATCAAAAACAGCCTGCCGTCGGATTTTCAACCGCAGTGATGCCGCCCTTGTTCGATTTCTTGGTGATGGTCCTAACGGGAATGACGTTGCTCCGTCTGGCCGGTTCATTGCCGTGGCAAAACATCATCGCGCTGGCAGTTTGTCTGCTCTTTTTTGGCGCGGTGTTGGAATGGAAACTGGCTTCACGGTTTTTTGATCTGAGCGTTTGGTTGCGGCCGGTGCTTTGGCTGGGTGTTTTGCTGGTCGCCCGTGATTGGGCGAAAATTATTTTGCTGTCCTGGCGGAATAATTCTCTCTATGGCGTCTGGCTGATTTTGCTCGCGAGCGGTTTGGCCACGCTGGCTTATTTTTTTCTCGGTGAAGGAAATTTAGCCCGTTTGGCCATTCGATTTGGCGCCGCGTTGATTTCGTTGACAGTGATCGTGCCGTGGTTGATTCAGAAAAAACCGAAACCGGGGAAAATTTAATGGTCAGTGCTTTCAGCGATGGGGCGGCGGGTTAGTTTCAATTTGTCCACGCGCCGGGCGGAGATGGATTCGACGCGCAATTCGTATTCCCCCAGGGTCAGGACATCACCGGTCTTGGGGAACCCGCCCATTTTTTGCGTGACCCAGCCGCTGGTGGTGGCGACATCGGGAGTGGTCAAATCCTGGTGGACCAGCTCGGCCAATTCATGCAACGGCAGAGCGCCGTCCACGTCCCAATTATTTTCGTCGCGTTTGACCAGCAACGGTTTTTCCTGATCGAACTCGTCCTGGATCTGCCCGACCAGTTCTTCCAAAACATTTTCCAGGGTGATCATGCCGACGGTCCCGCCATATTCGTCAATGACGATGGCCAGATGGCTTTTCCGATCCAGGAATAATTGCAGAAGTTTTTCCAAGCGGGCGGTTTCCGGCACGTAAATCAAGCGGCGTCCCACGGGCGCAAGGTCCGCGCCACTTTTGGCTTTCAGACGCATGGCATAAAGGTCTTTGATGTGAACTACACCCAGGGTTTTGTCCAGATCGCCACCGGCACATAAGGGAAAGCGCGAATAACGGGTTTTCTCCGCAACTTCCAGGCAGGCGGCGATGGAGGCTTCGGTGTCAAACGCAGTGATTTCGGTGCGCGGTCGCATGACATTGCGGACGACGCGATGATTCAAGTCGAGGGCATTGATGATGATGTCGCGCCCGAGCCGGGTGCCGCCCGGGCGTTTCTGGCCGATGAGGATGCGTAGTTCTTCTTCCGAATGGATCGAGTGATGGCCGGCGGCGGATTCGATGCCAACCTGGCGCAACAGCCATTGGGCGGAATGATTCAGGATCCAGTTGAAAGGATACGAGGCGAGATAAAACCAGTGCAACGGCTGCACCAGAAGCAGCGAGGTGGGCAATGGTTTTTGAATGGCAAACCATTTTGGCCCCAGTTCGCCAATGATTATTTGCAGGAAGGTGATGACGGAAAATCCAACGGCGAAAGAAATGGAATGTTGCACCTCGACGGAATTAATATGGGATAAAATCGGCTGCAACAGCGCGGTAAAAACCGGCTCGCCAAACCAGCCCATGCCAATGCTGGCGATGGTGATGCCCAATTGAGTGGCGCTTAAATACGAGTTCAGATTTTGCAGGACGTGCCGGGCCAATTGCGCGCGGCGATGCCCCTTGGCGATCAGGCTGTCCAATTGGGTGTCGCGTAATTTTACCAGGGCAAATTCCGCCGCGACAAAAAAACCGTTGAGCAAAACCAGCCCGATGACCCCGAGGATCTTCAAAACGATATTGGATTGGGCGGGAGTGTCCATAGATCAGATGGGCACCTCGCCAAAAATCACTTTCAGAATATCTTGCAGGCTGATGATGCCGATTTCGTGCTGGTCACGCCCCAGCACCACGGCCATGCGGCGGCCGCTGTGTTGCATGCGGCGCAAGGCCTCTTCCAAGCGAACATCTTCGCCGAGAAAAAACGCCGGTTGCGCGCAATCACCCGCCGTCTGTTTTGGATCTATTTCGGTCGAATAAATGACCCGCTCGGAATTAAAAATTCCCATGACCCGTTTAGTGCCGGGATGAATCACCGGCAGTCGGGTGATGTTTTTGTCGCGGCACAAGGCCAGCGCCTCGGCCACCGGCATGGAAGCCTGAATGGTGGTGGTCTGGGCCATCGGAACGGTCACTTGCCGGACGCGCAAATCAGGCAAATCCAACACGCGATTGATCATCGCCTTTTCTTCCGAACTTAGGCTCGGGGCCGAGACTTCGGTCAGGAAACGCAATTCCTCCCGATTACCGAACAGTTTTCCGGTATAAACCTGGCCCCCGGTCATGCGCAACAGGCCGCGCGAGATCCAAGCTGCCACCCTGACCGCCGGACGAAGCAAAAAATGAATCAAGCGAAACGAGCGGGCCAAATGCAAGGTCAGGCGATTGGGAAATCTTTGGAACAACGTTTTTGGGAAAAGTTCGCAGACGATGTAAAAGACAAACACGGCGGCCAGAAAAGCGAGCAAAAGCCAATAACGGTGGCCCGCGAGGGCTTCATGCAATTCCACCAGGCCAAGGCTGAAAATAACGAAGTTGGCCAGCGAATTGCCGACGAGAATCGTCCAAAGAAAATCTTCCGGATTGGAGAGGTAGCCGTGCAACACTTTGGCGCGCGGATCACCCGCGCGCATCAATTGTCGGATGCGAAAACGGTTCAGCGCCAGCACGCCGGATTCCATCCCCGAAAAGAGGAAGGAAAGCGCGACACACAGCAACAAGACGAGCGCGGTTATGGTTCCTTGATCGGTCATCGCTTTTTAATGATTTCGACCACAATTTCCCGGGCACGCCGCTCATCGGCCACCACCGCCGTCAGACGCAAACCGTGATATGTAATTGACTCACCTACGACCGGAACCACTTCCAGTTGGTTGAGCATCAGCCCGGCCATGGTTTCCACGCCGGCCACTTCGCCCAGCGCCGGATATTCGCGGCAAAAATCGTCGAGACTGACCGAGCCGCCCACGCGCCAGCGACCTTCGCCGGTTTTTTCCAACAAGACCGTGACGGGTTCATGTTCGCCGCGCAATTCACCGAGGACTTCCGCCAGAATATCTTCAATGGTCACAATGCCAGCGGTGCCGCCGAATTCATCCATCACGATGGCCAGGCCGCGCTGCTGGCGTTGCAAACTTTTCAGCAATTGGAGGAGGTTCATGCTTTCCGGCACGAACGACGGAAACTCGATGGCGTTGGCAAAATCACCCTGCGGATCCAGCAGGAGAACGCGGGTGTTCAAGACCCCGACAATCGTGTCCGGTGTTTCATCGTACATCGGCAGGCGGCGATGTTTCGATTGACGCGCCACGGCCATCATTTCCTCGACGGAAAGATCATCCGGGATGCTGGTCATTTGCGTGCGGCCTTTCATCACATCGCGGGCCTGTCGCCGGTCGAGGTTGACGATTTGCAGGATGATTTCTTTTTCACCCGCCGCCAGCGCGCCTTGTTGATAGGCCATTTCGAGGAGTTCTTTATACTCCGCATCCGACAAGCCGGTGGGAGGTTGGTTGGACGGTGGGATCAGGGTGAACAAAATAAAATTAGTGAATTGCTGCGCGATCTGGCGCAGTGGCCGGGTGAAGTTTTGCAAAAACAACATGGGCCGCGCCACGCGCAACGACCACAATTCCGGCGCGCGCACCGCCAATGTTTTGGGCGCGATCTCTCCGCCAAACAAAATTAACAACAGCGCGCAAAAAATCATCCAGCCGGGCGGCCAATTCTCCCGCAAACTGACCCACAACATCAGGCCGACAATGCCGGCATTGGCGAAGCTGTTGCCCAGGACGAGGGTGGCGAGCAGATCCTGCGGGTGCGCCAGCAGCCTGCTGATGATTCCGCCCAGTTGCGGTGAATTTTCCTCCAACTGCCGCACCTGCCATTTGCCCAGGGAAAAGAGCGACGTCTCGGCCAGCGCAAAGAAAAAACTGGCGCCGCCAAAAACAATCAAAGCCGCAATAGCTGCAACAGGCGTCATTCGCCGGTAGAGTGGAGCAGAATTGGGAAAGATTCCAGTAATCTGTTTAGCGGGCGGAATTACCTGCGGTGGTAGGGCGCGTCACTCCGTGCGCGCCGTCGTATGGCTAGCAAAGAACGGCGCACGGGGTGACGCGCCCTACCTCGCCATCTTAGGTCATCGCACGTTTTTTTGATTATTCCACACGATTAAAGGCTTGATACCTCTTCGAGGGGTGAAACTATAATTGCCTCAGTCTGTAAATAATCGTTTGGAGATGTAACTTTATGCCCAATCTGGATCCAATTGAAATACGGCTATTCAATCATGTCATTCGTGAAGGCTGCCCCATGAATACCTTAGTGAACACAGGTGTGCTTGCAGAAGAATGGGTCAACACATATTTGGCGCTCTTAAAAGAAGCCGAACAAAAATGGCGCCAGCAGCCCTCTTGGCCTCGGGAATTGGTGACTGCTATTCATACCGCTTCCTGGTATCTGCATATCCGATATCAATCATGGTCAGCAAATGGAGCCCGCAACAAGACAACAGAAAGGTTGCTTGGAAAAGTACGAACTCCAAGTGAGTCGTTTTTACTTTCCCCAGTGGTTTTTATCCCCAACCTTTAACCATTACATTTGTTGTTTGCCCTTCTGTTGCCACCGCCTAAAATCCCCCCGTGCCGGAAGATTTTTCAGATGCTGCTCTTGTTTTGGTCGGGCATGGCTCCACGCTTAATGCCGACTCGGCCGCGCCCACCCGTCAACATGCGGATGAACTGCGGAAACGCGGGATTTTTGGGCAGGTGCAGGAGACGTTTTGGAAACAGGAACCGTATCTGGCCCAGGTTTTGCGCGGGGTTTTTGCGCCGCGTGTTTTTGTCGTGCCGCTGTTTATCAGTGAAGGGTATTTCACGGAGGAGGTCATTCCACGGGAACTTGGTTTTTGCGGCAAAGGCGAAACCGATTTTGCGCGGGTGCAAAAACGCGGTGAACAAATGTTTTATTACTGCGGGCCGGTCGGGACGCATGACAGCATGACGGCGGTTCTTCTCGCCCGGGCGCGCGAGACGGCGGAAAAATTTCCTTTCCCGCGCGCGCCAAAACCCAAGGAAACGGCTCTTTTCATTGCCGGTCACGGGACGGGGAATAACGAAAATTCCCGCAAAGCCATTGAGCGTCAGGTCGAATTGATCCGGGCCATGGATATTTACGCGGAAGTTCATGCGGTCTTTATGGAAGAGGAGCCGCGCATCGGGGATTGCTATAAATTGGCCAAAGCCAAAAGCATCGTCATGGTGCCGTTTTTTATCAGCGACGGTTTGCATTCTTTTGAAGATATTCCGGTGCTTTTGGGCGAGCCGAAGAGGATGGTGGAAGAACGCATGAAGCTGGGCCAACCCACCTGGCGTAATCCGACGGAACGGGAAGGCAAACATCTCTGGTACACGCCGAGCATTGGAAATGAGCCGCATATTCCAGACGTGATCATGGAACGAGTGCGAGAAATGGCACATTTCCAGAAAAACCAGGCTTAAAACCAAGGGGATACCAACTGGCGCGAGCTTTTGGACTTCGTCCGATCCTTGCCGGTTTTTTTCTGCGCAGACGGCGTAATCGAACCATTCGGTTTCCTGCCCTTAATCACACCCCCAGAGCGGGGACGCAACTTTTTGAGCTTGTTCCCATCCAGTCCTTTAGCATAATTCCGACTGACTCGGATAAAAAAGTTCCATATCAAAAACATGAAAATACGCATTTCGCTTTTGCTCATCGCTCTGGCCTTCACTTCCGCTCACGCCCAGTTTGGCCGCACCCCAAACACACCCAATTTGAGCGGCTCCATGGCCAAACTCTTCGGTGATAACACCGCTTTTTCCGCCGACATGGAAATGGAATCCACCGGCGGCGCCGATGCCGGCCCGGGCGGAACCATGACCGGCAAAATAAGCTTTGACCAGGGCAAAACCCGCTTTGAAATGGATCTGGCCAACATGAAAGGCGGCCGCATGCCACCACAGGCCACCGCCCAGATGAAAGCGATGGGGATGGATAAAATGGTCATGATTTCCCTCCCGGAAAAAAAAGTCAGCTACCTCATCTATCCCGGACTGCAAGCCTACGCCGAAAACCCGGCGCGCGATGCGGAAACGAACGTTTCACCGGCCGATTTTAAGATCGAATTGACCGAACTCGGCAAAGAAACCGTGGATGGCCATCCTTGCGTCAAACACAAGGCCGTGGTCACGGACAAAGAAGGCAAGACCCATGAATCCACCGTCTGGAACGCCACCGACCTGAAAAATTTTCCGGTTCAGATCGTCGCCGCCGAACATGCCAACGCCACCCTGCGCTTCAAAAACGTCAACCTTTCCAAGCCGGCCGCCGATCAATTCCAACCGCCCAGCGACTTCACCAAATACGACGACATGCGCACCATGATGATGCAAACCATGATGAAGCGGCATGGCGTGACTCCGCCACCCGGACGGACGCCAACCCCGAATCAATAAGAGAAACGAATTTACCAACGGCTGCCTTTCCTTGCGAAAGGCAGCCGATGATTGTGCGCAAAAGCCGCACCTTGACATCCACTCTGGTGCGCACGAAGTTGCCCCACCATCGTGGCCGTCATACTTCGGCTAAAAATTGAAGCGGAGCGCTGCTGATGAATAGAAGCGGGGAAGAAAAACTCCTCTCCGGCTTTGTGCCTTTGTGTCTCCGTGGTTGATTCCCATTCACGTGTTTCGCGGGCAAAATTATGAAGCCTGCTTGGCCGCTTGGGCATTCGCCTCGATTTGCCGGTCCCACATTTCTTCGCGATAAACCGCCAGCCAATCCGCCAGGACATCAATTTCCTTGGGGGGAAGTTTCTGGATGGCCGCCTCAATCTCTTGCGAAGTATTCATGGGGCAAGGTAAGGCATGGGCAAGGAAGTGTCGAGTGGAGAGTGACAAGTGATGAGTGGAGAGAGAGGTTTTCAACCACGGATTACCCAGATTGACACGGATGAAGGCAATGGGATTTTAACCGCAAAGAACACAAAGAGCGCAGAGATTTTCTTCTTTGAGTTCGATGCGTTCTTTGCGGTTAAAATTCCCCTCTCACTCTGTGCTTTTGTGTCTCCGTGGTTCCATAATGTTGAATTTATCCGCTGCGGCCCTCGTCAGTTATCCGTTCCAATGAAAAAGCATTTTAACCATTTTATTTTCGCCGGCGCCCTTTTGTTGACCAGCAACCATGCCCGCGCGGAAAAGCACTTTGTGCAGGACGACTTCGCCATCGGCCTCTGGGTCGCCCCTCCGGCCACGAAGGACTATTACCAGGATCTCGCGGCGGCGAACTTCAACCTTGTCATCGGCGGCAATGCCGATCTCTCCAAAAAATTCGGGCTTCACACCGTTGCCGCCGTCTCCGGGCCGATGGATCAATGGCCGCAGAACTCCGCCGTCTGGGGTTACATGTTGGTGGACGAACCGGGCGCGGGCGGCTTTCCCGACCTCGCCAAACAATGCGAAGAAATTCGCCGCACCAAACCCGGCGCCTTCGGCTACATCAATCTCCTGCCCAATTACGCGCCCGCCTCGGCCTTGGGCACGTCGAACTACGACACTTACATCGCCCAATTCATCACCACCGTGAAACCCGAAGTCCTCTCGATGGATAGTTATCCCCTGATGCGTCCCGATGGTGATTCCCGCGCCAATTACCGGGAGAACCTCGAACAATTCCGCCAACATTCCGCCGCCGCTGGCATTCCATTCTGGAATTATTTTTACGCCATGCCCTTCAATGATCACCTCGATCCGACCGAAGCGCAGATCCGCTGGCAGATTTATACCTCCATCGGTTTCGGTGCAAAGGGCGTGATGTATTTTTGTTATTTCACGCCGGGAAAAGGCGCGAAGGGCGCAGGGGAATTTCCGAAAGGCGGCGCGATCATCACGGCGGAAGGTTTAAAGACGCGTCACTACGACGAAGCCAGACGGATCAATGCCGAATTAAAAAATCTGGGGCCGACCTTGATGAAGTTGACCGGGACCGGCGCGGTTCTGGTGAACGTGAAGACGAATGTCAGCTTTCCCGAAGGCAGGGCGGTGCGGAAGTTGTCAAACATTCCAGGAGACCCGCCGGTGGATTGTTTGGTGGGATCGTTCCAACAACCGGACGGATCAAAAGCGGTCTTGTTGTTGAACGACAGTTATAGTCAAACCGCCTGGCTCACCGTGGACTTTGCGGTCGATGCCAGCCAAGTCATGGAAGTTTCAAAAGCAGATGGCAAAGCCCGCCCGGTGGTGGACGACAGTCCGGAATTGAAAGGCTTGCAACTTTCATTCGGCGCGGGCGATGGAAGATTGTTTTTGTTGCCAAAGGGGAAGTAATGATTTGTGTCAAGTTAATGCAAGAAACCTCACCTCACCCCGACCCTCTCCCCTCCATCCGATGGAGCGGAGAGGGAGAAACATGTTCCGCTTCTTGTGCCATTTGCAAACTTTTCTATCGAGCAGGATAGCTTCTAGCTTTTCGTGCGCAGCACGGTTTGGATGGTTTCGAGCAGGGAATGGGCCAAATAAGGTTTGGCCAGCACAGCGTTCACATTCAGATCGGAGAGAGTGGACAAGGAGGTCTCTGACATCAGGCCGCTGCTGGCAATTATTTTGACTGCGGGATTGATGTTTCGGATGGAACGGATGACCGCCCAGCCGTCCAGGCCCGGCATCATGATATCGGTCAAGACCAATTGAATTTTGCTGCGGTTGCGCTGGTAACGTTTGATCGCCTCTTCCCCGTTGCGGGCGGTGACCACGTGGTAGCCTTGGCGGGTGAGAATTTTATCCGCGAGATGGCAGATGGCTTCTTCATCATCCACCACGAGGATTTCTTCGCCCACACCGACCGGCGGCGGCGGAGCGGAATGTTCCGACTCCGGCAGCGGCGCGGAAGAGGCGGGCAAGTAAACCCGAAATTCGGTTCCGGCACCGAGTTTGCTTTGCACTCTGATGGCGGCGTTATGACTGCGGATCAGGCCATGCACGATGGACAATCCTAGGCCGGTGCCTTTGCCCAACTCCTTGGTGGTAAAGAAAGGATCAAAGATGCGATCAAGGATTTCGGGCGCGATACCCGTGCCTGAGTCCGCGATCAACCACGCCACGTAATGGCCCGGACGCGTGTTTGGAATCAAGCCGACCGATTCCTGGTCCAGGACGATATTTTCCGCGGTGATGGTCAGGGTTCCGCCGTCCGGCATGGCGTCGCGCGCATTGAGGCAAAGGTTCATGAGGATCTGATGCAGCTCGGTGAGATTGCCATGCACGGGCCAAAGCTCGGGGGCCACACCGAGTTTGAGGGTGATGGATTTGGGGAAGGTTTCCCGGATCAGGCCGGCAAAATCTTTTAACAGGTAGCGGGTTTGGACCGGGCCCTTTTTAGTCTTAAGCCCGCGCGAAAAAGTCAGGATTTGTTTGACCATGTCGGCGCCGCGCCTGGCGTTTTCTTCGAGCGTGTCAAGCATTTCAATCGCCTCGGCGCTTTGCTCACCCTCGCGCAGCATGGACGCGCTCAAGAGAATGGGGCAGAGGATATTGTTAAGGTCATGGGCGATGCCGCCAGCGAGGGTGCCGATGCTTTCGGTCCGCTGCGACCGCAAAAGCTGCTCCTCCATGCGCTGTCGTTCGGTGACGTCTTCCACCATGGAAACCACGCCAACGAGCTGACCGTCGGCGTCGGTCAGCGGGGTGTTGTGCCAATCGCACAGAATGGTCCGGCCATCTTTGGTGATGTTTTCGTTGGTGCTGCGTTCGCCGCCGGTTTGGGAAGTCAGGCTGTGATAGATGCGGCTGACTTGTTCTTTCGCATCTTCCGGCACGAAGAATCGGCCGTCTTGGCCGATGGCTTCGGCCGCGGTAAAGCAAAAAATTTTCTCGGCGGCTGGGTTCCATCGGGTGATCTTAAAATCGGTGTCCAGCTCGATGACTCCCAGGTGGGTTTGTTCGAAGTGGAGTCGGAGCCGGTGTTCGGATTGGCGCAGGGCTTCCTCCACGATTTTGCGTTCCGTGATGTCGCGCAAGCTCATGACCATGCAGGGCTGACCGAATTCATCAGCCAAGCTTTGGCCAATAACTTCGGTGTAACGCCAGGAACCGTTTTTATGCCGGCTGCGAACTTCAACCAGGGGGCCGGCGCTTTCCGGATGGAGCAGCACCGATTCAAAAGCCTCGTGGGCGCGGGCTAAATCGTCGGGATGAACCAGGGCGAATCCGTTTTGGCCGAGGAGTTCTTCCGGTTTGTAGCCCAGAAGCCGCTCGACCGAAGGGCTGGCATAACGAATGGCGCCGTCGGCATTGAGCAAAGCAATGATGTCGGTGACATTTTCCAGGAGGGAGGACAGCATTTTTTCCTGGCTCGACCCGGCGAGGCTGCCGTCGGCCGTTTCTATTTTATCTCGGGAAAGCAAATCGGTCATAACTCAGGAAGGGTCCTGGTCGGGATAGCCCAGGGATTTTTTCGCGGCGGCGATGACATGGGCCCGGATGGCGGCCAGTTCCTGGCAGACATCGAGGGTTTTTTCAAATTCAGCCGGTTTGTGGAAGTAAAAATCCGCGCCCAATTGCAGGCATTTTTCGCGTAATTTGGCGTCGTCGTAGTTGGTCAACATGATGACCAAGGGGGAGGGTTTTAGTTGTTTGACGACTTCCAGCAGTTCAATCCCGCTTTGTCCGGGCAAGCCGATGTCCAAGACCAGCACATCGGGCTGATGCTCGTGGACCAGAGCCAAACCGGCCAAAGCATCGCCCGCTTGGCCCACGACTTCGACTCCGACCAGCACGGACAGGAAAGAGGCGATGCGTTCGCGCACCACCACGGCATCATCCACCAGGACTACACGAATTGGACTGTTTACGATATTCATCAATATCTCAACATTACGGAACCGAATGGAATCGGGCTATTGAGCGCGAGGCTAATTCGGGTGTCGGCCAAAGAGGAGGGAGTTTGTAAGCCGCAGGCCTACACGCGGGCGTACATCGTTGTGAGGCAAGAAGAAACCGTTGAAACGGTTCAAGATAGTCGAGCCATGTCAAACACCCAACTGAAGTTGGGTGTTAATGAGAGAAGCAGTATGGGCGCTCTGATAGAGGCAGTGGATTTTAGTCCACCAATTTGTTGGCGAGCGCGTAGCGGGTGAGTTCGATATCGCTGTCCATGCCCATTTTCTGGAAGAGGCGGGTGTGGTAGGTGCTGACGGTTTTGACGCTGATGGAAAGTTCGGCGGCGATTTCCTTCAAAGATTTGCCGGTGGCGATCAGGCGCATGATCTGAAACTCGCGGTTGGAAAGGGATTCGTGCGGCGGACGCCCGGCTTCGCGCTGCAAATCAGCGGCCAGTTTTTCGGCGACGGCTTCGGTGATGTAACGGCCACCGGCCAGAATTTTTTTTACAGCGGCGACCAAATCTTCCGAAGCACGGCGTTTGCTGACGTAGCCCGCCGCGCCCAGTTTCAGGGCGCGGACGGCAAATTCTTCCTCCGGGTACATGCTGACGACGAGGACGGGGAGTTTGGGATGGGTTTTGCGCAACTCCTGCAACACTTCCAGGCCGCTGCGACCTTCCATGTTAATGTCGAGCAGGAGAAGATCCCAACGCTGCCGCCAGACTTGTTCCAGGGTTTGCCGCGCGTTTTCCGCCTCGCCAAAGACGATCGGCCCCAACTCTTCTTCCAGAGTTTCTTTGAGGCCTTTGCGGACGATCCCATGATCGTCGGCCACGAGAATTTGTTTTGCGGGCGGTTTCATAGTCCAGTCAACCCAGCGGTAATTTTACCGCCACCGTCGTCCCATGACCCACCGATCCACCAAAAGAAATGGAACCGTGGAGCAGGGCGACACGCTCTTGCATGCCGAGGATACCCAGCGAAGTGGATTTTTCAAGGTCGCTTTGCTGGAAGCCAACGCCATCATCCCGAACCACGAGGACCAGGTTGTTTCCTTCCACCGCCAATAACACCGAGACGCTTTTGGCCTGGGCATGGCGGGTGATGTTGGTGAGGATTTCCTGAAAAATCCGGAACATCGCCGTGGCCTGGCTTTGGGTCAAAATAATCGGCGCTTTGGGCACACTCACATTACATGGCAAGCCGGTGCGATTTTGAAAGGCCTGGGACTCCACTTCAACCGCCGCGGCCAGGCCCAATCGGTCCAGCACGCCCGGTCGCAACTCGAAAGCAATTTTTTGGACCGCAACGATGGTCTCGTCGGTCAATTGTTGGGCCGAAGTAATTTTGCCCGCGAGCAGATTGCGCAGGTCACCGTCAGTCACGCCGGAAATTTTGCGCTCAAGCAAACGCATGTCCATTTTCAAGGCGGTCAGCAATTGGCCGAGGTGATCGTGGATTTCGCGCGCGATGTGCGTTCGTTCCTCTTCACGCAAGGACTCCAGCCGCGAGGATAGGGCGCGAAGCTGTTCGTGAGAATGTTGCGCGCGTTCCTCGGCTTTTTTCCGCGCGGAAATGTCCCTTAAAAATCCAACGCTGGCCGGCCCGTTGGCCAGTTGCACGCGAGTGACGCCGACGTAGAGATTAAATTGCGAACCGTCTTTGCGCTGGCCGATAGTTTCGTATTCATTCGCCACCGGTTCGCCGAGTTCGCGTTGCCGGGCGCGTTCGGCGACCTCGTCGCGACATTCCGGGGCGAGTTGCTCAACCATCGGGCGCGCCAGCGCTTCGTCGAGATGGTCGAAGCCGAACATCTTCAGATACATTTCATTGGTATAAAGATGCCGCCCGTGACGAACGACGACGATGGCGACCGGCGCATTTTCAATCAGCGTGCGAAACCGCTCGTCGCTTTCATGATGTTTGCGGGATTCTTCCCGGAGTTCTGCGTAACGTGTCTCCAGTTGCCGGACCATGCGTTCCATCGAACTCCGCAGGCTCTCCAGTTCACCGTGGAAAGGCCGCGCCTCGATAAAGTCATCCACCGAGCGGCCGGAACTGACCGCCCCGGCAAAAGCCTCGACTTCCTTCAATGGTTTGACCACCCAGCGCCAGAGGAGCAGATAGAGGCTCAACGTCAGGACGGCATCCAGGACAATGATGTTCAGGATGGTCCAGCCTAATTTGTTTCTCAATTCCGCTTCGACAAATTTGGTGGTGGCATAAAGGGTCACAGTGCCGATCACTTGATTGGAAAAGGAAAAGCTGCGTTTTTCCATCAGATAGCCGCCTGCCGGAAATTCTTTGTCCGCCGGTTGCACATCCCAATGTTCGTCCCGGCACCGCATACATAGGACTGCTTTTGGCTCCGCCTGCTGGACCACGATCCCGGACAAAATGGGGTCTTTCATCAAACCTTCGACGACTTTATCCAGTTGCGATCGGTCGAAATTCCACACCGGCAGCACCAGACTGGGAGCCACCTGATCGGCGTTCAACACCAGCGCATTTCTCAACTCCAAGTAGCGCTGGTCCCGGGCGTCAAGATAATTGAACGCGCCAAAAACCCCCAACACCACAGTCGTGACCGTCACCAGGACGACGATGACCAGGGTGGCGACAGATGTTTTTCGGGAGGGCATGGGCTTAATGGTAAGTGGCCGGATCGAACCAAAGGCGTTTGTCGTTGAAGGGCGTCTCCGGTCCGAGAAAGGGGTTTTTGATCTCGAAGATTTTCCGATTCTTTAAATCGAGCCGCTGCGCTTTTTCTTTCTGATATTTGTCAAATATTTGGTCGTAAGTGCCGTCGGCGATCATCTGGCGCATGCCTTCTTCGGCCCGCGCAGCCAGGCGGCGGCCTTCGGCGTTTTTGGGAAACCAGAAATACATCGGCAACGGATAATAAAAGATGAGGTTCTCCTCGATGAACAAGTCAGGCATCTTGTCTTTGCGCTCGTCGTATTCGCCGGTGATCTCCACGGCGGCGCGGAGGAAAATATCAAACCGTTTGTTCACCAGCATTTCAAAGAGGCCATCATAACTGGAGCCCGTGACCACCTTGAAATTGTTGGATTTGAGAATATCCACATCTATCCAGCCGAGGCCAAGGCCATAGGTAAATTTTCTCAGGTCGTCCAGGGTTTTGACTTTTTTGAATTTATCCCGGTTTTCTTTGCGGATCAAAAAAATACAGTAGCCGCCGAGATTCTTATCCACCGGAATGTGGATGGGGATGAGATTGGTTTCAAAATCCGGCGTGGTGCTGAGATACATGACGGTCAGTTTGCCGGTCTGGCTCTTCAATTCGGAGGCCTGGCGCTTTTCGGTCATGAATTCCGATGGCTTCATTTCGTAAGGCCCGTATTTCTCGCGGGTTTTCTCGAGGGCGGTGCGCAGAATTTCCCAGTGATAGAGATAGCGCTGGTCCAGTTTGGATTCCGGCGCATTGTAGATGTAAGTCATGGTCTCGCCCGCCAGGGTCGGGAAGGAGACAAGTAGAAGCGCCAGCATCAGGGTCGTTTGCCATATTGCCAAGCGTGGCTTCATAATCCGGGAACGGTTTCTCTGCCTGTTGCCAGTCGGCCATAATTAATAACCCGGTTCAAGCAAAAACGAGGCTTGGAGAGACGGCCCGGCTCTGTTACCAATAAGACATGGCCACCACTCAATGGCAAAAAAAGCTGGAAATTCCAGGGCGCGTGTTTTTCACCGAGGGCAACGGTGATCTCTCCAAACTTAAGATCAACACCGCCTGGAGCGAGGCCGAAGTTTATCTGCACGGCGCGCATGTCACGCATTTCCAAAAGAAAAACGAACCGCCCCTGCTCTTTATGAGCCAGTTCAGCCGGTTTCAGGACGGGTCGCCCATTCGCGGCGGCATCCCGCTGATCTTTCCCTGGTTCGGTTCGCGCGAGGGACAACCGGCCCACGGTTTTGCCCGGACCCAGGAATGGGAGTTGCGGGAGATTGCGCAATCGCCCGATGGCCAGGTGGCGTTGCGCTTGAGCCTGCCGGACTCGCCCCAGGCGGCGCTGCTGCCTAAATTCACCGTGGAATATTGTGTCACCATCGGCCAAACGCTGGCGGCGGAATTGATTGTCACCAATGAATCGAAAGATCAGGACCTGACCTTTGAAAACTGTCTGCACACTTATTTCCAAGTCGGCGATATCAGCGCGGTTTCCGTCACCGGTTTGAAAGGAGTGGATTATCTGGACCAAACCGAAAACTTCGCCCGCAAAACCGAACGTTTGGATCACATCAAAGTTTCCTCGGAAACCGACCGCATTTATCTCGATACCACTGCGGCCACGGAAATCCATGATTCCAAATTGCAACGCCGCATCCACATAGAAACGGCCGGCTCGCGTTCCACCGTCGTCTGGAACCCGTGGGTCAATAAATCCCAGCAAATGCCCGATTTCGGCAACGAAGAATTCCACCAGATGATCTGCGTGGAATCCGGCAATGTGGCGGAAAACAAAATCACCCTGCCCGCTGGGAAGAAATCGTCGTTGAAAATTGTCTTGAGCACTTTGGCGTTATAGGAGCGCGGCATTCATGCCGCTTCAG
>CAIYOY010000070.1 GCA_903927905.1 uncultured Verrucomicrobiales bacterium | reverse complement strand
CGGCTGCACGACCGGAGCGCAGCGAAGGGAGGAAGCTGGGCGGAAGCCCCTTGCTGGGAACCTCTAGGGCAAAGCCCTATGGTTTCCGCTGCGCCGCATGGCGGCGGCATGAGGTGCGTTAGGGATGAAAGCCCGAAGGGGCGAGACGCCCCTTGGCGGCTCGATGCTGGCACGACAGCCCGGCCCCGAAGGGGAACGCCGTTTAATTGCAAACTGAGAAAAAAGGGCGCATATTGTTACTGCGGCTTGGGAAGCCAATGTCATTACCAGCAAGGAAGTCATAGGACGAATTATGAAAATCGACCTTCTCATACTTCAACTGGCTGTTCTTCTTATTCCTGGGCTTATATGGGCGCGGTTAGATGCGCGTTATGCTTTGAAAAAACCGCCGTCTGATACAGAGTTTTTCTTACGCGCATTCCAGTTTGGGCTAGTTTGCTACGCGGTCACATTTTTAATATACTCTATTTTAGGTTGGCCTTTTACTTCTTTTGATTTAACCGATGCAGGAACAAAGTCGGTTCTCACCAGCAATATTGTTTATGAAATTTTGTTTGCGATTGGTGTTGGAATACTTTTGTCTATCCTTTGGATATATAGCGTAACATATAAATGGCTTACACTATTTTTACAAAACATAGGCGCAACAAAAAAATACGGCGACGAAGATGTTTGGGATTATACCTTTAACTCGTCATCACCGGCTGTTGAATATATCAATTTTAGGGATTTTGAGAACAAGTTAGTCTATGCTGGATGGGTCATAAACTATTCCGAAACGGAAAAACTCCGCGAATTAGTTTTGCGCGATGTTCAGATTTTTGATTTAGATGGGCACCTCTTGTTTGAGATGCCCATGATTTATCTTTCGAGGGCGGCGGGAAATATCCATATCGAGTTTCCGTATAACCCTAAACCATAACCTGCAACTGAAAGGAAATATCCATGACTGACCAAAGACAGACTCCGCAAGGTGGCTTTGCCCAAGACGGATACAGCAGGCCTCAGCCTTTGCGCGAGGGGTATATCCGCAAGGGTGGAGTGAACCCAAGCACCTCGCAAATTCAGACACGCCCGCCCGCCCCGCCTTCTTCTGTACGACCGGCGACGGCTCCAGGGCAAACCGCGAGTCCATCCAGCGATAGAAACAGGTAACAGGCCTGTCGATCGCTAACATCGCGCCTGGTTCAGCGCGAACAACCGGGCCAGCGCGTCGGCTTCTGAAATGTCGGCGGGCCAGCCGTAGGCGGCGGCAACGGCGGTGTCGAGGTCGCGGTGCGCATTCGCCAGCCATGTCGGCTTTTCGTTGTAGAGGTTCGTCAAGGTTCGCTTCTTTAAGATCGCCGCTGCCTTGTCGTCCACGGGCAGAATGCGGTCGGGGAAGCCGGGCACGACTTCAGGAACGCGCTTAACCAGGTCCGCCGGATTCAACCAGTTTTCCCGAAGCTCGTTGAGTCGCTTGGCCGCCGCCGCAATCTTCACCGCGCGGGGATCGTCGGCATAGGCGGACGCCGGAATGTTTGGGGTCAACCCCTCGGGAAAAGGGAAGGTCTCAAAGGTCGTGCTTGGGGTATAGCGTGGATCATTTCCGACACCGAGCCAAGTGCATAAACCCAGAGACCACGCCTCGTGGAATCGACTGTGGAGAATTCCAAAGGCTGTATCGTCATCGCGTGCAATAACAATGAGATTCTTGTCTGGCCCAATCGTTGGCGGCAACCACACAAATAATCTATATTTTGATACCTCAGGGGTTGCTATATATCGGCTGAGATTAGAGATTGCTTCTCTCATCTCCGGTCTAGGTCGCCAGTGTAGCCACCAGTTTTGACGGAGCCAATCAATTTTGTTATCGACACGAGTTTGCCTGACATATTGTTCAACATGATGAAATGGGCGTTCGTACAAGGAGGCTGAACCAACGGGACAATCCGCCCCAAAATCGATTATCCAGCTATTACGGGATCGCCGTGTCAAATCGATTCCATTCCAGTAGGGCCGCAAAACATCAGCATTGGGGCGGCCATTGGGGTTAATTGGCATTACGAGCCATTCGCGAGCAAGGCTCCCAGGAACCTCAAACGGCCCGGTTTTTTGTATGCCATTAAACGCTATACGCCGATTTTGGGTTTGCTTCTTGGCCTTGGTCAAATCCGCTTGGCCGCCGGTCAAATCTGCGAAAATATCGGATGTGGGGACATTATTCAGCCAACGCTTGGCGACAACAGTCTCATCGGGTACAGCCAAGCAGACGAGCGAGACGCGGACGGCGGCCCCATCAACCGTCCATTCTTCGTCCGACCAAGCGTCGAAGATCGACAGGTTTTCCGTGATCCTGTCCAGAACAGCACGATTAGCGCCACCACGGATGGAGTTGGTGGAGACAAGACCCGCCCGACGCATCACACCGCCGACAATCAGTTCACGGGCCTTCTCGAACCAGTAGCACACAAGGTCAGCGCCGCCGGGCACCCGGCCCGCGTAGCGGGCGCGGAGCGTTTCCGTGTACGCGGACCCAAGACGGTCGCGCATGAACTTGTCACCTAAGAACGGAGGATTGCCAATCACCACATCCGCATCCGGCCACGTCGCCTCTGTGCCGTCTGGATTCAAGATCGCGTCGCGGCACTCTATGGTTTCAAGTGGCTTCAAGATCGGATCGCGTGACACGCCAAAACCGTTGCGGCGCATCCACTGGATTTCGCCGATCCACACCGACACCCGCGCCAGTTCGGCGGCATAAGGATTGATCTCGATACCCTTCACCGACGCCGGGCCAACCGTCGGCGTGGTCCGCTCCAACCCCAGCGCCTCGGCCTCGATGTT
>CAIYOY010000069.1 GCA_903927905.1 uncultured Verrucomicrobiales bacterium | reverse complement strand
GGCTGATTGGGTGCTGCAACGTTTCGATCACTGCTTCAAGATTGGAATCAATCTCTCGGTTGAAAATCCCGCCAGCCATAAATTTGACCTCTTGCTCGCCCGCGATCGGCCCGGTGAACAGAATCCCGATTTGGTTTTTGCTTCGCCCATGGCCCGGCAGCCGCTGGCCGGAATCATTCTGGTGCATCCTCAATTTGAATATGGCGACCGGCAACGGCATCAGCGCGTGGAAAAAATCGTTTCAGATTATCTCGCCGCAGAGGAAGTCGTTGCTCTGCCACTTGACACGGTGCATGTGAATAACCCGGCCGGGTTCACCAGCACGGGCCAATTTGACAATTTTGTCCGGCGTCTGGATGTCATCATCACGACTCGTCTGCACGGGTTGGTTTTTGGTTTGAAGAACGGCATCCCGGTGGTGGCCATTGATGCCGTTGCGGGCGGGGCCAAGGTGACGGCACAGGCGCGCGCGGTCGGTTGGCCGATGGTCTTGGATGGAGCCACGGTTACCAGTCAGGAGATCAAGCAAGCGGTGGACCGATGTCTGCGTGGCGAGATGGCCGAAAATCTGCGGGCGGTTCAAGTCCGGGCTGAATCCGGAATCTCGCAAGTCAAATCGGGTTTTGTGCAAGCAATCGCGAATTTACCCCTTCCGCCTGTTTAGCCTCATATTCACTTGATGATGCGATATGTGATTAGTGCTGAGCTGGGTGCATTTTCCATCATTGCCGTTAATCCATTCCCTAAAAATACCCATAAAAAGTTGTTGCGTGCCTTCATCGGGACGTTAAAGTTGCCTTTCCTGTGGATGCACAGAATTCACGCAAAAGCGTTGTATTTGGCTTAACCGCAAGGATTTAGAATAAATTCAACAACTATGAAACACGGTATCTTGTTACATGAACACAAGGACGACGTCGGCGTCGCCGTCCATGATTTGAAGAAAGGAACCACCATCGGCGCGGTCACGCTTGAAGGCAAAAAGGTCGGTTCCGTTAAACTCCTCCACAATGTTCCCCTCGGCCACAAAGTCGCCATGCGCGATCTGGCCAAGGAAAAACCAGTCATCAAATATGGCCGTCCCGTCGGCAAAGCCGTCGCCGAAATCGCGCGCGGTGCCTGGGTCCATACCCACAACGTCAAAACCCTGAGGTGGTCTGTATGATTAATCCGTCAAAATTAAAACTCACCGGTTACCGCCGTCCCGATGGACGTTACGGCATTCGTAATCACGTCGTCATTCTGCCGGTGGACGACATCTCCAATGCCGCCGCTGAAGGCGTCGCGTCGCTGATCAAAGGCACGATGGCGCTGCCGCACGCTTACGGGCGTTTGCAATTCGGCGAAGATTTGGAACTCACTTTCCGCACGCTGGCCGGCACCGGACGCAATCCGAACGTCGCCGCCGTGGTGGTCATCGGCATCGAGCCGAAGTGGACCGATCGCATTGTCAAAGAAATCGCCAAGACCGGCAAGCCGGTGATGGGTTTCAGCATTGAACGCCACGGCGATCTGCGCACCATTGAAGCCGCATCACGCAAGGCACTGGAATTTGTCCAGTATGCGACGTTGCTCCAGCGCGAACCGTTCCCGGTCAAGAAACTCGTCATGAGCACCAAGTGCGGCGAGTCCGACACCACGACCGGTTTGTCTTCCTGCCCGACGGTTGGTCGCGTTTTCGAACGCTTGACCAAAGCCGGTGCGACGATGATCTTCGGCGAGACCAGCGAATTGACCGGCGGCGAGGACATTGTCCAATCCCGTTGCATCAATAAGAAGGTGCTCGGCAATTTCAATAAGATGTTTAAAGGCTACACCGATTTGATCGTCGGCCAGGGTGTTGACCTGCTCGGTTCGCAGCCGACGGAAGGCAACATTCGCGGCGGTTTGACCACCATCGAAGAAAAAGCGATGGGCAACATCCAAAAGATTGGCCGTTGCAAAGTGCAGTCCGCGTTGGAACCTGCCGTCGAGCCGAAAGGTCCGGGATTGCACTTCATGGATTCATCCAGCGCCGCCGCTGAAATGATCACGTTGTGCGGCGCGGGTGGATCGGTCGTGCATTATTTCCCGACGGGGCAGGGGAACGTCATCGGCAATCCGATTGTTCCGGTGATCAAGCTCTCCGGCAATCCGCTCACGCTCGAAACCATGTCGGAACACATTGATGTGGATTTGACCGGCATGTTGCGCGTGGAAATGAATCTCGATCAAGCGGCTGATCTGGCCTTGAAAGTGTTGCAAGACACGATCAACGGCAAATTCACCGCTGCCGAAGGTTTGCGTCACGATGAATTCGTCATCACCAAGCTCTATCGCAGCGCGTAACGCCAGTCCGAAATATTATCAACGTATCAGGGCAGGCGCCTAGCCTGCCCTGATTTATTAATGTTTGTAAAAACGATGTTTTGCAGAAAAGATTTTAAATACAACCGAGGGCGGTGAACGTTTCTCCCTCTCCTTGGAGGAGAGGGCCGGGGTGAGGTCGAACTCTCTCCGCGCAGCGCTAACTTTTCTTCGTTTTATAGAGTAATTTATTAACTCTCCTATGGATATCCTGATCACTGAAGACTTGAACTCGCCCGCGATTGATAAGCTGGCGGCAAAATACAAAATTGTCCGCGAACCCGCTCTTTGGAAAGACCCCGCCAAGCTCAAGGAAACGATTCGCGAAGCCCGCACGGTCATGGTGCGTAACCAAACACAATTGACCGCTGATGTTCTCGCCTCTGCTCCGAAGCTCGTTGGCATCGGACGAATCGGTGTGGGCTTGGACAACATTGATGTTCCGGCAGCGACCAAATCCGGAATCGTGGTAGTGGCTCCGTTGGATGCGAATGCGACCAGCGTGGCGGAGTTGACCATTGGCCTGATGCTCGCCCTGGCGCGAAAAATTCCGCAGGGAGATCGTTCAACCAAAGCCGGGGGATGGGATCGCAAAGGCTGCACGGGGATTGAACTGGATGGAAAAACTTTGGCGCTGTGCGGCTTTGGCCGCATCGGCCGCAAAGTCGCCGCCCTGGCTCGCGCGTTCGGAATGAAAACGATTGTCTATGATCCGTTCGTCAAAAATGCGGAAGCTGGAATTGAGCTGGCGGCTGATCTTGGACATGCCCTGGCCCAAGCCGATTTCGTCAGCACCCATTCGCCGTTGACGCCAGAGACGAAACGGATGTTCAACACCAAACTTTTTCAGACGATGAAACGCGGCGTGTTTTTTATCAACACTTCGCGCGGTGGAGTGGTGGATGAAACGGCGTTGCTCGAAGTCTTGCGCAACGGACACCTCGGCGGCGCGGCGCTGGACGTGCGCGAAATCGAACCGCCCGTCACGAAAATCGGTTTTGAAGAAATGGACAATGTCATTCTCGCCCCGCACATCGGCGCGTTCACTGTGGAATCGCAGGCCCGGACCTTTGAGGTGGTATCCGGTGATATGGATCGTCTTCTGAGTGGCGCTGCGGCGGTGTCTTATGTCAATATGGCGCATCCAGTTCGGTGACATAACCCGAAATGAAGCCCAAACTTTATCTCGAAACAACAATTCCAAGCTATCTAACGGCGCGGCCAACACGCGACCCTTTAATGGCTGGGCAACTGACTGCTACGAAAAAATGGTGGCAACTCCGGCAAAATGATTTTGAAATGTACATTTCAAACATGGTTTGGAATGAAGCTGCGAAGGGGGACAAATCGGCGGCAGCCCGCCGGCTGCAAATGCTTGCCTCTATTGAGCGACTCAAAATCACACCAGAAGTAGAAGCTCTGGCGGAACGAATCATGAGAAAACACCTGCTGCCAGCAAAAGCGGTGTTTGATGCCGTTCATATCGCCACGGCCACTGTGTATAAAATGCACTTTCTGCTTACTTGGAATTGCACTCACATCAATAATCGTGAGATAATTCCGGGAGTTGAACAGTTGTGTGTGGACTCCGGCTATCGTTTGCCGGTGATTTGCACTCCACTCGAATTGATGGGAGTATCTGATATATGAAAGACTCGATTGTTGCAGAAATTCACCGCCACCGGGCCGAAGATGCCAGGCGATTGAATTACGATGTTCACGCTATTTGTGAAGACATCCGCCAATCTGAAGGCAAATCTGGAGGAAGATTTGTTACATGGGATGCGAAGCGAAAGCGATTAGTTGAAGCCAAACCGTCCAAAATTATCCTGACAAAAGGTTGACCGTGCTGACTCGCGAAATTATTGCTGAATTGCAACGGATTGTTGGGGCGTCAAATGTTTTGACGTCGAAGGAGGATTTGCTGTCTTACTCCTTCGACGGCACGGCGGCCATGCAACAGATTCCTGGTTGCGTCGCCTTTGCTGAAACCACTGAGCACATCGCCGCCGTTCTGAAATTTGCCAATGCCCGCAAACTTCCGGTGGTGACGCGTGGCTCTGGCACGGGCTTGAGCGGGGGAGCGCTGCCGAGCGCGGATTGCATCGTGTTATGCACGGTGAAAATGGGAAAGATTTTGGAGTTGGATAAGGCAAATCTGACCATGATGGTGGAACCGGGCGTGACGACTTTGCAAGTGGCGGATGCGGCGATGGCGGCCGGATTATTTTACCCACCTGATCCTGGTTCCATGAAAATTTCCACCATCGGGGGAAATGTCGCGGAGAATTCCGGTGGGCTGCGCGGATTGAAATACGGCATCACGCGCAATTATGTCATGGGGTTGGAAGTGGTTTTACCCGACGGCGAAATTCTGTGGACGGGAAATAAATGCGTCAAAGATGTCGCGGGTTATTCGCTAAAAGATATTTTCATCGGCTCCGAGGGAACCCTCGGCGTCATCACCAAAGTGTTGCTCAAACTGATCCCCAAACCCGCCGCCAAGAAAACCATGGTCGCGACGTTCTCGCAAATGGATCACGCAGCGGAGGCGGTCTCGGCCATCATCGCGGCGCAGATCATTCCCTGCACCTTGGAATTTCTCGACCGCACCACGATTCATTGTGTTGAGGATTATGCAAAAATTGGTTTGCCCTTGGATTGTGAAGCATTGCTCCTGATGGAAACCGATGGGCATCCAGCCGCTGTCGCCGATGAGGCGGCGAAGATGGAACAGATATGTCGCGAGAAAGGTTGCATGGAAGTCCGCGTGGCCAAGGACGAAGTGGAAGCGAATAAACTGGCCAGCGCGCGTCGCAGCGCTTTCTCCGCGCTCGCCCGCGTGGCCCCGACCACCATTCTCGAAGACGCCACCGTTCCTCGCAGTGAGTTGGCCAAAATGATCCGCTTCGTGGAAGTCGTGGCCAAAAAATACAAGCTTCGCGTCGGCACTTTTGGCCACATGGGTGATGGCAATTTGCATCCGACCTTCCTGACCGACGAACGGAATAAAGAAGAAATGCACCGCGTCGAAGAAGCTTTCAAAGAAATTTTCGACGAAGCCATCCGTCTCGGCGGCACTATTACCGGCGAACACGGTGTCGGTCTCGCGAAGAAATCCTTTCTGCCGAAATTCCTGGGCGACGCGCAAATGCGGGTTTCCCGCGAGTTTCGCAAAGCCCTTGATCCGAATGGCATTTTGAATCCAGGGAAGATGTTTGATTGATAGGGAAGGGGACGTAACGTCGGGTGTGATTATAAGCGGGTGCAACCGAAAAGCGGCAGAGGACTGACCGCAG
>CAIYOY010000068.1 GCA_903927905.1 uncultured Verrucomicrobiales bacterium | reverse complement strand
TATTTGTTTCGCCTGTCCTCCATAGCCTTGGCAAAGGAGGAAATTTCGGATTTCGTGCTTCGAGTTTTCTTCCTAAAGGCAAAACAAGCCAGAACAAGGTAAAACAAGCTGGAACAAGCCAAAACAAGGTAACCCCGCAAAAAAAATTCCGCGCCCCAACCCATCACGGTTATTCCTCCAGACCGGCATGCTCTTTCCTTGACCTGAAAATTTTAATGGTGAGAATGGAATCACGCCTTATGAAAAAAACTTTTCTCGCCGCGCTCATTTTAATTGCCGCTCTGGCCACGCGGGCCGAAGTGGCACCGAAAGACCGGCTGTTGATCTTGATTTCCATTGACGCGTTTCGCACCGATTATCTGCAAAAGTTCAATCCGCCGAACTTGAACCGGCTGGCCAAAAAAGGAACACACGCGGAAAAATTGATTCCGGCGTTTCCCTCCATGACCTTTCCCAATCACAACACCATGGCCACCGGGCTTTGGCCGGAACATCACGGCATCATTCACAACGAATTTTACGATCCGGTTTTCAAGGAGAAGTTCGCCATAGTCAACAATCCAGGCCCGACCGACGGCAAATGGTGGGGCGGACAACCGATTTGGGTGACGGCGATCAAGCAAGGCCGCAAGGCGGATTGCCTTTATTGGCCGGGGACTTCGGCGGAGATCCAGGGAGTGCGCCCGACGGAATGGAAACCGTTGGACTTGGACGCGGAACCAGATGCGATTGCGGACACGGCGCTGGGTTGGTTGAAGAACCCCGAGACTCGGCCAAATCTGATGGTGCTCTATTTTTATCACGCGGATCACATTGGCCACGAAAAAGGGCCGGATTCCGCCGAGATGGTGCCGACAGTCAAAAAAATTGACGATGCCATCGGCAAATTGGTGGCGGGCTTGCATGACCTCAAGCTCGATGACATCGCCAATCTGGTGATTGTTTCTGATCACGGCATGGCCGAGGTCAGCACCAAGCGGATGATCAAATTATCGGATTATGTGGATTTAAACACCGTTCAGGTGGATTTCAGCGCAGCCGTCTGCGGTTTGCGCCCATTGGAAGGCGATGCGGAGGCGCTCTACAAAAAATTCGCCGGGAAGGAGAATCATTTCAAAGTTTATCGCCGGGAAGAGACGCCGGCGAAATATCATTTCCGGGACAATCGGCGCATCCCGCCGGTCATCATGGTGGCGGACGACGGCTGGTATATCACGAAAAAGACAGTCAATAAAAAGGCGACGCACGGTTTCGATCCCGATCTCGCTTCGATGGGCGCGACTTTTATCGCCTGGGGTCCGGCCTTCAACCACAACCTAACGATTAAGCCGGTGCAAAACATTCACGTCTATAATCTGCTGTGCGCGACGCTGGGGTTGACGCCAGCGCCGAACGACGGCGGCAATGTCTTGGTCAAGGAAGTGCTGAAATAGCAGCGTAAAGGTTATGAGGGGATTTTATATTTTCCTGATTTTCTTGCTCGCCCAAACGGCGGGCGCGCAGACTTTTCGCGTTGCTACTTTCAATGTGGAAAGTTATCTGGACGTGGCCACAGGGCATCGTCGGGTGAAATCCGAAGCAGCGAAGGCGAAAGTGCGGGAATGTATTTTGGCGATCAAGCCCGATGTGATCGCGCTGGAGGAAATGGGGACAACGAATGCCTTGCTGGAATTGCAGGGAGCGTTGAAAGCAGACGGGTTGGATCTGCCTTACTGGGAGCATGTCAGCGGTCGCGACCCGACGATTCATGTCGCGTTTCTCAGCCGTTTTCCGATCATCGAACGTCGTCCCCATACCAATGAAAACTTTTTACTGGGTGGCCGGCGGATGCAGGTCAGCCGTGGGTTTGCGGAAATCGAAGTGGAGGCTGAGTGCGGCAAGGTGACGTTGATCGCGGCTCATTTGAAATCCAAGTTGACCTCGCCGGAAGCGGATGAAGCCGAATGGCGGCTGGCGGAGGCCGAGGCGCTGCGGCGGATTGTGGATGAAAGGTTGACGGTGGATCCAGAGATCAATTTGGTGGTGCTGGGTGACTTCAATGATTTGAAAGATTCCAAGCCGGTGAAGACGATCATTGGCCAGGGTAAAACAAAATTATTTGACACGCGCCCCGCCGAACGCAACGGGGATGATCAAAAAGACCGGCGCGTGACGTGGACCGAACATTATGGGGCGGAAGATTTATACAGCCGGATTGATTATATTTTGATCAGTCACGCGCTGAAGAAAATCTGGCAACCGGACGGGACCTGGATCTTGAATCTGCCAAACTGGGGCGTGGCTTCGGATCACCGCGCGATCGTGGCGAGCTTCATGGCTGGCCGCAGCAAGTAGTTGCTTTAGAGCGACCCGAAGGAAAATGGCTGAGGTTGGCCGGAGGCCAGGATGCGGAAATCGTTTTGCAGTTTCGCGCGGGCCACGGCGATGAAAATAATATCAATGACAAAGCCGGAGCCAGGGATGCAGAGGAGCACCGATGGCAGAACGGTGACAAAGAGGATGGTTAAACCCGTAGCCATGCCGGGTTTCTTGCCAGACAACGCCAGCCACATGCCGAACCAGCCGATGGCAAAAAAATTAACTATCGGCTCCAACAAGAAATATATTGCCATGATGGCGCCAGGTATGAAATTGCCGTGCGAGAGGAAGACGAGAATTATCAACGGAACCAGGCTGGTGAACAGTAAAATCAGGATCGGCCAAAGGAATATTTTCCGAAGCGCGAGCCATTGTCCTTGAATGATTCGTTGATTGGTCAATGGCGTGCAACAGAGCAATTCCAAAGACCCGGTGCGACGCGATTCGCTGAAGAACCGGCAGGCTTGGATGGCAAAAAGAACTTTAAAAATAAAAATGAAAGGGGTGGTCAGAAAAAAACCAAAGAATCGCGAATTACTCCTGCCCCATATCGTGAGGGCGATCATGGCGGCGCAACCGATTCCACTCACCAGCCAAACCAGCCAGCGCAAGCGCAGGGAATCCGTCAGCAGCCAGAGAATGGGATTAAGTTCCATCAATTCAATCCGCCGCCGTCTGGCTCCGCCCAGAAATTCGCCGGTAAAAAAACGGTGCCAGAATCCGTGGCGCGATTGGACAATTTTTGTTTCCAAGGTCCTGGGCAAATACCAGGAAGCCACCGAAAGAAAAACCCAACCCGTGAGATGGTTGACGGCCAGCGAGAGCCAGAAATCTTTATGCAAACGGAGATAAGACGCATCGCTGGAAAAACCGATGGCCTGATATGGGCTGGGCAGACTGAACCAGAAAACAACTCGACCATACAACATGGATCGCAGCGAGTGTTCTAGAAGAGGCACGACCACTCCCACGATTACCAAGAACGAAAGCGTGCCAGAAGTCGAACGAAACGAAGTTTGCGTGAAACTGGAAATCCACACGCCCGCCGCGATGGAAAAGAACAGCGCGTTGCCCAGGGCCAGCATCATGCGCCAAAATTCGCCGCCGGTGACGCCGCCAGTCAACAACGGCAGGGCGAGAACCGGAAAAAGCGCGAGCAGCGCGTAAAAAGCGTTCAGGGAAATGCCCGCAAATTTGCCCAGCACAATATCGTAACCTTTCAGATCGGTCAGAAATAAAAACCCGAGCGTCCCTTCCCGCCGTTCTTCGCTCAGACATTCCGAGGCGAAGAAAACGCCCGCGAGCAGACAAAGCACATAGGTGTAATGCGCGAGCATCTTGAACATGTAGAGGCCGGCGCTGGAACTGGACCCCATGGCCATCGCCGCTGACATGAGAAAGACCGGGCCGCTGATCAGCATCGCGAGCAACGCCGTCCCGGCGCGCAGCAGGAAAGTATTTTTCTTGCGCGCCGCCACCCGCAATTCCCGTTCCACGATGGGCAGGAAGGTCAACTGTCTCCCTTCGCGGCCAGCGGTTGTTTCTTCATCGTGCGCAAGCGCTGGGCCTGCATGATCAATTCGTGCTGTTCGTCTTCCGGCGTATCGGGATGAACGGTCTTTTGATTCAGCAAAGCCAAACAGCGTTCAATCCATTTGTCCCGCAAAATTTTCAGCAAACCATCCTTGGTCGGTGATCCTTGCAGAATCACGGCCGGTTCAACCAGTGGACGGTTGTCGGCGAGAATTTCCGTGATCAAGCTTTGCCGGGATGGATCCTCGTTGTCGGACAGCCAGGCGGCCACGCCGGTCCATGAATTGTCCGCGTGCGCCGAAAGCCGGGTGGAAACAATTTCGCGGACCGTGCGGTGGGTGATCCAATCCAATTCCAAATGCGCCTCGATCCATTCCACGAAATCATCCGTCTCCAACAGCAGCCGGAGCAGCCAACATTCCTGCTGGGGCGGGCGAGGCACGGACTCCGTGGTTTCGGCCTCTTCTTCATCGGTGAACGATTCGCGGGTGGCTTTTTTAAATTCCTGCCGGGCGGCTTCCGCGCCCACGCCCAGGCGCAACGCGGTTTTTTGCGCGTAAGTATCCACCAGCACGTCGCTGCCGGTTTTGTGCACGGCGTCCGACATGGCTTTCACCACGGCTCGGCGGCCTTTGTCCGTGGTCAGATCATTGGTCGCGCAGAGCCTATCAAGATAATAGTCAAAGAACCCGCGCGCCTTGGCGATCAATTCGGCGAAGGCCGGGCCGCCGAATTCTTTGATATAGCTGTCCGGGTCATGCGGCGCCGGAACCGTGGCCACGCGAATGGACAACTTTGCCGCCAGCAAACTGTCCAGCGACCGGACCATGGCGTTCTGCCCGGCGTTGTCCGAGTCGAAGCACAGCACCACTTCATCCGCATACCGTCGCAAAATGCCCGCGTGATTGCCGGTCAGGGCGGTTCCCTGCGGGGCGACGATATTTTTCACGCCCGCCATGAAACAAGCGATCATGTCCAATTGTCCTTCGCAGATGATGATGGAGTCGGCGGCGCGCGCGGCCTCTTTGGCTTTGTCCAAACCAAACAAAACTTTGCCCTTGGTGAAGATGGCGCTTTCCGGCGAGTTGACGTATTTGGCCGTTTTTTCATCGCCCGAAAGTATTCGGCCGCTGAAACCAATGACGCGTCCCTGTTCATCACAGATGGGAAACATCAGGCGTCCGCGAAAACGGTCATAATGATGATCGGACCCTTCTTTTTTGACAACCAACCCGGACTGTTCCAAGAGGGTCAGTTCGTAATCTTTGCTTTTCGCCCAGTTGACCGTGTCATCCCACGCATCGGGCGCATAGCCGATGCGGAATAATTCGACGGCTTCGGGCGAGACGCCGCGTTTGGCCAGATAATCCCGCGCCATCTGGCCGCCACCGTCATTAACCAAAGCTGTTTGCCAGCGTTTAGTGATCTGCTCGTGCAAATCCAGCAGCCGATCCTTCAGGTGCCGCTCTTCCTGCCGACCGGGCTGATTATCCACCTCAATGACGATATGCGCCCGCTCGGCCAGGCGACGGACGGCATCGGTAAAACCGATGTTTTCGTATTCTTTAACAAAGGTAAAAACATCGCCGCCCTTGTGACAGCCGAAGCAATGGAAGATCTGCTTTTGCGGGTTGACGTTGAAGCTGGGAGTTTTTTCTTTGTGAAAAGGGCAGAGGCCGGTGAAGTTGGCCCCGGCGCGTTTCAGCGGCACATACGCGCCGATGACGTCAACAATATCGCTGGCCGCCCGGACCTGCTCAATTGTGCCTGATGAAATCAATCCGCCCATGAGTCAAACGGGCCAGGGGTTTATTTCTTCCCGGTGCCCAGGACCGAGTCCAGGTCTTTTTGGGTCTGTTGATCCGCCGTCATTTTCTTTGGCCCGCGGGCTTGCTCGCCGTTCATGGAGCGGATCAGAAAATCGGAAAGCTTGTCTTTGACAAATCTCCCGGACAACGATTCGTTCAGGATGCCGTTTTGGACCGAGCCGTAAGTGGGCAATTGGATGCCTTCCGCCCATTGCTTCATGTCTTTGGCCGTTTGCGCCCGTTCCGCCGCCGTCACGATGCGGGCATTGAGGATGGCGCAAAAGAAAAGATACATGCAGGCAAAACGGATGACCCCGGCCAAAATCCCCAGATAATATTCGCCCCGGCCAAACATATCGCTGCCCACCAGTTTCTCGCCCATGGCGGTTTTGATCTTGGAAAAGATCAATTTGAGCATCAACGCGATCCCAACATAAGAGCCTATATTGGCCCAAAGCCGATCGAAGCCGGGAACATTTTGCACGATGGCCGCAGCCACCGGGGCATATAATTGACTGGAGGCGACGACAATCAACAACCATTGCACCACGGGCAACAACTCTTCCGACATCCCGTGTTTGCGACCACGGATGACGCCGACGATCAGCCAAGCCACCAGGATATAATCGAAATAATTGACCGACGGGAACTTGCTCATGTTCATGGCTTAAATCTTAATCGTATCCCGTCATTTGACGAGACTTTTTCGGCATTGGATTGCTTTGACGGAACGCGGGGCTGTGACCCGCAGCAGCTTC
>CAIYOY010000067.1 GCA_903927905.1 uncultured Verrucomicrobiales bacterium | reverse complement strand
GCCCATCGCCGCCATCAACACCGCCACTTCGGCTCTGGCGGGTAAACCGATGGAAATGCAAGATTCCCTGGTCGCAGAGATCCAGCAAAGCACCGGCCGCCTGAATCGTCTGGTCGGAAATTTACTTGACATGACCCGGTTGGAATCCGGCCAGGTCAAGCCGCGCCCGGAATGGTGCGACGTCGGGGATCTGATCAGCGTTTCCCTGCGGCGCAACGAGAAAGAATTGTCGCGGCATGAAGTGGTGGTTTCGCTTGTCCGGCCGCTGCCGCTGGTGAAAATGGATTTTGTTTTGATGGAACAAGTGTTGAACAACCTGTTGCTCAACGCCGTCCATTACACCCCCGCCGGGACGGTCGTGGAGATCAAGGCGTCGGCTGCGCCGAAAATATTGACCTTGTCGGTGGCCGATCGCGGCCCCGGTTTGCCGCCGGAAAGTTTGCCGCATGTGTTTGACAAATTTTATCGCGCGCCCGGTTCGCCGGCGGGCGGTACCGGCCTGGGCCTTTCCATCGTCAAGGGCTTTGTCGAGGCCCACGGCGGAAAAGTGACCGCCGCCAACCGTCCGTTTGGCGGCGCGGAATTTTCCATCCAACTTCCCATTGACGAAAACCCGCCATTGGGTCTTGATGCCTCCGCATGAGTAATCCACTGCCCACCGTGTTGGTGATCGACGACGAAGTCCAGATTCGCCGCCTGCTCCGCGTCACGCTCGAAGCCAACGGCTACAAAGTCATCGAGGCAGCCACCGGCAAGGATGGCCTGGCCGAAGCCGCGCAACGCCACCCGGATGTCATCCTCCTTGATCTCGGTTTGCCGGACCTGGACGGTTTGAGCGTGCTGAAACGATTGCGCGAATGGAGCCAAACCCCCGTGGTGATTCTTTCCGTGCGCGAAGGTGAAGACGATAAAGTGGCGGCGCTGGATAATGGGGCGGACGATTTTGTGACCAAACCGTTCAGCAGTGTCGAGCTGCTGGCAAGGTTGCGGGTGGCGCAGCGCCATTCCAAACCAATGGAAGAGAATTCAGTGTTTCAATCCGGTCCGTTGCAAGTGGATTTGGCCGATCGTATTGTCAAAGTGAACGGCAAAGAAATAAAACTGACGCCGACAGAATATTCCTTGCTCCGCCTGCTCGTGCGCAACGCCGGAAAAGTCGTGACGCAACGCCAAATTTTAAAAGAAGTCTGGGGGCCGAATTCATTGGAACAAACGCATTACCTGCGAGTTTACATGGCGCATTTGCGGGAAAAAATCGAAATCAACCCGGCCCAGCCAAAACTGTTGATCACGGAGTCGGGAGTGGGCTACAGGTTAATGGCCAGCTGATGAATCTTGCGGTTGACATTTATCGGATCGCAGGTCCACACTCGCTTAATCAGTCATAAGATTAATTTGAGCGTTTTTTATATGAAGACGTGCGACTATTGTGGCCGGAAAAATAGTGATGAGGTCGTTTGCTGTTCGGGATGCGGTCGGAATGATGTCTTTAAAGCCGATGCCCCGCCCGAATTGCCCAAACTGGATGCCCAGGATGAATTTGTTACGCTGGCCACTTGTCAGAATCTTCCGGCCGCAGACCAAATGGTGACCTGCCTTGATGCCGCCGGCATAGAAGCGTTTGTTCCGGATGAATCTCTCATGCAGTGGCTGCCCTTTTTTTACACGATTACATTTGGATTTATTCGCGTCCAGGTACGTCGGAAGGATTTATCCCGTGCTCAAGAACTGCTTTCTGATGCAGAACCTGAAGGGCCTCGCTCGCCGACAAATTAAATACCTGATCTTATTCTGGCCAAAAAGAATGATGCAGGGCAGACGTGATGATGGTAGGCTGGCCGGAATTTTATGATGATAACGCTAAAAATTCTGCTGCTGAAATTGGGCATCGCCACCGTCGGCGGATTGATCATCCTCGCCCTGCTGTAATATGCGGCGGTTTCTTTATTGTCGCGACCCGCTTTTTCTCACTGGATGCGCGGCATACGCGCTGAACCGCTGGGCCATCAAGCCGCATGTGCATAATGTTTTTCTGCACGGTTATTTTAATGATTGCTGGCTGATGCCCTGCGCGTTGCCGCCGATTTTGTGGCTTCATCGCCGGCTTGGCCTCAGGTCGAATGATGATGAGCCGTCGGTTGGGGAAATTTTTCTACACCTGGTTTTCTGGTCAGCGTTGTTTGAATGGATCGGCCCGAAATTCATGCCCGGGACCACCGGCGATCCGTGGGATGTGGTGGCTTATGCCGCTGGCGCGATTCTGGCCGGACTTTGGTGGCATCGCCCGCAACCGAGAGTGATGGCATGAGCTTTGATCTGCTCGCGCCGCATTATCGCTGGCTGGAATTTGTGCTGGCCGGAGGAAAGTTGCAACGCTGTCGCACCGCGTTTCTGCATGAGATTCCGGTGCCAAGAAACGTCCTGATCTGCGGAGAAGGAAACGGACGATTTTTAAAACCATGTCGTGAAGCGTGGCCGGAGGCGCGGATCACGTGCGTTGATTTCAGCAGCGGAATGTTGGCGCAAGCCAAAAAACGGGCGAAAGGAACTGGGCAGGGGAAAACGGAATTTATCCACGCCGATATTTTGCAATGGGAGCCACCGGCGCAAACCTACGATCTGATTGTCACTCATTTCTTCCTCGACTGCTTTCGACCGGAACAACTGGAAGTTATCGTGGCCAAACTTTCCACTGCCGCGAGCCCGCGCGCCAATTGGTTGCTGGCCGATTTTCAGGCACCAGCCTCGGGGTGGGTGCGTTCCAGAGCGCAAGCCATCCTGGGGCTGATGTATTTCGCGTTTCGTTTCGCCACGCGCCTGCCAGCCCGGAGGCTGACTCCGCCGGATGATTATCTTGGCCGATACGGTTTTATTTTACGGGAACAACGGGTGAGCGAATGGAGTTTGTTGCGGACCGATTGGTGGCAACGATCGGCATAAACAAAGCCAAATCATTTTGCCTTTCGCTGGATAAATTGCTAAATTCAATACATCCGATGGCTATTTTTTTAAAACGCTGGCGCTTGGTTTGGCCTGTTCTGACAGTTGTCCTGCTGGCTGGCAACGCGCGCGCAGCGGCGACGAATTCCGCAGCAAATCCAATCGGCGTCACCAACCACCCCGCTCGCTACAAACGTTCCAGCTCGGTCGTGACCCGAGTCATGTCGCCGCCGGTCATCAATAAAATTTCTCCGCCCACCTTGGTTAAAGAAAATTCCGGAGCCGCCATCAGTGTCACCGCTGGAGGGAGCGGGCCGCTGAGTTATCAATGGACCTTCGAGCACGGCACCCTCGGAACTGCGACCAATCCCTATGTGTTGTTCAAAAATATTACGGAAACCAACGCCGGTTTTTACACGGCGGTGGTCAGCAACGCCGTGGGCACGGCCCGCGCCACGACGAGCTTGAGAACCATGCGCCCCGGATTTGATTTGAACGGCGATGGCCAGCCGGATTTGCTTTTGCGTAATGAGGACGGACAGATGGCCGCTTGGCTGATGGACCATGGCACCGTGGCAAAATCCGTTGCCTTAAATAATGGCCAGCCGATCAACCCCGGCTGGCGGGTCGTCAGTTCAGGCAATCTAACAGGGCAGGGGGCCAGTGATGTTTTGCTGGCTGGCACGAATAACAATTTTGTCTGCGTTCACTTTGACGGAACCAATCAATGCGCCATCACCCCGTTGGAAAAACCGGCCGACATGGATGCGAGCTGGCGGGTTTCGACCTTGCCGGAATTCATGACCATGGCCGCCGGACCGGACGCAAAAATTGTGGCCGTGGCTGATTTGAACGGAGACAAGGAGCCGGATTTGGTGGTGGTGGATGCGAAGGGAATCGTTTCCGTGGTGTTGCTGCGGAACGCCAAGGCTGCATCGCGCATCGAGTTGTTTGACGGAAAAAGCCTGTCCGACGGCTGGCAAATCGTCGGGCCACGATGATGTTCACCCAAGGGCAATTCAGGTTTTTCGTCGGCCTCGTTTGCATTTGTTTTTCCATGGTAGCCCGCGCAGAACGGCCGGAGTTTCGTGCTTTTTGGGTGGACGCCTTTCATCCCGGGTTTAAATCCCCGGCGCAAGTCACGCAACTGATCGCGGATGTTCGTGCCGCGCATTGTAACGCTATCATCGTCGAAGTTCGGAAACGCGGAGATACTTATTACAACTCGAAGATCGAACCTCTGGCTGCCGAGATCACTCCGGGATTTGATCCCCTGGCGGACTTGATCGCCAAAGCCCACGACACCAGCAAGGGCCAGCGTTTGGAAGTGCATGCCTGGATCGTCGCTTATCCGGTGTGGGACAATAAAACCGTCGGCGCGCCGCCCAAACATCCGTATAGTTTACATCGCGATTGGTTGACCAAGAATGACACCGGCGAAATGTGGGATGGGACCGCGTACGCCTTCGACCCCGGTCATCCCGGTGTGCAAAATTATCTGTACGACGTTTGTCTGGAAATCATTTCCCGTTACGACATTGATGGATTTCAATTCGATCACATCCGGTATGACAACAATTCGTTCGGTTACAACGATACGACCGTGGCCCGGTTCAACGCGCAATTTGGCCGCACCGGCCAGCCGCCGAAATTGGATAAAGATTGGCTGCAATTCCGCCGCGACCAGGTGACCGCGCTGGTGCGGAAAGTTTATCTCAACGCCATCGCCCTCAAGCCGCAGATCAAAATTTCCGCCGCCTGCAATTCCCGCGCGCCCGGCGTGACGACCATCGCGCAATGGCCGAAAAGCGCGGCGTATTCCAGCACCCTGCAGGATTGGCGCGCGTGGCTGGAGGAGGGGATGATTGACGCGGTCATGCCCATGACTTATTTCCGTGAAGAAAAATGGGCCGGCGCGTGGCAGGCCTGGACCACTTTTGAAAAGGATTACAGCTATCATCGCAAAGTGGTCATCGGCCCCGGTCTGTATCTAAATAACGTGAGCAATGCGCTCGCGCAAATCCACAGCACTCGTGTGCCCAGCGCGAAAGGTAATCTGCCTTACGGTGTGGCTCTCTATTGTTATTCCGAATTGAGCGCGGAGAAAATTGCGCGCGAAAAATTCTTCCAGGCATTGACCGAGTCCTCCTCCTTCGGTCGTTATCCGGTCTTTCCCATGGCGGTTCCGGTTCCGCCGTTGCCCTGGAAAACGCAGCCAACCAAAGGCCATCTCAAAGGGTTTGCATATGACGCGACGGGCCGGCCTTTGGATGGCGCGAAGATCACCATTTACGGCCCGATTGAACGAACCGTCCTGACCGACGCCACCGGATTCTATGGCGCGGTGGATTTGCCGCCGGGAAAATACGATGTGAGCGCCGCCTTTGGCAGCAGCGAAATGCCAACCCCGGCGCAGGTCGAGATCAAAGCAGGAAAGGTCGCGACGAAATTATTGGCCATCGGAAAGTAGTCATGCGCTGTGCCAATAATTCAATTCACCTTGACGCTCGCCCAAGCTCGACTTTAAAGTTGTCCGCTCACGCTGGATGAAAATGAGCACTTCTTTAACACCACGATCGCAAAGTTTTTTTTCCAAGCCAATTGTGTTGGCCGCGCTGCTGGCTTTGGTCACTCTGGTTCTCTATTGGCCGGCCACAGGACACAAATTCGTCAACTACGATGACCCTGATTACATCACCTCCAACTCCACGGTCTCGGATGGCCTCAGCCCCAGTGGAGTCGTCTGGGCTTTCACGCATGCCATCGCCGGCAATTGGCATCCCGTCACCGTCCTCTCGCACATGCTGGACTGTCAACTGTTCGGCCTGAATCCCTGGGGCCACCATTTGGTCAACCTGATCCTGCACGCGTTGAATGCCGCGCTCGTCTTTTGGTTGCTGCGGCAATTGACCGGGGCGACCTGGCGCAGCCTTTTCGTGGCGGTGCTCTTTGCCGTTCATCCCCTGCGGGTTGAATCCGTCGCCTGGATCGCCGAACGCAAAGACCTGCTCTGCGGCTTTTTTGGCCTGCTCTCGCTGCTTTATTATGTCAAGCATGTGCAAATCCAGGACCAAGCCGCCCTAAAGCGCTGGCCCATGATTTCCTTCCTCCTGTCCAAATTCTACGGCCTGTCGCTCTTGTTTTTTGCCCTCGGCTTGATGAGCAAACCGATGTTGGTCACCTGGCCCTTTGTCCTGTTGCTGCTGGACTATTGGCCGCTCGACCGTTTCGCTCAAGTTCGCGCGCGGCCATTGCTGGCCGAGAAAATCCCGTTCTTTATCCTCGCGGTGGTATCCAGTGTGGTGACCTTCCTGGTTCAGTCCCGTGGCGGCGCGGTGGTATCCGCTGAAGTCCTCCCCTTCGCCGCGCGGGTGGCCAATGCCCTGCATTCCTACTGTGCCTATATCGGCAAAATGATCTGGCCCGTGGATCTGGCTGTTTTCTATCCCCATCCCGGCCAATGGCCCGTGGCCACGATTGTGTTCTCCGGGGTTTTTCTTGCGATTGTTTCCGTTGTTTTCATTCTGCTGCGCCGGCGCGCGCCTTTTTTACTCGTGGGCTGGCTGTTCTTTTTGGGAACACAGATCCCGATCATCGGATTGGTGCAGATCGGCTCGCTCGCTTTTGCCGATCGCTATACCTACCTACCCCTCCTCGGCCTTTTTATCGCCATCGTGTGGGGAGCGGAGCTGCTGACCAGGGAACGCCGCGATCTTCGATTGGCCTGCGTGGTTGGCGGCACCATGGCCATCTTTATTTGCCTGACCTTGACTGGCGAACAACTGACATATTGGCAGAACAGCGAAACCCTCTTCCGCCACGCCCTCCAGGTCACCGAAAATAATTCCCTGGCCCAGATGAATCTCGCCAACTCGCTGAACGAGGCAGGCCGGACCGATGAAGCCATTCAACACTTTGCCGAATCTCTGCGACTTCAACCCGACAATGCGCTCGCCCACAATAACCTCGGCATCGCCTACAGCCAAAAAGGCCAGACAAACGAAGCCCTGGCTGAATATCGCGAAGCCATCCGCCTGCAACCCGATTATGCCACCGGCTATTACAACCTCGGTAATTATTATTTCCGGATAGACCAGGTGGAAGACGCGATTCGTTGTTACCGCCAGTCCATTCAACTGCAGCCCGACAGCGGGTTGGCCCATAATGCTCTTGGTCTCGCCTTGTCCCGGATTGGCCAATTGGACGAAGCCTTTCGTGAATTGCAGACGGCGGTTACCCTGCTGCCGAAATATGCCGATGCTCATTTCGGGCTGGCCAAGATTTACGCCGGGAAAAACAAGAAGGACGATGCCATCCGCGAATTCCAGATCACCCTCGCCTTGCAACCCAATAATGCGGACGCCCACTACTACCTCGGCACGGCCCTCGGGCTGAAAGGCAAAACCGAGGAGGCCATCCGCCATTTTCAAGAAACGATCCGGCTGAAACCCGGTCACGCCGGCGCCTACTATAATCTCGGCATCGCCCTGGATCAACTTGGCCAAACCGGCTCCGCCATTATCCAATTCAACGCCGCCATTTTGTGCAGTCCGAATTATGTCATGGCTTACAACCACCTCGGCCTCGCGCTCTATAAAACCGGCCAAACCAACGACGCCATCCTGGCCTTCAAGCAAGCCCTCCACTACGCCCCCGATTACACCGCCGCCCGAATCAACCTCGAACACGCTCAAGGCATCACCAACGCCCCGGCCAAGCCGTGATTCTCAAAATGGCAACCAGTATTTCTTATATCAGCGCATATTCTTATCCGCAAAATCCAGGAAAGCCTTCCAATCCAGCTTGGTCATCGAATGTTTTCCGGGGCGAATAAAATAGCCCAGCGGGCTGTCCATTAAATGTCCGGTGGCCGGCATGGTTTTCGAGGCCGCTCCCTCATGCCCCATCAGCCGATACACCGGGCTGGCCGCTTGCAACATCTCGAACTGACCGGCTGGATTCGACCACTCGTCCCCTGTGGCGCAGGAGATGAGAACGGGACGCGGCGCGCAGAGGGCGATGAGGCAATGTTGGTCGAAGGGCAGCCGTTGAGGTTCTTGGTTGAATTTTTTAAATTCCCCGCAGAACCAATGGGGAAAACTGGTATTGATTTTTTCCACCGATTCGCCGACGGTGCCGCGACAGGGCGAGGTGCCGCCACATCCGGCTTGCAACGGAATGATCAAGGCGATGCGTTCATCGAAGGCCCCGGCCAGCATGGCGGTTTTGCCCAGACGCGAATGGCCCACGACGGCGATACGGCTTGCATCAATGTCGGAATCGGTCTCGAGATAATCCACGGCTCGTTGCAAACCCCAGGCCCAGGCGGCGATGGTGCCCCAGGAATCTTCTTCTTGCGGAATTCCGAGCGTTTCACGGACTCCGCCAAGAGCATTGGTCTGATCCAATTCAATATCGCCGCAGCAGAAGGAAGCAACGGCATAGCCGCGATCTATGGACTGTTCGATGGCCCAATTTTCCGTTTGTTTACCTCGCCCTGCATCGGTGGCGTGGCTATTCACAACTTCCGGCGGTTTGCCTCGCATCCAGATGGTGGGCAGGGGAATGTTGGTGTCGGAGAGGAGTTGATGGTTGCCATCAAAGTTCAGCCCGAGAAAAACCGGTGCCGGGCCAATGCGGTCGTTGGGAATGGCCAGCAAAAGGTGAATCGGCCGCGTGGCGCGGACGCCAAACTCAATGGTCACCAGTTTCAAGGTGGCCTTGCCTTTGAAGAATTTTTCATCGGTTCGATCAATGGTCGCAGTGATTTTGGTGGCGGGCGGGAAGAAGCCGTATTCGTAATGTTGGAGAAGGGCTTTTAATTCCGGTTTGCGTTTTTTGATCCAGTCGCGCTTGGTTTTGACCGGTTGGCCGTCGAACATGATGAGCGGGTCGGGGAAGTTGGTTTGGATGGGAAGTTGCGCGAAATCGGGAAAATTTGCGGCCTGCAGGCCGAAAGAAACCAATAATAAAAATAAAGCGGGTAACACTTTCATATTTGGATTTAACCTGAAAGCAGCCGCGCTGTCACCAGCGCAGCCACGGAAATTTCAGGGCAGCCGCATCTGAATTTCAGGTAAATTTTTATACTGGCTTTATCTACCATCGTAATTAAAATTGAATCTCGCACTCATTGATTTAGCTTCAATGAGTGCGAGATTCAATTTATTATAATTTTAAATTCTCTGCTGATCTTTTAAATTACTTGCTGGAAGCTTGGAATGTTTAAGGTGCGTCTGTCCCGGTAGGATCTATTCGTATCGCAAGGCATCAATCGGATCAAGCTGGGCGGCTTTCCGCGCCGGGTAAAAGCCGAAGAAGATGCCGACAAAAAAACTGACACCAAAGGCGAACAGAATCGAACTGACCGAAGTCAAAGTGGGCAGGTTCATTTTCGCCGCCACAAATTTGGAGGCCATGACTCCGAGAGCGCTGCCGATGATGCCGCCGAGCAGACTGAGCGTGACTGCTTCAATCAAAAACTGAAGCAGGATGTCCTTGCCCTTGGCTCCCACCGCCATGCGAATGCCGATTTCGCGCGTTCGCTCGGTCACGCTGACCAGCATGATATTCATAATCCCAATGCCTCCAACAATGAGAGACACCAAGGAGGTGCCGCCGAGCAGCAAAGCCATGATTTTGGAAGTGGCGGTGGCGGCCTCGGCAATTTCCTCCTGAGTTCGGACCGTGAAATCATCGTCGCGATTCGGTTGAATGTGGTGGCGTTGACGGAGCAAGTCGGTGATCTGGTGTTGGACATCCGATAATACTTTTGGATCGGATGCCTGCGCTGTGATGCCGCGCAATGTGGTCGAGCCGAAAAGCCGTTTCATCGCGCTGGTGTAAGGCACAATCATGACATCATCCTGGTCGCTGCCTGATACGGAAAGGCCTTTCGGAACCAGCAGGCCGGTGATGATAAACGGAACATTTTTCACCCGGATAACCTGGCCGATCGGACTGGCGTCGCCGTAAAGTTGTTTGGAAACGGTGAGGCCGATGATCGCGACTTTGTTGGCCCCACGGACGTCCTGAGGGGTAAACATCGCGCCATCGGACAGGGGCCATTGGCGAATCTCCAGATATTCATCGCCTTCCCCAAGGACGGTGGTGCTCCAGTTCTGGTTGCCGGCGGAAACTTGACTACCCGAACGCAGTTCCGGACTAACACTAACTATACCGGAGACTTCTTTTTGAATCGCCGTGGCATCTTCAATGGTCAACGTGCCAGCCCCGCCCCACCCGCTGTGCACGCCGCCGCGCGATAAACTGCCGGAAAAAATCAGGACCACGTTTTGGCCCAGACTGGCGATCTGGGCTTCGACGGAAGATTTGGCGCCATTGACCAGGCTGAAGGTGGAAATCACGGCGCAGACGCCGATAACGATGCCGAGCATGGTTAGCATCGTGCGCAGTTTGTTCCGGCGCAAAGCGCGCACGGCCATTCGGAAAGTGGCGAAAATTCTCATGCGCTTAATTTGACCGAGCGCTGGGCGGCGCGCAGTTTTTCCAATTCCTCGGTGGCGATCAGCCGGTTGTCCACCAGTTTGTCGGTGATGATCTGGCCGTCGCGCATGATGATGTTGCGCTTGGTGAAGCTGGCGATGTCCAGTTCGTGCGTCACCATGACGATGGTGATCCCCTTGTCGTTCAAGCCTTGAAAGACACCCATGATCTCAATGCTCGTCTGCGTGTCCAGATTTCCCGTCGGTTCATCCGCGAGGATGAGCGAAGGTTTGTTCGCCAAGGCCCGGGCGATGGCTACGCGTTGTTGTTGTCCTCCGGAAAGCTGATTGGGATGATGGCCGGAACGTTGCGCCAGTCCGACAATGGTCAATGCATCCATCGCGGCCGCGTGCTGTTCGGGTGCAGACATGGCGCCACGGGCATTGTAAAGCATGGGCAGCTCGACATTTTCCAAAGCCGAAGTCCGGGACAAAAGATTGAAGCCTTGAAAGACGAAGCCGATCTTTTGGTTGCGAATTTCCGCCAGCGCATCGCGGTTCAAACCCGAGACATCCACGCCATCGAGCAGATAACGGCCATCGGTCGGGCGATCCAGGCAGCCGAGCATGTTCATCATGGTGGATTTGCCCGAGCCGCTCGAACCCATGATCGCCACGAACTCGCCGGGCATGATCTCCAGCGAAACATCGCGCACGGCATGAACATCCACTTCGCCGGTGTGGTAGATCTTGTTGACCTTTTCGATTTTGATGACCGGATTCATGCGGCGCTTTTATCGGCCAAACCGTCCGCTGCCACCACCGCCGCCGAGAGGATTGGACGTGGTCGCAGGTTTATTGGCTTCGAGACCATTGACGCCGGTGATGATGACATCGCCTTCCTTCAGACCTTCATCCACTTCTGTGAAAGCACCATCGGTGATGCTGGTCTTGATCTGGACCGGTTTGATCGTGCCCTTTTCCGCGTCGGTCAAAAGATAAACGGTGCGGATCGCCTGATGTTGAGTGCGGTCGCGTTTGGCCCCGGGGCCGCGCTTGCCGGTTTTTTCGCCGGCGATCGCCAGGGTCTGATTGGTGCCGCTGGCGGAGGCGAGTAGATTGGTTTCCGGCAGCTTTTTGCCGGCGACATCCGGCGGGCGGAAGCGGAGCGCGGCATTGGGCATTCTCACCACATTGGTGTGCTGCGAAACGATGATGGAAATATTGGCGGTCATGCCCGGCTTGAGCTTCATGTCGGAATTGTTGACTGCCACCACCGTGTCATAAGTGACCACGTTTTGAACCGTGATGGGAGAAAAGCGCACCTGGGTGATTTTCCCATGAAACGTCCGATACGGAAAAGCATCCACCGTAAAATCCACCGTTTGCCCTTCTTCCACGCCGCCCACATCCGCTTCCGAAACATTCGCGTCAATCTGCATTTTTGTCAGGTCGTTGGCGATGACGAACAGGGTGGGTGCGCTCAAACTGGCCGCGACGGTTTGACCCACATCCACGTTGCGCGAAATAACCACGCCATCCACCGGGGCGTAAATGGTGCATCGCGTCAGATCTATTTTGGCCCGTTCCAACGAGGCTTCCTTGATTTTGACCTGGGCCTGGGCCTGATGAAGGTCGGCTTGCGCTTTGTCATCATCTGACGGTGCCACGAGTTTATCCTTCAGCAAAGTGGCTGAGCGGTTGGCATCTACCTGGGCCAATTCCACGACTGATTTGGCATTGGCGAGGTCGCCCTCCGCTTGATGAACCGCCGCCAAGTAGGTTGACGGATCAATCTGAGCCACGACCTGTCCCTTTTTTACCGGCGAATTGAAATCCACCTTGATCTCGCTGAGCATCCCGGAAATTTGGCAGCCGACCTGGACATTGAGAACCGGATTCAGTTGCCCGGTCGCCGTGACCGCCTGGGTCAAATCGCCCTTGTCAATGACCGCTGTCCGGTATTCGGCCACGGCATTTTGTGATTTGTGCCAATACCAATAACCGGCCCCGGCTCCAGCCAGGACCAAAATCAATAGAATTACCCAAAATAAAGCACCGCCTGATTTTCTCGACATGACGGGCAGTGTCGCTGACTTTCTGCATCGGAGCAAGCCCCGGTCTTTCTGACTCATATATAATAAGACAGACGTAAAAACGGGCGTTTGGTATCAAAATTTTTGGTTATCAGGACGTTAGGAACCGAATTAAGGCGCTGGTTTTGAGGCCCCTCCCTCGGTAATTCTGCTATGAAAAAGTCTAATACTCGTCCCCGTCATTATTAATCCCTGCTTTTTCCAAGTTTGACTTGGCTGGCTGGCAAACCTAGATTTAAGCCTGATGTTGGCTACAGAAATCAGAACGCCAAGCGCTCCCATCGCTGCGCCGCCGCCGGAACCTTCATTTGCCTGGAAGCAAATCATGGAGGCGGTGGAACCTTTCCTTGGCGCCGTCGCCCGGCGATTGGCCGCGCAAACCGAAGAATTTGAACCGCAAATCGCCGCCTACGCGCGTTATGCCCTGACCGTTCAAGGCAAACAGTTGCGGCCCATCCTCGTCTCGCTCGCCGGAGAAACGGCGGGCAAGCTGAATGATTCCCATGTCACCCTCGCGGTCATCATTGAAATGGTTCACCTGGCCACGCTCGTGCATGACGATGTGATAGACGAAGCCAAATTGCGCCGTGGCCGCCCCACTTTGGCGGCGACTTGGGGCAATGAAATCTCCGTCCTCTTGGGCGATTGTCTTTTTGCCCATGCGCTCAAGCTGGCCGCCGGTTTTCCGACGCCGGAGATTTGCCGGGCGGTCGCTTCGGCCACCAATACCGTTTGCGCCGGAGAAATTTTACAGACCCGCAGCCGGGGAGATTTTGAAATCACGCGCGAGCATTATTTCAAGATTTTGGGCATGAAAACGGCGGAGCTGTTTGCGTTGTCCTGCGAATTGGGCGGGTTTCTCGGTCAGGCCAATCCAGCCCGGCGCGAAGCCTTGCGCCAATACGGCATGGCCCTCGGCACCGCCTATCAGGTCTATGATGATTGCCTTGATCTTTTTGGCTCCGAAGCCACTGCCGGCAAAACCCTCGGCGCTGATCTCGCCAAGGGCAAAATGACCCTCCCCATCCTGATCGTTCGCGACCAGGCCAAGCCTTCTGAGCAGAATCAATTGCGCCAATGGGTGCAAAAGTGGGACCCTTCCCATTTCCCTGACGTGCTGGCTTTGATTCAAAAATATGACGCTCTCGCCGAATCACAAGCCATCATCGAGCAACAACTGACCGCTGCCCGGCAGGCGCTGGCCATCTTGCCGGTCTCTGATGGTCGCGCTGGCTTGAACGGTTTGACCCATTTTCTGGCGGAACAAACCAATGCCCTCGGGGTTATTGAGTAGAGTTCCTTTAAAAACCAATTCATAAATTGCCACTGGAGAAGACATCAAACCCTTTGCCTGCCGAAGTCCCGGCCCCCGGCCCGGATGACATCACCCTCGTTCGGCGCGCCCAAAAAGAAGACCTCGCCGCCTACGACGAACTCATCCGCCGCTACCAGCAGCGCATCTACGCCACCCTCTATCACATGACGTCCAATCACGAGGACGCCAACGACTTGACCCAGGAAGCTTTCATCAAAGCCTATTCCGCGCTGAAATCCTTTAAGGGCGATTCCAGTTTTTACACTTGGGTCTATCGCATCGCCGTTAATAAAACGATCAACTTCCTCAAACAGCGTAAAAATCGCTATGCGATGAGCCTGGATGACTTGGATTTTTCCGCCGAAAACGACCCCGACTTGGTGGCCCTGATCTCCGACAAAACCCCCCGTCGCGCCGCCGGTTTGGCGGAATTGCAGGAGAAATTGAACGCCGCCATGCAAAAACTGTCAGAACAACACAGAATGGTAGTGACATTGCATGACGTGCAGGGCCTTTCCCACGAGGAAATCGGGCAGATCATGGATTGCAATGTCGGAACCGTGCGGTCGCGCCTGTTTTATGCGCGGCAACAATTGCAGGGTTTTTTGTCCGATTATTTAAAGTAACGCCCATGAATCAGAGTCCAGAAGAATTCGAAAAGCTCCGCACGCTGCTCACCTTGAAACGGCACGAACAGCCGCCGCCCGGTTATTTTAATCAATTGCCCGGGGAAATCACCGCCCGCATCGAAGCCGGCGAATCCGCCCCAGGTTTTTGGTCAAGTCTGATCTTGGCCTTGACCATCAAGCCCGCTTACGCGACGGCGTGCGCCTTGTTTCTCTGCGGTGCCATCGGGACGGGAACATATTATTCTTTCCGTTCATCGGGTGGCCAACCCGCGTCCCAGCAAATGGCGGTTCAACCGGTAAAGAAAACGACTGAGCAACCTGCCATCGCGGCGCAACCTGCTTCGATAAATCCGAATGTTGTCCCCATCGCTTTTGCCAACACCAATCCCGTAACCGAGCCGAAAGTCCCAACACTCTTCGACCGCAGCACCCAACAGCCGATCGTGCCAGCCTCCTATCAACGGTGAATTGATCAAGTTGAGAATTGAATACGGGCTGGTTTGAGGCAAAGTTGTCACGTGACAACAAATGCAAATTCTTATCTTAAGGCAATTGACGATTGTCTTAAGGAAATGACCTCCATTCGCAAGGGCATGAAGAAAACCGATGCGGAAATCCGGCGGCTACGCGCTTCGAGCCGTCGCAAGCTGGACGAAACTTGGGCCATTATTCGCCATCTTCAAACAAGCCGTTTGACCCACTGACAAATGGGTTTACTCGCTAAAATCTTGGGTGCTGTACCACGAGAGGAAATGAATGGTATCCGCCTTGATCTGGGCCGACCGTTTTGGGAGGTCTCTGGGAACATGGACTTTTCTTCGCTACTAGCAGCATTGCCTGACCTGCTGCCCGAAGAGAGTGTTCTTTACTTTGAGGGAGGGTC
>CAIYOY010000066.1 GCA_903927905.1 uncultured Verrucomicrobiales bacterium | reverse complement strand
GGCTTAAAAGCCGCGCTCCTCCTGGCCATCACTTTTGATCCCACCCTATGGCAATTTATCAATTTGACAGCTATGCTTGGCTAATGCGAGACTTATGAAGTCAGCCAATGAGAAAACCTGTGAATAAATCACTTACAATTGCAAAGAGATTTTTGTTTGCAGCGGCCATGACATTGTTTTTTTGTTTGGCGTTCGGCCTTCAAGCTGGGGTGATTTTTCAAACGCTTTATTTTTTCTCTGGTGGTAATGACGGTAATTTTCCCCAAGCCGGTTTGATGCAAGGTATGGACGGGAATTTTTATGGCACCACCGCCTACGGCGGAACGAATGGAATGGGAACAGTTTTTAAAATGACCCCTTCCGGTGCTTTGACTTCACTTTATTCATTCACTGATGGAGCAGATGGAGAAATTCCTTACGACGCAATGGTTCAAGGAAATGACGGGAATTTATATGGGACTTCTTATGTTGACGGAGCTTGCTTTAAAATCACGCCACTTGGAGTGTTTGCAGTATTGGCTTCGCCAGTAAATAGACCAAATGGATTAACATTGGCAAACGATGGGAATTTTTATGGAACGACATATTACGGCGGACAAAATAACGCAGGAACAATATTTCGATTGACAACTAATGGTGTCTATAACGCGCTCGCTTCCTTTACAGGAGATAACGGATCGCAGCCCTATGCCGGATTAGTGCAAGGCACAGATGGCAATTTTTATGGAACGACCTATAGCGGCGGGAATCCAATTTTTAACGGTCATACTTATGTTACTTATGGTGCCGTCTTTAAATTCACAACGAATGGTGTGATCACACGATTATTTTCATTTAATGGAAGCAATGGCGCAAATCCTTTTGCTGGCTTAATCCAGGGTAACAATGGGAATTTCTATGGAACAACGACCGGTGGCGGAGCGAATGGCAGTGGCACGGTTTTCAAAATCACACCAAGTGGGACATTCACATTGCTTCACTCTTTTTCAAAAACGACCGATGGGTATGATCTTGAAGGGGGACTGATGCAAGCAAGTGATGGCAATTTTTATGGTACCACTTTGGGAGGTGGCCTCAATGGTGGAGGTGGCACTGTATATCAAATAACCCCATCTGGCATATTTACAGTTTTGTTTGCCTTCAATGGTGATAATGGATCGGGTAGTTCTTCTGCTTTGATTCAAGGCAGCGATGGAAACTTCTATGGCACCACGACTCAGGGAGGCACAAATGGCTATGGAAATATTTTCCGCCTGACCGTCCCGCTCCAACCCATTTTGAAACCTGTGGCGAAGGTTGGGAACACGCTTTCATTGACCTGGAGTTCCGTTTCTAATCTGGCTTATCAAGTGCAATATCGGAACAACCTGACCGAAACCAATTGGTCAAATCTCGGCTCGACCATCACCGCGACCAACGGAACCACCACCATCACTGATCCTTGCGGCACCACCAATCGGTTTTATCGCGTTGAATTGTTGCAGTAGAGGCCGGGATTTGTTCGTTTTGAAAAATGTGAGTAGAAGTAATCCGGCTTGCATATAAACTTTTTGGCAGGAGTGCGAACAAAAAGTGATGGTCAACATCATGTGAGGCGACGAGTCAGGAACGGAGCGTGGGTCTGTGACCCGCAGCAGTTTCGCCAGCCAAAAGGTTATAGAGTTATTCACAGCGTCTTTACCATTTCACGCGCTGCGGGTCACAGACCCGCGCTCCGTTCGGAATCGGCCATGCGGCCCCAACAATAATTTATTCAATATATAATACCGGAAACCCGTCAAATTCTGCATGACTCAGAGACTCATTCGGTGGATAATAGATAAACAGTGAAATTTGGACTCAGATCATTTTTTTTAGTGGTGTGGCTGGTGGTCAACCCGGCGATTTGGGCCGAGACGAATCATTGGGCCTTTGTGGCTCCGGTGCGTCCGGCTGTCCCCTCGGTGAAAAATCAGCGTTGGGTGCGCGATCCGGTGGATGATTTTATTCTGGCGCGATTGGAGAAGGAAAAGCTCAAGCCCTCGCCAGAGACGGACAAGATCACTTTGTTGCGGCGATTGAGCCTGGATCTGATCGGGTTGCCGCCGACGATCGCCGAGGTGGATGCGTTTCTGGCGGACAAGAGCAAGGATGCTTATGACAAACAGGTGGAGCGTTTGTTGGGTTCACCTCATTTCGGCGAGCGCTGGGGGCGGCATTGGCTGGACGCGGCGCGGTATGCGGACTCGGATGGTTATGAAAAGGACAAGCGGCGAGCGGTCTGGTATTACCGGGATTATGTCATCAACGCCATCAATCGCGATCTGCCGTATAACCAATTCATCATTGAACAAGTCGCGGGCGATCTGCTGCCGAATCCGACTCAGGATCAAATGGTGGCCACAGGTTTTCTGCGCAATTCAATGGTGAATGAAGAAGGCGGCGTGGACCCGGAGCAGTTCCGCATGGAAGCGATGTTCGACCGGATGGATTGCATCGGCAAGAGCGTGCTCGGTCTGACGATCCAGTGCGCGCAATGTCACAATCACAAATTTGATCCGCTCAAGCAGGAGGAATATTATGAGATGTTTTCTTTCATCAATAATAACAACGAGGCCCAACAGGCGGTTTATGCACCGGGCGAATTGATGAAGATCGCGGATCTGCGACGGCAGATGACGGAGATCGAAGGCGGCTTGAAACATCATCACGCGGATTGGGAAGAACGCATGGCGGCCTGGGAAAAATCGGTGGCGGGCAATCAACCGAATTGGATCGTGGTCCAGCCGACGGTGGATGACATAAGTACCGCCGGGCAAAAATATCTGCCGCAAAAGGATGGTTCCTTCCTGGCACAAAGTTATGCGCCGACAAAGCATACCGCCAGATTCACGGTGACGAATGATCTGAAAAATATCACGGCGTTCCAATTGGAAGTGATGACGGATCCGAATCTGCCCTGCAATGGGCCGGGCCGGTCTTTCAAGGGGACGTTTGGCCTGAGTGAATTTGCCGTGGAAGAAGTTTCGGCGGCGAAGCCGGATAAAAAAATGAAGGTGAAATTTTCTTCAGCCACCTCGGACTATGAGCAACCGGACCGCGATCTGGAACCGAATTTTGATGATCGCTCCGGCAAGAAGCGCATCACCGGTTCGGTCAAATACGCGATAGATGACAATGGCGATACGGCTTGGGGGATTGATCCGGGGCCGGGCCGCCGCAATGTGGCGCGCAAGGCGGTTTTTCAGTGCGCCACGAATGTCGGCTATGACGGCGGCACCATTTTGATTTTTTCGCTGCATCAAAATCACGGCGGCTGGAATAGCGACGAGCACATGAACAACAACCTAGGTCGGTTCCGATTTTCAGTGACGACCAATGCTGGGCCAATCGTCGCCGATCCGGTGCCGAAAGCGGTGCGTGAAATCCTGGCCATTGAACGGGAAAAACGTACGCCCGCACAGGTCGCGGCGGTGTTCAGTTATTGGCGAACGATGGTGCCGGAATGGAAAGCGGAGAACGACAAGATTGAAGCGCTATGGCATGAGTGGCCGGAAGGTTCAACCACGCTCAGCTTGATGGCTCGCAACGAGAATCCGCGCGAGACTCATATTTTGAATCGTGGCGATTTTCTGAAACCGACCAAAACAGTGACGGGCGGAGTGCCGGCGTTTTTGCCTCCATTGCCCAATGGGGTCGCGCCCACGCGATTGACTTTTGCCCAGTGGCTGGTGGATCGGAAATCACCGACGACAGCGCGGGTCATTGTCAATCGTATATGGCAGACTTATTTCGGCATCGGTTTGGTCAGCACGCCGGAGGATTTTGGCATGAGAGCGGAATTGCCGTCGCATCCTGAATTGCTGGACTGGCTGGCTTGCGAATTGATGGATCATAACTGGAGCCTCAAACACATTCACCGGCTGATTGTCGAGTCCGCGGCGTATCGACAATCATCCAAGGTAACTCCGGAGATGTACGAGCGTGATCCGAACAATCGGCTATTGGCGCGTGGGCCGCGTTTTCGGGTGGAAGGGGAAATTGTGCGGGACATCGCGCTGGCGACGAGCGGTTTGCTGACGACCAATATCGGCGGGCCGAATGTTTTTTCACCGGCACCGGCATTTTTGTTTCTCCCGCCGGCCAGCTATGCGCCGTTTGAATGGCCGGAAGAGACGGGGCCGAATCGTTATCGTCGCGCGCTCTATACCTTTCGCCGTCGTTCGACCCCCTACCCTGCCCTGCAAACGTTCGACACGCCGAACGGTGATTCATCGTGCGTGCGGCGGATGAGATCGAACACTCCCTTACAAGCTTTGACAACGTTGAACGAAACGGTTTATGTCGAATGTGCGCAAGCGTTGGCGGCGCGGGTTTTGGCGGAAGGCGGGAAGACGGATGATGAACGGATCACTTATGCGTTCCGACGCGTTTTGGGACGGAAACCGGCGGCGGATGAGAAGCAGGAATTGCTTGGGTTATTGCAAAGGCAAGGGCAACGGATCGCGGATGGCTGGCTGAATCCGAATGAGATCGCCACCGGTAAAAGCGAGCCTACCAAATTGCCGAGTGGAACCACACCGACTCAATTGGCTGCCTACACCGTGGTGTCGCGGGTGCTGTTGAACCTGGATGAAGCCATCACCAAAGAATAAAACATTGATCCTATGACTAACGCAGAACATTACATCAATGAGCGGCGCAAAGAAATTACGCGCCGGTGGTTTTTTAAGGAATGCGGCGTCGGACTTGGCACCATTGCCTTGGGCGCGTTGCTTGGTGATAAAGCGTTGGGCGCGATGGCGCAGCCGGTTTTGACGAACCCACTGGCACCGAAGCTGGCTCATTTTCCGGGCAAAGCAAAACGAGTTATTTATCTTTTCATGGCGGGTGCGCCGAGTCATTTGGATCTTTTCGATTACAAACCGCAACTCGTGAAATTTGGCGGAACGCTGCCACCGGCGGAATTGCTCAAGGGGTATCGCGCGGCGTTCATCAATCCACAGTCGAAGTTGCTCGCGCCGAAATTCAAATTCGCCAAATACGGCAAGAGCGGCGCGGAACTTTCTGAATTGTTGCCACGTCTGGCTGAAGTGGTGGATGACATCGCCATCGTGAAGTCCATGAAGACGGAGGCTTTCAATCACGCTCCGGCGCAGATTTTCGCCAATACCGGCTCGCAACAATTCGGCCGACCCAGCATGGGCGCGTGGGTCACTTACGGGCTGGGCAGCGAGACGAGTGATCTGCCGGCGTTCGTGGTTTTCAGTTCGGGCAAGAAAGGAACCAGCGGCGGTTCATCGAATTGGGGTTGCGGCTTTCTGCCGTCGGTTTATCAAGGAGTGCTGTTCCGCAATCAGGGAGATCCGATTCTTTATCTTTCCAATCCCAAAGGCGTAGATGCCGCGTTGCAACGTGATTCGCTCAATACCATCAGCCACCTGAACAAGAAACATCTGGATGTGGTCGGCGACCCGGAGATTGCCACGCGCATAAACTCGTTTGAAATGGCTTACCGCATGCAAACCAGCGCGCCGGAATTGATGGACCTTGGAAAAGAATCCAAGAAGACGCTGGAAATGTATGGCGCGGAAGTTGGTAAATCTTCTTTTGCTAATAACTGTTTGCTGGCACGACGGTTGGTGGAACGCGGCGTCCGTTTCGTACAAATTTTTCATGAAGCCTGGGATCAACATGGCAACTTAACGCACGACCTGCGCGAGAATTGCAAAGACACCGACCAGGCTTGCGCCGCTTTGATCAAAGACCTCAAACAACGCGGCATGTTGGAAGACACGCTCGTCATCTGGGGCGGTGAATTTGGCCGCACTCCGATGGTGCAAGGTGGCGATGATGGCCGCGATCACCATCCCAACGCCTACACCGTTTGGCTCGCGGGCGGCGGCGTGAAGCCCGGCATCACCATCGGTGAGAGCGATGATTTCGGCTTCAATGCGACCAAAGATGTTGTCCCGGTGCATGATTTGAATGCGACCATTTTGCACCTGCTTGGCTTTGATCACACCAAGTTGACCTATCGTTTTCAGGGGCGGGATTTTCGTTTGACCGATGTGCATGGTGAGGTGGTGGAGAAGTTACTGGCGTAAAATAGTGGCTGGTAGGGCGCGTCTGTCCCAGCGCGCCGAGTTTGGTTGCAATATCGGACCCG
>CAIYOY010000065.1 GCA_903927905.1 uncultured Verrucomicrobiales bacterium | reverse complement strand
CCTTGGTGAGGGTGCAAATGAAGGTGTGCTGCTCCGTGCGCGCCACGTCGTTGGGATGCGAGCGATGAAAATAACAACCCGGCAACTTTTCCTTGTTGAGCTTGAGCAGAATGCCGCGCGCGACGGCTTCCTTGGTGAGAAGTTCCTTCTCCGCCTCAGCGCCATCGCACCAAAACAGTTTGCCGGGCTGGCAAAGCTTGGCCATTTCTTCCACCCAACGCAGGACGGCCCCGTTGGTCGTATTCGGATTATTGACAGTTTCCATTTGAACGAGCGGACAACATGACACTTAAACCGCCACGTTTCAATTCCCGGATGAACTTTTTTCCAGTTTCGCTTAAGGCCCGTCGTAGGTCTCCATTTCCTTGCTCAGCACGGTCAGGATCATCGCAACGCCAAGCAAGATCGCTCCGACCGGACGGCCCAGATAGAAGAAGGCGTTCTCCTGCGCGTCACTGAAGCCGATCGCGAGGAAAACCAGCGCAAGGGCAAAGAGATAATGCTGCGCTTTAAAGTTGCGGTTCGCGGTCGCGGTTGGCGTCTGCGAAACACGTTGTTGCACTTGACCGCCCAGGGCGGCCGATCCGGAAATCATTGGTCTAGTAACCGTTTTCATGACGGCAAGATAAGGAAACCTTGAACCCCTCTCTCTCCCTCTATTGGCAATAATTTAGCATATTTTGCCATTCCCGCCTTGGATTAATTCTCTGTCATAATTCAGTCTTCCATTGCATAACCCCGGCAGAAATGGAATACCTTGGAGTGAACATCACGTTTAACTATATGAAAAATTTATTTCGCATCTTGTCCCTGACTGCGGTCAGCCTGCTGGCCCACCCCGCTTTCGCCGGAGAGTCCGCGCTGCCGTACAGAATTCTCGACATCACCCAACTCATGGGCAACGGCGGTATTGATTATGTCTATACCGACAACGATGACCGGCGCGTCTATGTGCCGCGCGGGGGACACACTTTCGTCTTTAATATGGACGACCACAAATACATGGGGGCCGTCACCAATGTCGGCGGGCATGGCATCGCCGTTGATCCCAAATCCCACCACGGATTCGGCAGCAGCATGCCCGTCGGAATGTTCGACACCCAGACCTTGCGCAAGCTCAAAGATATCAACGTCAAAGGCAGGCCCGACGGCATTCTCTACGAGCCTTTCTCCGGTCATATTTTTATTTTCAGCCACCAGGCTCCGAGCATTACCGTCCTTAACCCCAAGGACGGCTCCATTGTCGGAACAGTGGAAGTCGGCGGCGCCATGGAACAAGCCCAAAGCGACGGCAAAGGCCGACTTTATGTCTGCGTGGAAGACGAGAAAAAAATCGCGGTCATTGATGTCAAAATGCTCAAGGTCATCACGAAATTCGACCTGGGCGAAAAAGCCGGTGAACCCGGCGGCCTTGGCCTCGATGAAAAGAATCATATCCTGTTCGCCATGTGCGCCGATCCTTCGGTCTGCGTTGTGCTTGATGCGAACGACGGCAAAATCCTCGCCACTCTGCCCATCGGCAACGGCACCGACAGCGGCGGTTTCAATCCCAAGACGATGGAAGCGTTCAGTTCACAACGTGACGGCACCCTGACCATCATCAAGGAAAAGAGCCCGACCAGCTTTGTCGTGGAACAAACCGTCAAAACCAAACCGGGCTGCAAAACAAGTTCCTTGGACACAAAAAACAACCGCATCGTTTTGATCTGCATCGAGCGCCCAGCAGCGCCTGCTGGCGCCACGCCCCCTCCTGCGGGTGACCGCCGCGCCAATCGCAACGGCCCCGGCATGCTCGATGTGATCTACGTCGGTCGATAATCGTTCAGCGCGGAAAACTTATTGTTCCGATTGGAACGGATTGCCTGCCCGGTGATGTCCGGTGATCTTTCCGCTCATCGGATCGATCACCACGCCGCTGACATACGCCCCCATTTGTTTTTTCAATTGGTAGCCCAGCTTTTTGAAATACTCGGTCTGTTCTGCCGGCCAATCGGCATCCAACCCCAACTGCATACTCCCCGTGGTATTCATCCGAGGACGATTGATGGATTCCGCCAGCGTCCGGCGACGTCCGACGTAATGACAAAAGAAATCATAAATCGCGTTGACGATCTTCGTCCCACCCGCCGCACCGACGGCAACCGACGGCTTCCCGTTGATCACGGCGATGGACGGACACATGTTGTGTTGCGGCCTTTTGCCGGGCGCGACTGAATTCGGACCGCCGGGTTGCGGATCAAACCGCACCATGCCGTGGCCCAGCACCATCCCCAGATTTTCCACGGTCACCTGCGCGCCGTAACTGCTGCCCATCGTCAGCGTCAGCGCGGCGATGTTACCAAAATCATCGGCGCAACTGAGGTGCATGGTGCCGACTTGCTGGATGGCTTTCATTTTGATTGACACTGGTTTCTGCGCCGCGACGGCGTGATCCACCAAGCCGGCCAGTTCCGTTCCATACTCGGAAGAAAGCAGACGCTTCACCGGGACTTTCACAAAATCGGGATCGCCGAAAAATTCCGACCGATCGCGCCAGGCCAATCGCAACGCTTCCAAACGCATCTGCGCGGTGGCCAGCGAATCCACCCGTTTTTCCCACTCCAGCTCCTTCAAGACGGACATCGCCTGCAACGCCGTCAAGCCTCCGGCGCACAACGGCGCGGTATAAATCGTCGCTCCATTCCATTCCAGTTCGTATGGCTTCACTTCCCGGGCCTTGTAGGCCGCCAAATCCTTCGCGGTCACCAGCCCTCCATGCTTCTGAAAAGCATCCGCCGTTTCCTGCGCCAAGTCGCCGTGATAAAATGAATCCACCGAATTACGATCGGCCAAAGTGCGGAGAACTTTGGCCAAGGCCTCGTATTTAAATCTGGGATTCGCCGCCGCTTTATCCGCCATGGTGATGGCTGGCTGGACCACTTCTCGAAAAGATTTTGTGCCGAACTTGCGCAAGGCCATTTGCAACCCAGCCAATGTTCCCGGCACGCCCGCCGCCAGCCAGCCAAGCGCATTCACTTTGCCCACGACATTGCCGTGAGCATCCAGCGGATACATGTCAGGCCGTGCGGCCATTGGCGCCATCGAATCGAAATCAATGCAAGTGACCTTATGATTCCCTGCCCGTCCGATCATCATGGCCCCACCGTAGCCGCCGATTCCGCATTTGCTCGGCGAAGTGATCCCCGCCGCCAATGCGGCTGCGATGACGGCATCAATGGCATTTCCGCCATCCGCAAAAATTTTATTGGCCACCGCCGCGACCGCCGGCTCGCCGACCAACACCCCGGAAACCGGCCTACCGTTGGACCGCCCGAACACCGACGAAGGCAAGACCGCGAGCAAAGCCGCCGTCTGTCCGGTCAAACGGAGCATCTCTCGGCGGTCATATTTTGCAGGCATCGTGGAATACGGTTAAACCAAATCTGGAAAAAGTAAACATCTCAGAAAGGAGCAGAAAACACCGGGCTCGATTTGCTGCAACGCCGCAGCGCCTCTGCGTGAATCTCACACATTTTCGCCAAACTTACGGGTCACTTACGGCTCCTAACGGCTAACCTTACGGGTGAAACCTCAAAAAAACCCAATGTTTACAGGGTACCTTACGACCTGACGGCTTTTTCACCCCCCAAGTATATATATCCGTCACGCCAATCATCGTTTGGCGGACAAATCTTAATCTTGCTTGAACCCGGATGATGTCGGGCTACTCTTTTCAACCATGTTCAGGTTACGTATTTTACTCTTGTTGTTTTGCTTTTTGACCGCGCGCGAAGCGCGTTGCTCGGAGGCGGCGGAAGTGGCGTTGAAGAAACTGGTGGTGGCACCGGGATTGAAGGTGGAATTGTTCGCGTCGGAACCGCAGTTGCAGAATCCCGTGGCCTTTTCCATTGATGAGCAGGGCCGGTTTTTTGTGGCGGAATCACATCGCTACAAGGACTCGATTTTTGACATCACGGTGCATCCGCCGTGGTTGCTGGAAGATCTGGCTTCGCGCACGGTGGCGGATCGGGCGGCGTTTTTGGCCAAGACCTTCACGACGAATTTGCACACGTTGACGAATTATTCGGAGATGATCCGGCAGATCGAACCGGATGGGAAAACATCGTCGGTCTTTGCGGAAGGATTTAATGAGACGGTTTCGGGGACGGCGGCGGGCGTGATGGCGCGACATGGAGAAGTTTGGTTTACCTGCATTCCAGATGTGTGGAAATTCTCCGCAGAAAAACGCGAGAAGCTATTCAGCGGGTTCGGTGTGCATATCGGTGTCAGCGGGCATGACTTACACGGCCTGCGAAAAGGGCCTGATGGAAAGATTTATTTCAGCAGCGGTGATCGCGGATTTTCGGTGACGAACAAGGAAGGAAAGCTGTTGGATTCACCGGACACCGGCGCGGTGCTGCGATGCAATCCTGACGGTTCAGACCTGGAATTTTTTTGCGTCGGCGTGCGCAATCCGCAGGATTTGACCTTTGATGCGTATGGCAATTTGTGGACGGATGATAACGACACTTCCGGTCCGGATGATTCGCGGCTGTTGTATCTGGTGGAGGATGGGGATTATGGCTGGCGTTGTTCGTATCAGCATCAGATTGACTACGGGCCGTGGTGCGAAGGTGATATGTGGAAGGGCGTCATTGACGGCAATCTTCCCTACTCCGGCACAGTGGCGACCGGCCCGGCGGGAATGAATTTTTATCCCGGCACGGGGTTGTCGCCGAAATACGACAATCATTTTTTTGTCTGCGATTTTCCGAAAGGCGTCTGGTCATTCACGGTAAAGCCAAACGGTGCCGGTTATCTGTTGGATAAAAAGGAGGAATTCCTGTGGCACCTGGGCCCGACGAAAATTGAATTTGGGCCAGGTGGAGATGCGTATGTTTCGGATTGGGGCCCGACTTATACAATGCCGAATGCGGGACGGATTTACCGGGTATTTGATCCGACGCAACAAGACGATGCCGCACGCGCGGAAGTAAAGAAATTGCTCGCAGACGGAATGAAGCAAAGATCAGATGCGGAACTCGGGAAGTTGTTGGAACATGTGGATATGAGAGTGCGGCTGGAGGCGCAATGGGCGCTGGCGGATAAAGGCGCGAGTTCGGTAGATACTTTTATTGCGGCGACAAAATCAACGAATCAATTGGCGCGGATTCATGGGATATGGGGCTTGCAACAATTAAAGCTCGGTTCGGCGCTGGTGCCGTTATTGGATGACGGGGATAGCGAGATTCAAGCGCAAGCGGCTAAAGCGATCGGGAATTGTCCCGTAGTTGAAACGGCGATTCCGAAGCTGGTCGCTTTGCTGACCAACGCCAATGCGCGGGTGAAATTTTTTGCGGCCCAGGCGATTGGAAAAACTGGGAATAAAAGTCAGGTGCCAGCGTTATTCGCCATGCTGAAGGAGAATAATGATAAGGATGCTTTTCTGACGCATGCGGGAGTGGCGGCTCTGGTGCGCATCAACGATTTGACAGCGATCCTGGCAGCCCGCCAAAGCCCGGACGAAGCCGTGAAGCGCGCTGCCCTGCTCTGCCTGCGGAAATTAAAGCGTCCCGAAATCCAGGAATTCTTGGTGGTGCGTGATCTGTCGTTGCCGATTGATGCGAAGCTCATGACAGAAGCGGCGAGGGCGATCAATGATGTGCCGATTCCCGAGGCAATGAATTTGCTGGCGGAGTTGCTGGACCAGGAATATTGCCCAAAGGAAATGCTGACACGGGCGATCAATGCCTGTTTCCGTAAAGGAGATTTTCAGAGCGCGGTGGTCGTGGGGAATCTGGCCAAGCGAACATCGGCCCCCGAAAAAGCGCGGATCTTTGCGCTGGAGGCGTTGGGCGATTGGACCAAGCCCGGACCGTTGGATCGAGTCATGGGTTTGCCCCGTCCCCTGCCCGAGCGTCCGCCGGAGACAGCCCGAAATGCTCTGCAATTTGTGCTGGAGGATTTGCTGCGTGATCCGTCGGAAAAGATCAGAATCGCGGCGATTCGGGCGACGAGAAAAGCCGGTTATGAGGAAGCCGCTGGATTGTTGTTTGATTTTTTCAAGGGGACGAATGTTCCACCAACAACCCGCGCGGAAACTTTGGCCGCATTGGACGACTTGAACTCCACGTCCATCGCCGAGGCGGTGAAGCTGGCGCTGAATGATGCTTCGCCAGTTCTGCGTTCGGAAGCATTGAAACATTTGGCGCGACTGAATCCGGCGGAGGCCGGGCCGTTGCTCGCAGGATTGGTCCAGACCAACGCGGAGACACAGATGGCCCAGGCAGCGTTCGCGGCGCTGGGTGATTTACAAACTCCAGCAGCCGATACAATTTTATCCGCGCAGATGGATGCGCTGACCGCTGGCCAGGTGAAAGCGGAAGTGCAGTTGGATTTATTAGAGGCGGCTCGGAAACATGCTGCTATTGGGGAAAAGGTGAAGAAATATGAGCAATCATTGCCAGCCAATGATGGATTGGCCGCGTATCGGATGACTTTGGCTGGCGGAAATGCCGAGCGGGGAAACACTATTTTCCATGAGCGCGAGGACGTGGCTTGTCTGCGGTGTCACGCGATCAATCGTCGTGGTGGAACCGTTGGGCCGGATCTGGCGGGAGTAGCGGTGCGGCATCCACGTGAATATCTTTTGGAATCCATCGTGTTCCCCAGCAAAGAAATTGCCGCAGGTTTCGAGAACGTTGTCATTACCACCACAGGCGGTGACGTGTACGTCGGCATGGTCAAATCAGAGGATGAAAATGAAGTGGTCTTGAATTCCGCCGAGGACGGAATGGTCAAGGTAAAGAAAAATATGATCAAGAAACGTGACCGTGGAATGTCACCGATGCCGGAAGGGCTGGCTAATTTGTTGACGAGGTTTGAGTTGAGAGATTTGGTGGAATATCTGGGGACTCTTAAGACGACGGGCGTGAAGAAAGTAGTGAAGCCGAAGGAATAAAAAATCGAATTCCGAAATTCGAAGCACGAAACAAATTTCAAAGGGAGAAATTTTTAAAAATCCAAAACCTGCCTTACCGAAGTTTTTCTAATTCAGTGTTTACCAGTTCAACTAATGGGTGGACCGTTTTTTGGCTGAAATCGAAACGGCAACCGGCGGCGGCAAATAATTCCGGCAACGGACGAGAGCCACCCAACGCCAGGCCCTGTTGATATTGTTGCAGGGCGCGGGCTTTGTCTTTTTTGGAGTTGGCCCAGACTTGCAACGCGCCGAGTTGGGCGATGCCGTATTCGACGTAGTAGAAGGGGTGAAGGAAAATGTGGAGTTGGCGGTGCCACAAGTTGGCGCGGATTTTTTCGTAGCCGGTCCAGTTCACGTCGCCGCCGAAACGATTCATCAGATCGAGCCAGGCTTTTTGACGTTCAGCGCGGGTATGGCCGGGATGGGAATAGATCCAATGTTGAAAAGCGTCCACCGTGGCGATCCATGGGAAAATTTCGAGGATGCCTTCAAGATGGTCGCGTCGAGCGCGCTTGGCTTCGGCGGCGGGATAGAAGGATTCGATGAATTCGTTGCCGAGAAGTTCCATGCTCATGGAGGCGACTTCGCAAAATTCGATCGGCGCGCTGCGATAGAAATGGATGTCTTCATCGCGCGTGGCCAGAGCATGGAAGGCGTGACCGGCTTCGTGCAGGATGGTTTCGACGTCGCGCTGGATGCCGACGGCGTTCATGAAGATGAATGGAAGCCGGGATTCCGCGAGGGTGGATTGATAACCACCGGGCGCTTTGCCTTTGCGATTGTCGAGATCGAGGAGATGAAGGTTCTGCATGGTCTGGAAACCATCAGCCAGTTTGGGATCAAGCTGGTCAAAAATGTGCTGGGTGCCAGAAACCATTTTATCAACGCCATCAAACGGGCGCAGGGCGGGCAGATTGAGCGGGTCAACAGACAAGTCCCAAGGACGGAGGGAGTCCAATCCAAGCTGTTTGCGACGCTCGGCTTGCAACCGACGCAACGGCGGCATGATTTCTTTTTCGATGGCGTCGTGAAATTTTCCGCAATCTTCCGGGGTGTAATCAAAGCGTTCCAGACGGCGGAAGGCGTATTTGAGGTAGTTCGGGAAACCGGCGTTGGCGGCGATCTGCTCGCGGATTTTCAACAGTTGCTCGAATTGATCCTCAAATTTTTCGGCTTCCTGCAGGCGACGGTTGGCGACGGTTTCCCAGGCTTCCTGGCGCAGGGCGCGGTCGGGTTCTTCCAAGTAACGGCCCATTTGAACGAGGGTTTTTTCCTCCCCACGAAACTGCACCGTCAGGGAGCCGCTGAGTTTTTGGTATTGCTGCGAAAGCTTGGACTCCTCCGTTTCCAATGGAATATTTTCTTCCCGGAACAAAGCGACGGAAACTTCGGTGTGGCGGTCAAAAACTTCATAGCGAGGTTGCGGCAATTTGGAGCGGAGCGGATGTTGCAGATAAATTTTTGCGAGATTGAACTGGCGGGGTTTGAGTTCCGGTTCAATTTTTTCAACGAAATGGAGATAAGCCTTTTCCGCCTCCGGGTTGTCCGTGTGGCAGGTCATGGCGATGTAACGGCGGGAGGCTTCTTCGTCGAGGGCGGCGGAAAGTTCGCTGCCATCTGCCAGCCAGCGTTCAAAGGACTCCACGTTCTGGCATTGCCTAGCGCTCTTTTCGAGCTGGTCGAACAGCGGGGCGATTTGGGACCAATCACCCAGATCAATTTTCGCTGGAACGAACCGGCGCGGGCGATAAGCGGGCAACTGATTGAATGGCAACAAATTCATTGAGTGGAATATAACGCAGTATCGTCAGATGAAAACGACTTTCGACGTTGCAAAGTTTGGCGTCTGACGGTTATTTACAGGCTGCTTATATGTTATTTTGTTCTGAAAAATTGCGCTTTTGGCTGATGGCCATCGTTCTCACCGTGCTCCCCTGCTCTCTTTGGGCGGAGGAAACCAATGATTTCCCATTGCAACCCGCCATTCGCGCGTTGTCGCCGTCCGAAAGTTTTAAAACGATCCAGTTGCCGCCGGGTTACAAATTGGAATTGGTCTTGAGCGAGCCGGACATTTTGGAGCCGGTGGTAACGGTGTTCGACGGGGACGGACGGATGTTTGTCGCGGAAATGCGGAGCTACATGCAGGAAATAGATGGCAAGGACGAGATCACCAATGTCAGCCGCGTTTCGTTGCACTGGTCATCCAAGAAGAATGGAAAGTTCGATAAACACACGGTGTTTGTTGACAAATTGGTTTTGCCCCGGATGATCCTCCCCTTGGGTAAAGGCCAGTTGCTGATCAACGAGACGGACACAGACGATATTTGGCTCTACACCGATACGGATGGCGATGGGGTCGCGGATAAAAAGGAGCTTTGGTACTCCGGCGGGCCGCGTGGCGGAAACCTGGAACATCAACCGAGCGGACTGATCTGGTCGCTCGATAACTGGATTTACTCGACCTACAACGCGCACCGGTTTCGTTACAACGGGCCGGGCAAGCCGCCCTTGAAGGAACCAACCGCGCCGAACGGTGGACAATGGGGTTTGACCCAGGATAATTATGGCAAGCCGTGGTTCGTGGACGCGGGTGGCGAGCAGGGTCCGGTCAATTTTCAAGAGCCGATCGTTTATGGCGGTTTCAAGGTGGCCGACCAGGAACCGGCGGATTATCGGGAAGTATGGCCGTTGGTCGGTTTGGCGGACGTGCAAGGCGGAACCATTCGTTTCCGTCCGGAGAATAAAACGCTGAATCATTTCACCGCGACTTGCGGCCAGGCGATTTTTCGCGGGGACCGGTTGCCGAAAGATTTACAGGGAGACCTGTTGTTTGGCGAACCGGTGGGACGACTGATCCGTCGGAGCAAGGTGGAAGTGAAAGACGGATTGACCTTTATCCACAACGCTTATGATAAAACGGAATTCATCCGCTCCACCGATCCGAGTTTCCGCCCCATCAACATGGTGACCGCGCCGGATGGCTGCCTTTACATCGTGGACATGTACCGCGGAATCATTCAGGAAGGCAACTGGGTGCGGGAAGGTTCGTATTTGCGCAAAGTTGTCAAGCAATATAGCCTCGATAAAATCGCCGATCACGGCCGCGTCTGGCGACTGACGCACCAAGATTTCAAACCCGGCCCGCAACCGAAAATGTATGAGGAATCCTCCGCCAAACTGGTCAAACACCTGGAGCATCCCAATGGCTGGTGGCGAGACACGGCGCAGAAGCTGCTGATTTTGCGCGGTGACAAATCCGTCATGCCGGCTTTGCTGAAAATGGCCAAAACAAGCAAGAACCCGTTGGCACGAATTCATTCGATCTGGACATTGGAAGGTTTAGGCGCGATCACTCCGGAATTCATCCAGGATCGGTTGCAGGATTCCGACCCGCAAGTGCGCATCGCCGCCATTCGCGCCGGGGAAACTTTGTTGAAGAAAGGCAATCCGATGCTGATGACCGACATTCTGGGTCGCATAAAAGATCCCGCAGCAGAAGTGGTGATCCAAGTCATGATGACTGCGAAATTTCTGAAATACACGAATGCGGAAACGCTCATCAAAACGTCAATCGCCGAACATTCATCGCGCGGCGTGGAGGAAATCGGCGGCCAATTGTTGCTCGGCTCGGCGGTGGCTGAATCGCGCTTTACGGCCGCCGAACAAAGGACTTTGAATCGCGGCAAGGCGATTTACCAGGAACTGTGCTTCGCGTGTCATGGATTGGACGGCAAAGGAGCGGTGTTGGAAGGGAAGGTCAAAGGTTTGACCCAGGCCCCTCCCCTGTCAAAATCTGATTTGGTCCAGGGACATCCCGATGAGATCATTAATATCCTGCTGCATGGCTTGACCGGGCCGGTCGGAGGAAAAACGTATCCGGCGCAAATGGTTTCCATGGCCAGCAACGATGACGGTTGGGTTGCCGCAGTCGCTTCCTTCGTCCGCAACAGTTTTGGCAACCACGCTCCGATGATTGTGCCGTTGCAGGTGGCCAAGATTCGCACCGCAACCAAAGGGCGGGATTATCCCCATACGGTGGAGGAACTGGAATCCATTGTGCCGCAATTCGTTCCGCATCGTGAGCAGTGGAAACTGAGTGCGAGTCATCACCCGGAATTGGCCAAAAACGCTGTGGATGGCAAAGCCGATACCCGTTACGACACCGGCGTCCAGCAAACACCGGGCATGTGGTTCCAGGTGGAGCTGCCTAACGAACTGAATCTGTGCGGAGTGGAATTGGATGCCCTGGGATCGCCCCGTGATTTTCCGAGGGGCTATGAGGTGACCACATCCAACGATGGTGTGACTTGGAGCAAGCCGGTGGCCAAAGGAAAGGGCGAGGAGCCTTTGACCGAAATCTTGTTTAAACCGGTCAAGGCCAAATTCTTGCGCATCACCCAGACCGGGACGATGACCGGGCTGTTCTGGTCCATTCATGAGTTGCAGCTTTATCAATCCTCGGACAAACCGTCGGTCAAGGTGGACACAAAAAGACCCGACTCAAAATACGAATAAGTACGGAATGCTTGTCAGCCGAATACTACAAGGAAAAGATGCGTTTTTAATTGCATTTCCCCTGCTTCGCCGTTAGGGTAAGTCATGTTAGCTGTAAATAAACCCAGTAAATAAATAGAGAAACCTGATCCTATGATATCGAACGAACGCCCCTCCCCGTATGGAAATCGTTCCTTTAACCGCTCGTATAATCCGGATATGCCTCCGAGGCCCAGAGTGGAAGAGGACACGTTAAAGTCGGAAACGATCCAAATCGAACGAAAGACCTTCATTTTCACCCTGAAAGAAAATCCGCGGGGACGATTCCTGCGGATCACTGAAGACGTGAATGGCCGCCGGGACAATGTCATTGTCCCTTCGACTGGTTTGGAAGATTTCGCCAAAGTCCTCGCGGAAATGGTTAAAACTGCCAGCGAGACACCTGAGAAGCAGCCTTCTTAATCAGCCCAAAACTGATATACGAAAAGTAGCCAGAGCGGCCTTGGATCGAAGGCCGCTCTTGCTTTTTTATCTATAATTTCTACGGCGGCAAAAGCTCAATGCGGCGCGGTCAGGAGTTGCAGTTGTTTTTGGGCGTCCGCGTTGGTGGGTTGCAATTTTAACACGGTCTGGTATTCGGCGATGGCTTCGTCGCGACGGTTCTTTTTTAACAATACATAGGCCAAGTTAAGATGGGCTAGGGCCAGGTCGGGCTTCAGGCGGACGGCGGCCTGGAAGTGGGCGAGAGCCTCGTCGGTGCGGCCTTTGTAATCCATCACCACGCCCAGACCGTTGTGGGCATTGGCCAGATCGGGATCCAGTTTCAGTGCGGCCTGAAAATGAAGCATGGCCTCGTCGGTTCGATCATGGCGGCCCAAAAAATTTCCCAGTTCGGTTTCGGTGTCACCATCGGGTTTCAGTCGGAGTGATTCCTGAAATTGGCGGATGGCCTCATCCACTTTTTGTTTTCGTCCGAGGACGAGCGCGAGGTTCTTATGGGCGGTGGCGCTGTCGGGGTTGCATTTTACCGCTTCTTCGAATTGAGCCATGGCACCATTGAGGTCCCCTGCCCTATCAAGCATGGTGCCAAGACTATTGTGGTAAATGGAGTTGGTGGGGTTCAATTCAATCGCTTTATCAAGCTCCACCTTGGCTTCACTTGGTCGGCTCAATTTCACCAATGCATCGGCCAAATCGGCATGAGTGGAAGCATCCTCCGGTTTTAAGCTGATGGATTTCTGGAATTGTTCCACCGCGCCGGTGGCGTCGCCTTGTTTAACGAGGGCTATGCCCAGATTATGGCAGGCGCTGGGATTTTGCGGATTCGATTGAATCGCTTTTTGCAACAAAGCCATGGCACTGGCGGCATCGCCTTTGTTTTCCATGATGGTGCCGAGTCCTTCCTGAGCACCGTCGTTGTTCGGGTCATAATGGAGAGCGGTTTCAAATTCACTCCGGGCGGCGTCTTCTTTTTTCAGATGAAGATAGGCCACGCCCAGATTGCGATGGGCTTCGGCAAACGATTCTTTGCACTCGATGGCTTTCTGATAATGAACCGCAGCTTCGTCCCATCGGCCCAATTCGGTCAGGGCAATGCCGGCATTATTTTCCGCGTTGAATGTTTCGGAACCTTTGCTGGCGGCAATCAGGAATTCAGCGATGGCTTCTTCGCGGTGGCCGAGGCGGTAGAGAGCGTTGCCGAGATTGTAGTGGGCATCGCCCGCGTCCGGGGCCAAGCGCAAGGCTTCGCGATATTCTTTCATGGCCTCTTCATTTTTACCGGAACGAAAATATTCTGCGCCGAGACTGTTGTGGACACGCCAGGCCGTGGGGTTCTTTTTGATGTTGTCGGCCCAGAGGGTTTCCGGACGAATGAAAACGCTGGCGTGTTGCCAGGTCAGGATGAAGAGAACTGCGGTGGCGATCGTGGCGGTGGTAATTTGTATTCGAGAACCGAACTTCGCGAGCAGATGGGAGCCACCACCGGCAACCAGAGCGAGAATTCCAGGCACGGCCAGATATTGCAAATGATCGGAGACGCGCGAAATGTTGAAGTAAGCCATGTTGATGAGTCCCAGCACCGGAGCCAGCGCGATGACAAAAAACGTCAGTGCAAACAGCGCCGCCCGCCCCCACCCTTTTCGATACCAGCAGCAAATTCCAATCAGGCCGAGAAAAAGTATTCCCGGAAGCCATGTGAGGAACGAACCGGGATTGATGTCCCAACGGTGATAAATCATGGTCAGGCCCTGCGGCCATAAAATTTTGCCGAGATAAAACCACCACGCCCAGGTTCCACCTAACAAACGAACCAGCAGGCTGTCCCCCATATCTATCGCCCGGGAATTCATCGCCCGATGCTGCGCCCAAATCGTCAGCACCGCCATAGCGAGCGATAGCGCAAAAAAAGGAAGGCTGCGAACGATGTCCTGCCGGGTGATTTTCTGATTTTGCCACCAAGCGCAGAGAAGCAAAATCATCGGGAATCCCACGACCGAGGATTTGGAAAGCAGCGCCACGGCGAAAGCCACGATGGAAAGAGCAAACCATTTCCAATGGCGGGCATCGCGTTCATATCTCAAATACCACAGGAAACTCAGGAGCAGGAAGAAGAGTGACAAGGTGTTTTTACGTTCGGAAATCCAGGCGACCGAAGCCGTGCAGACAGGATGGACCGCAAAGAGCAGACCAGCCGCCCAAGCGCCGGGAATGCGCAAGCGACGGAGTACCTGCCATAGCAGAACCGCGTTCAGCGCGTGCAGAATGATATTGATGACGTGATAGCCGGTGGCATTCATCCCGAAGAGCCGCCATTCCAACCAAAAAGACGTGGCCGTCACCGGCCAGTTATCCCCGAGCAATTGACTGACCCAAATGACATGCAGGCCGGTAGGAGATTTGACTGCGGCATTATCGCCGATCAACAAAGTGTCGTCCCAAATGAACCCGGCACGCATCGCCGGAATATACGCGAGAATGCCCAGCAACAGGATGGTCACGGGCGCAAGCCATGCGGCCCGGTCGGTGACTGGTTTGGCTGGTTTATCGCGCATGGACTTTTAAAATTCTCAAGCTGTCGAAAAATTTTGCGCAAGCCGATTGCCAATCGGCGATACAGCAGATTAACAATCTGCGCTACACTATTTCCCCAGAAACGCTTCGTGCACTGCGCACATCGCTTGCTCACCCTTGGCCAGGTCTATGATCACGGAAATTTTGATTTCGCTGGTGGAAATCATGCCGATGTTCACGCCCTCGGTCGCGAGGGTCTCGAACATTTTCGCCGCCACACCGGGATGACTTCTCATGCCAACACCAACGATCGAGAGCTTGCCGATTTTTTCATCGGCGATCACGTCGCTGAAACCGATTTTCGTCTTGAGCGCTTCGATGACTTTTTGGGTCTTGAGCAATTCAGGCTTATCTACGGTGAAGGAAATATCGGTGGATGGCTTATCGGCCTTGTGGCTGATGTTTTGCACGATCATATCCACGTTGATGTTGGCGTCGGCGATGGCCTTGAAAATGTGGCCGGCGACGCCGGGTTGATCGGGGACAGCCACGAGGGTGACTTTGGCCTGATTTTTGTCGAGCGAGACGCCGCGGATCACGACGCCTTCCATGCTGAGAGTTTCTTCTTTCACAATCGTTCCTGGGTTGTCATTCAAACTGGAGCGGACTTCAAAGACGACGCCAAATTTCTTGGCGAATTCCACCGAGCGGGACTGCATCACTTTGGCGCCGAGACCGGCAAGTTCAAGCATTTCGTCGTAGGAAATTTCGGGCAGATGGCGCGCGGTTTTTACAATGCGTGGATCGGCCGTATAAACGCCGTCCACATCGGTGTAGATCTGGCAAAGGTCGGCCTTTAACGCCGCCGCCAACGCGATGGCCGTGAGATCGGAACCGCCGCGACCCAAAGTGGTGATTTGCCCGGCAATGGTCTGGCCTTGAAAACCGGCGACGATGACGACGTTGCCCGCATCCAGCATTTCATGCACCAGCTTGGGCGAAATGTTTTTGATCTTGGCCTTCGTATGGACATCGTCGGTGACGATGCCCGCCTGCGCGCCGGTCATGGAAGTGGCGGGGATATCGAGCGCGTGGAGCGCGATGGCGGTGAGGGCGATGGTGGTTTGTTCCCCGGTGGCGAGGAGCATGTCCATTTCCCGTTCGTTGGGGATGGGCATGATTTCCTTGGCCATCTTGATAAGATTATCGGTCACGCCGCTCATGGCGGAGACGACGACGACGACCTGGTCACCCTTGGCGCGGTATTTCGCGACGCGCCGGGCAACGTTCTTGATCCGGTCAGGATTACCGACCGAAGTTCCGCCAAATTTTTGGACAATCAGAGCCATTGCTGTAAATCCCGCCATTTTTTAACTGGCGGGTTGAAGAAAGTAGAGAATTTGCGGCGGGATTGCAATGCCGGGATTTTGAGTCAGAGCAGTTCGATCAATCTCTCAGTGGAGATGCCGGTTTGACGCAGAATGGCACGAAGGGTGCCACGATCAATCTGCCGGGGTTCGGAACAACGGTCTGTGCGAACGGATTGTCGCGGCGAATAATGATATGGCTGCCATGTTGTCGGCGCACGGTGAAACCGACTTTCTGAAGTGCGCGAACAACATCGGAACCTGAAACCTGTGGAAGTTTGTTCATACACCGGATTAACAAAACAGAGCCGGAATTTTTTGATTTTTTACACCGCCAAGAGCAGAGCATCAAAATGCTCCTCTGGCACGGGAAGGCCATCGTCTTTTAGGGCAAGAATATAGCCGTCAATGGCTTCGCGAATGTTGGTCACAACTGACTCACGAGTGTCGCCTTGGGAGACGCAACCCGGAAGACTTGGGCATTCGGCCACCCAGAAACCGTCATCACCAGGATAAATAATTACCTGTCGCATGAGAGAAGCATACTGCGCCCTAATGAAAAGCTCAACATAAACGATTTAATCGCCACGCCGCTCCAGCGCACGATTACGAGGCCAACGACACGCGTCCGCTGGCCGTGGTCGGCGTGCCGGAAGCGCGCGAATACATGGCGCGCGGCGTTTTGGCTGATGAAGAAATCGGCGTGGACAGCGACATCATGAGCATCACGTTTGCGGGTTAGGAATTTGCGCCGCGGTTTAGACATGCTGGAGAGGACATCGGTGGGTGAGAACGGAGCGGCGCAGTAATTTTCCGTTCTCATCCCGACTAAACGCGGCGGGCGACGGTGCAATGCCCTCATCGCCCAAGTTTTCCCTTGTAGGAAACTGTCAGCAGGAGGATTTTGGTCACTAAATCTAGGTTAAATTCTGTAAAGCCATAGATTGCTGCCATGAAGTTAACGGTCTCGGAAATTATTTATTGATTTGAGAAATTCCACAAGTGAGACGTCATAATCAGACTTGCGGATAAGCAACCTGTTTCCTTGACTGGTCGAAGCATATTGCGTATATGGATGAGGAAATCTAGCCTTCAACGTGACATCCTCTTCGGGCGTTAGCCACCGCTTCAGCGGGACGGCCTGTGTATAGTGATTAACGATGAGGCTAGGCGTGGACATTAATCCAGCCGCTACAATGTAGGCTATTACCCAAGCAAGCACACCAATTCTCGCACGGAAAAGTTGCCCGATGGCGATGTAGGCAATAATTACCAAAAACGGCCAGTAATTCATAACGGACGAAAATAGAAGAGCAAGGGCCCGGACGCGAAGGCTGGCAATCGAAGCGAAGTCGCCACCGAGAAACAAGAGGACTGCAACAACGATGACGTGAATCGGCAAGCTAATCAACTTAGGCTGTCGTGCTCTTTGAGATGTCATACAAACGCCTGGGATTATTATAAATCGCTGCTGTCGACCATCATGGCTATCAAAATAGTTTTGAACGGACTGTTCGCCTTGTCAAACCTTCCTTACCTCACCGCTCCGCCGCCAACTGAAAACTTTCTTTCTGCGCACCGCTTGGACAGACGCGCTACCTTGTGGCCTCCGTTTGCTCTGTTCGCTCCTGTTCGGTCTGCCGCCTTCCTCCGGCGGCTTTTGCCGGCTCGCCTAATACTTCTGCAACAGATAGTCCAGGAACTTCGCATAATCCGCGCCCATGCGGTCGAAGTCTTCCGGCATTTTATTCATCGCGTCCATGGCGGGCGGGACGCCGGGAGTGAGGCGACCTTTTCAACTTCTTCCTCTAACTGCTTTGCTCTCTTAATCAACCTCATTAAGAACAGTGATGCGCCCGCAGGGTAACGCGCGCCGGTATTCGGGTAGTCGGCTATTTTGACGGAGCGCGGGTCTGT
>CAIYOY010000064.1 GCA_903927905.1 uncultured Verrucomicrobiales bacterium | reverse complement strand
GTGGCGAAATGGCAGACGCACAGGACTTAAAATCCTGGGACCTTAAACAGTCGTGCGGGTTCGAGTCCCGCCTCCGGCACCACTTTTGAATTCTGACCCGATTTATCGAGAAACTGGATTAGGGGCGATATTTTTTACCGCGTTTGGATTGCTTGTAACTGACAGCCCGTGTTTCTGTCGGCGCACCGCCCTCAATATTTCGCTTCAATTCCCGAATCTGATCGCGCAATAAAGCCGCCTTTTCAAATTGCAGATTGTTGGACGCCTCAATCATTTCACCCTGCAATTCCTTGATCGTATCGGTCACATCAATCAGGTCGCCGTTTTCATTGAGCATCGCATCGGCCTTGCGATGGGCGCTTTGGTAAACGGCCAAACTGTTTTCCACGGCGCGGACAACGCTGCGCGGGGTGATGTTGTGCTCTTTGTTGTAGGTGATTTGTTTGGTGCGGCGGTATTCGGAGACGGCGAGAAATTTTTGGATGCTTTTGGTCTGCACGTCGGCGTAAAGGATCACTTCGCCGTTGAGATGACGGGCGGCGCGACCGGCGGTTTGGATGAGGCTGGTGGCGCTGCGGAGATAACCTTCCTTGTCGGCGTCGAGGATGGCGACGAGCGAAACTTCGGGAAGGTCAAGCCCTTCGCGCAAAAGGTTGATGCCGACGAGGACATCGAATTCGCCTTTGCGCAGAGAGCGGAGAATTTCCACGCGTTCAATGGCGTCAATTTCACTGTGAAGATAGCGGACATTGATGCCAAGGTCGCGGAGGTAATCAGTCAGTTCTTCGGCGGTGCGCTTGGTCAACGTGGTGACGAGGGTGCGCTCCTTGGAATCGGCGCGTTTGCGGACTTCTTCGAGGAGATCGTCTATCTGGCCCTTGAGCGGTTTGATGGTGATCTTCGGGTCAATCAAACCGGTGGGACGAACGATTTGTTCGACGACATGGCCGGCGGACCAGTTGACTTCGGTTTCCTGCGGGGTGGCGCTGACGTAGAGGGTTTGGTTTTGCAGGGTTTGAAATTCCGGGAAATTCAAAGGCCGATTGTCCAGCGCACTGGGCAGGCGGAAGCCGTGGTCTATTAGAACCGTTTTGCGCGAGCGATCCCCGGCAAACATCCCGCCGATTTGCGGGACGGTGGAATGGGATTCGTCAATGACCAGTAGGTAATCGCTGGGAAAAAAATCAAGCAACGTGCCGGGACGGGAGCCAGGGGGCCGGGCGGAGAGATGGCGCGAATAGTTTTCGATGCCGGAGCAGAAGCCCATTTCTTCCATCATTTCGAGATCGTATTCGGTGCGCATTTTGACACGCTGGGCCTCGATCAGTTTGCCGTGTTTTTCAAACCAGGCGATGCGGTCGCCGAGTTCTTCGCGGATGGTGAGGATGGCGCGTTTGATTTTTGGCTCGGTGGTGACGAATTGTTTCGCGGGAAAAACGATGACAGAGGTCGGCGTTTCATTTTTGTGGCCGGTGAGCGGTTCGAAAAGGGTGAGACGTTCCACCTGGTCGCCAAAAAATTCGATGCGCAGGCCATCCTCACGACCGGCGGGACGGAGTTCGACCACATCACCACGGACGCGGAATTGGCCGCGCTCGAAGGCAATGTCGTTGCGGTTATATTGCAGGTCAACGAGGCGGCAGAGGAGTTGATCGCGGGTAATTTCCTGGCCGACGAACACTTGCTGCACGAGCGCTTCGTAATCTTCCTTGCTGCTGATGCCATAGATGCAAGAAACGCTGGCCACGACCACCACATCGCGTCGCGTAAGCAACGAACTCATGGTGGAGAGACGGAGGCGCTCAATTTCCTCATTCACGCTGGAATCTTTTTCGATGAAGGTGTCGGTGCGCGGGATGTAGGCCTCGGGCTGATAATAATCGAAATAGCTGACGAAATATTCGACCGCATTTTTCGGAAAGAAACCTTTGAACTCGGCGTAAAGCTGGGCGGCCAGGGTTTTGTTATGCGAGATGACCAGCGTCGGTTTCTGGACGTTTTTGATGACGTTGGCGACCGTGAATGTTTTCCCCGAACCGGTGACGCCGATGAGCGTCTGATGTTTCGCGCCGGACAACACCCCTTCCGTCAGCTTGGCAATCGCCTGCGGCTGGTCACCAGCGGGTTCGTATGGGGCGGTCAGTTCAAACATGGACGGCAAAGTTACGGACTGTTTCGGCAAGTGTCAAACGGGACGATTGGCAGATAGTCGGCTATTTTGACGGAGCGCGGGTCTGTGACCCGCAGCAGCGTGAAATGGTAAAGAGGCTTTGAATCACTCCACACCTTCTGCCCGGCGACGCTGCTGCGGGTCACAGGCACAGTGCCAAGACATCGCTTACAGCCAGCGCCAAGACATGGCTTACAGTTTAAAAATTTTTACTGGGGCAGACTGGGGTCATGTCATGGCATACCGGTTCTTTAATCACCGTCCGCGAACAGTTCGTTTTGGCGGCAT
>CAIYOY010000063.1 GCA_903927905.1 uncultured Verrucomicrobiales bacterium | reverse complement strand
CTGTGAGGCGCAGCACGTGGCCAACGAAAAAATCTTAAAATCCCCCCCCCTTCTTCGGAGCAATGTGCTGCGCCTCACAGAGGCGCGCTCCATCAGAGACAACCATCACTTTTGTTCACACCAGTCAGGGAGGCAGTTGACTCTGATAATCCACCTTCCCACCCAAGCCTTGATATTTAGTGTAAGCCTGATTGAACAATTGCCGGGTGGCGTTGAGAGATTGTTGGGAGTTATTGACTTCTTTGTCCGCCGCTTCATAACGAGCCATCACGAGTTGAAAGGAGGCGGTATCCAGATTCTGGCCGCGATACGTATTGTGCAACGCGTCACGGGTTCGCACGGCTAAATCCACCCGGGCTTTGGCCGTCCTGACCGCTTGGACGTAGGCGGGCATTTGCTGGTCGGCCCGGGTCAATTCTTCCATTTTATCCCAGGTGCCAGCTTCCACCTGGGGCTGAGTCGGGCGAACTTCGGTGGGATTTGCCTCCTGATGACGCTTCGCGGCCCGGGCCGCAACCAAGCCTAGGGCGATGACGATAAACGGAATCAGACAAAAACCAACAACGCGCCAATGTTCAAATTCCCGCACGAAGGTAAAGATGGCGGAGAGCATCGGCCCCAGCTTGAATTGAAGTTTTTGTTTGGGCGGAGGAGCGGGCTTGGCGATCTGCAATTTTTTCCTGAAACCGCCGGGCGGAATGGCCGGAAACATGACGCTTTTGCCGCACAAAGGACAAGGCGTGCTTTTGCCGCAATAGTCCTGCGTGTATTCAATTTGATGCCCGCAATGCGGACAGCTATGTTTGTATTGATCCATGTTCCCAAAATCGGGTCATTTAGCCAAGCCGACACGCCTTGGCTTTTAAGCGCAATTCCGCCAAAATACCAGCAAAATCTTCCGGCCACGGCGCTTCAAACACCTTGGGCTTTTGGGTGCGCGGATGAAGCAGCGATAATTTCCACGCATGAAGCATCTGGCGCGCGGCTTTAACTCCGGTCAATTCAGTCAAGCGCAGGTTCTGTCGCTTGCCATAAACGCTGTCGCCCACCACCGGAAAACCGAGGTGCTGCAAGTGGACGCGGATCTGATGCGTCCGCCCCGTATGCAAATAGACCTCCACCAGCGTCGCCTGATTCAATTTTTCCAAAACCTGGTAACTCGTTTTCGATTCCCGCCCGCCTTCCACCACGGCCATGCGTTTCCGTTGCGAAGGATGCCGGGCGATGGGGGCGATGATCTTGCCCGATTCGCGCGGCAGATTTCCGCAGGCGATGGTGTGATAAATTTTTTGCACCGTGCGACCGGCAAATTGCTCGGATAAATTTTGGTGGGTCAGATCATTTTTCGCCACCACCAGGCAACCGCTGGTTTCCTTGTCGAGCCGATGCACGATGCCGGGCCGCGCCACGCCGCCGATGCCGCTGAGTTTTCCTTTGCAATGATGGAGCAGGGCATTGACCAGCGTGTGTTCTTCATTGCCGAAGGCGGGATGCACGACCAAGCCGGCGGGTTTGTTGACCACCAACATGTCTTTGTCCTCGAAAAGAATCGTCAACGGAATATTTTCCGGCTGCGCCTCGTCCGGTTTGACGTCCGGCCAGGAAATCGTGACCGTCTCGCCTGCTCTCGGGCGATAGTTTGGCTTGGTCGCCTTGCCATTGACCAGAACATGGCCCTCGGCCATCAATCGCTGGATGGTGCTGCGCGAGACATCCGTCAGCTTTGCCGACAAAAATGCGTCCAACCGTTCCGAAGGAAGGGAGTGCTCGATGACTATGGTTTCAATTCGATTGGACATTTTTTAGGAGCGCGGCATTTATGCCGCTTCAATGTGAATAGCGATTTGATTCTAT
>CAIYOY010000062.1 GCA_903927905.1 uncultured Verrucomicrobiales bacterium | reverse complement strand
GGTCTGTGATGTTGATTTCGCTGCCGGACCCAATGTTGATGATATTTTCATCGCGATCATTGCGCATGAGAAAAACACAAGCAGCGGCCAGGTCATCGGCATGAAGAAATTCGCGGAAGGGTGCGCCGGTGCCCCAACAGGTCACGGTGGGGGCGTTGTTGACTTTCGCCTCGTGAAATTTGCGGACCAGCGCGGGCAGGACGTGCGCGCCGCGCAGATCGTAATTGTCATTGGTGCCGTAAAGATTGGTTGGCATGGCGCTGATGAAATCGCAGCCATATTGGCGGCGGTAAGCTTGACAGGTCAGGATGCCCGCGATCTTGGCAACGGCGTACCATTGATTGGTCGGTTCCAACGGACCGGTCAGGAGGTATTCCTCCTTCATCGGCTGTGGGGCAAACTTGGGATAGATGCAGGAACTGCCGAGGAAAAATAATTTTTTGACGCCGTTCAACTTGGCTTCGTTGATGAGATTGTTTTGGATCTGGAGATTATCGTAGAGGAATTCAGCCGGCAGATCGTTGTTGGACAGAATGCCGCCGACTTTGGCCGCAGCGACAAAGACATATTCCGGTTTTTCCGCAGCGAAGAATTTTTTGACCGCTTGCGCGTCGAGCAAATCCAGTTCGGCATGAGTTTTGCCGATCAGCCGGGTAAAACCCTGCCGCTCCAGCTCGCGCCATAAAGCGCTGCCGACCAGCCCTCGATGGCCGGCGACATAAATCTTTGCATCTGCTTGCATCCGGTAAGCATTTTGAAAATGAAGGCGAAGGTCAAGGCTGGAGCGTTGCGCTCCAGTCTTGCGCAAACCCGGCGGCGTATCTATTTTACGAATGTGAATACGGTATTGGAAATCACGGATCTGAGCGTCGAGTATCCAAGCCGGGAAAAAGGCGTTGGAAAAAAACTCGCGGTCAACGGCCTGAATCTAAAGATCCAGGCCGGGGAGGTTTTTGGTTTTCTCGGCCCCAATGGCGCTGGCAAGACCACGACCATGAATGTCCTCCTTGGCTTCGTCAATGCCAAGAGCGGCTCGGCTTCGATTTTTGGGGTGGATGTCCGGCAGCCGATCGCCCGCCAGCGCATCGGTTATTTGCCGGAGCTGACTTATTACTACAAATTTCTGAACACGGAGGAACTGCTGCGTTTTTACGGGACGATTTTTCGGATTCCAGGGCCGGAATTGGAGCGGCGGATTGATTCGGTTTTGAAACTCGTCGGATTGGAACATGCCCGCAAACGGCTGATTAAAACTTATTCCAAAGGCATGCAACAGCGGGCCGGTTTGGCTCAGGCCTTAATTAATAATCCCGATTTGCTTATCCTGGACGAACCAACCAGCGGGCTGGATCCCGTCGGGCGCATGAAAGTGCGCGAAATCATTGAGCGCCTCAAGGGCGAGGGTAAAACTGTTTTCTTTTCTTCGCATGAGTTGGGCGAGGTGGAGACGGTGTGCGATCGGGTGGGGATTTTGAACCAGGGTCAGCTCAAGGTCGAGGGACGGGTGGAGGATTTGGTCAAACAATACCAGTGCCATCTGGAGCAGATTTTTCTGAAAATCATCGGTTACGAAGCCGCCTCATAATATGCGAAATGCTTTTGCCTTATCCGGGGTGGTGATCAAAGAGATGTATCGGCGCAAGGATTTCTATGTGCTGTTTGTCCTGACGGTGCTGATCACGCTGGTCATGGGTTCGATCAATATTTTCGGTGACAATCAAATCGTCCGTTATCTGAAAGAAATCTGTTTGCTGCTGATTTGGATTTCGGCGTTGATCATTGCCGTGACGACGACCGCCCGGCAAATCCCGGCGGAGCGTGAGAGTCGCACCATTTTCCCATTGCTGGCCAAACCGGTCAGCCGCGCGGAGTTGGTCGCCGGCAAATTTTTGGGCTGCTGGCTGGCCAGCGGCGCTTGTCTCCTGGTGTTCTATCTGTTTTTTGGGGTGCTGAGCGGCACCCGGGAACATTCCTGGCCGGTGTTGAATTATTTCCAGGCGTTGTGGTTGCACTGGATTTTTTTGGCGGTGGTGATTGCGGCGGTCTTGTTAGGGTCGGTGGTTTTTGCGGCACCTTCGTCCAATGCCACCATTTGCCTCGTGGTGATCATTGGAATTCTTTTTTTAGGAGGACATTTGAACCGGGTGGCGACCAATATTCCCGGCGCTCCCGGCACCATTCTTTCTGTCATATATTTTACCATCCCGCATTTGGAATGGTATGATGTGCGCGATTTGATCACGCATGATCGTCCGTTGATCAACTGGGTGGCTTGCGGTTTGGCGACGCTTTACGGTCTGGGTTACAGCACCATTCTTTTGATTCTCGGCTGGGCGGTGTTTCGCCGAAAAACCCTGACCTTATGATTCGGCTCGTCATCGTGCTGTTATTGTCGGGTTGTTTTACAGTGGCGACCCGGTTGGTGCCTTATTTTGAGCAGCGCAACAACCAGGACTCCGCGCCCAGCGTCATCACGGCTTTGCTCGGCGACAGCCGGCGGATGTTCGCCACTCATTTTTTTGAAAAAGCCGATGCTTATTTTCACGGCGGTTTGGCCCCCAGTATTTTTGACGCGCCGATGAAGGAAGAGGAATCGCACATGACCGAGGAGGTTCATGCCGGCACGACCAATGCCGTCGCACCGGCCCAAGAAGAGGAAATCCCCGCTTTCCTGCAGCATCCCCAAGATTGGATTGAAAAATTTGGCCGGAATTTTTTTCCGGTGACCCATGAGCATCTGAGCGATATCGGAAAAGAAGAGGAAATTTTGCCCTGGCTTAAATTGGCCACGGAACTCGATCCGCAACGCGTTGCCCCCTATGTCACTGCGGCCTATTGGCTGCGTAATAGCATGAAAAAACCGGATGAAGCCGAAGCCTTTCTGCGGCAGGGATTGCGCAATAATCCGGACAGTTTTGAGATCCTGTTGGAACTCGGCCGCATTTACCGCGATAACCGTAAGGAGCCGCTGGTGGCGGAAAATATTTTGCAACTCGCGCTGCAAAAATGGCACAAACGCGATGCCGCCGGCGGGAAGCCGGAAGAACTGGTTTGTGAAGAGATATTGGGCGAGCTGGTGCGCCTGGAGAAACAACAGGGCGACCTGAAACAATGGCTCTATTACCTCGAGGAAATGAAAAAAGTTTCCCCCAGCAAAGATGAAATCGGAAAACAGATCCAGGAAGTGAAGGCGAAGATCGGGACTCCGAACAATTAGAGCGTGTTAAATAAAACTGTGGCCGGTTTGCAGGCCCAGAGGGCCGACCTGTTTATAGAAACTCCAATTTTGTTAACTTCACCAGCCCCAGCGGGGCGACCTGTTCCGGCTACGCTTTTATTTAAAACGCCCTAATCCACAAAGAAAAATTCATTGCTCAATAGAATCACCTGCGCCAGCCGTTCCCAGGCGTCGGTCGGCTTCACATCTTTTCTCGGGCCGTCAAAATCTTTGATGGCATTCCATTCTTCCCGGGGCGGCGGTGGCGCGCCGTAGGAGACTTTGACCATTTTGATGACCGGCGCCCATTGGAAGGTGTCGTGCAAAGGGGTGTTCAACGGCTCGGTCAGAAAATCAATCGTGTCGCCTTTCTTCACTTCCACGGCTGGGACGTTGCCTTCCACGCTCCGATTGAAAACATCCCAGTGACCGATTTCTCCCTGACGACTAGAAATGATCCGGGCGCGAACTCCGTCCCCTTTGTCAAAAACATGGCTGATGAGACTTTCGATTTTGATCGTGCCATCGAACGGCGAGGTCCAACGGCGGATGACCGAATGTTGCCGGTGATTGCCCGGATGCCCGCCTTCAATGTTCAACATGGCATATCCCAAAATCGGGTCTGGGAATTCCTTGTCGTTCTGCCACCGTTTGCCGGTGAAGAAGGGCAGGGGATGGAACGATTTTGTTTTCTTCGTCGTCTCATCAAATTCGCCAAACCCATATTGCCAGACGACTGGCTCGGGAGCGCGCGGTCGCTCTGCTTGGGCCTTGAGAAAATTTTCCGCTAAAATAATTTCGTCCGGTGCCGGTTTGCGCTGGTAAGCTTTCTCGTAGAGATACTCGATGCGTTTTGGATCGGGGGCAGACTTCGGCAGCGGTTCCGTGCGGATCATGTTCCTGGCTTGTTCCAGGACAAACGGACTGTTGAGCAGGAACAACGCCTGCTGCGGCACGGTGGTAAAAAACCGTTGCGGGCTCGTCGCATCGGGACTGGCGAAATCAAAGGTGCGGAATAAATTCGGCAAATTCTGCCGGTCAATGTAGCCATAAACCGTCCGGCGCGAGGTGTAAGGCTCGGAAATGATATCCACCGGACGGCCTCCGGGCAAAAGGTCCAATTTGCCGCCCGCCGACAACAGCGAGTCGCGCATGGCCTCGAAGTCCAAACGCTGCCGGTTCATCTTCCACAGCAGATCATTGGCCGGATCAATTTCGACGTTGTGCGGATTATTTTCACTGCTTTGTTGATAGGCATTCGAGAGCATCAGCGCGCGATGCAATTTCTTGAGCGACCAGCCTTCGGTCATGAACCGTGATGCCAGATAATCCAAAAGCTCCGGGTGTGTCGGGGGATCGGAGCGAACCCCAAAATCGCTCGGCGTATGGACCAGGCCCTTGCCAAAATGATACAGCCAAACACGATTGACGATCACTCGTGCCGTCAGCGGATTGGACGGGTTGACGATGGCTTGGGCCAGTTCGAGACGGCCGCTGCCGTTGGTGAAAGCTTGTCGCTCACCCGCCGAGGCGATGGCCAAAAATTGTCGTGGCACGGCATCGCCCACATTGCCCGCATTGCCGCGTTTGAAAACATGCGGTTCGTATGGCGTGGAATCGTTCAACACCATGGCCCGCGGCGGCGCGCCGGGATGCGTGGAATCCAACCCCTCGATTTCACGCTGGAGCCGGCGGATTTCCTGGGTGACGGGAGTGTCAAATAAAGCATGGATTTCATGCTTTTCCAGATGCACCGGCGAATAATCGGCGTAGAGCAACTGGCGCAATTCCTCCGCACCTGCTGTGGGCAACTTTGTTTGATTGGCGTTGGTTTTAAGCAGGCCGTGCCATTGCTGATCTATGTCGGCGAAAAGTTGGTTGTAACGTTCGCTTAAATCTTCCAGCGAGGCGGGTGGCCCGTTGGTAAAAAGTTTTTTCATCTCCGGATTCAGCGGTTTTTTCGGATCACTCGTTAATTTCGCGACCATTTCTTTGCCCTTCGTGGCGAAATCTTCCTTCTTCAACGCGGCAAATTCCAGCCACGGTGCGAAGACCGGATCGTGATTGGCGGCGCGCGATTGCATCGTATCCGCCCAGCGATCAATGGCGCGGCGGGAAAGTTTCAAACTTTGGATAAACGTCTGGCGTTTTTCACTTTCGGAAACCGGGGGCGCATCATGCAGCGCGAGCAGATATGTTCCGGCCTGCGAACGCAGACGCGTCATGATTTCTTCCTCGTGGGCGCTCTGGTAATTGGTCAGATCATCTTTGCGCTTCTGCTGCTCGACGAGATATTCCTTATATTCCTTGGGTAAATCTTTGTCGCCGAGAAGTGGCTTGTCCGTCGGTTCGGTGCAACTGGCAAAAATACCGTAGAGCGAATAATAATCCTTCGTCGGAATCGGATCAAACTTGTGATCGTGACAACGCGCACAGGCCACAGTCAATGCCATGGTGCCCCGGCAAACCACATCAATCCGGTCATCAATGATGTCGTTTTGATTATTGAGAAACCGACGACCGAGCGTGAGGAAACCGAGCGCGGCCAGGGGACGTTTATCCTCGCCCAAGGGCATCAGATCAGCCGCCAGTTGCTGCGTGATAAATTGATTGTAAGGCAAATCCTCGTTGAGCGCGCGAATCACGTAATCGCGATAGGTATAGGAAAAAGCATAACGCCGTTCTTCCTCAAAAACATATCCCTTGGTGTCCGCGTAACGCGCCACATCCAGCCAATGCCGCCCCCACCGCTCGCCGTAATGCGGCGAGGCCAGTAAGCGATCCACCACCTTGGCGAAAGCGTCAGGACTTTTGTCGGCTAGAAATTTATCCACCTCTTCAGGCGTGGGCGGCAGACCGATCAAATCAAACGTTGCGCGCCGGATCAACGTGCGCTTGTCCGCCATCGGCGACGGCTTCAAATCCTTTGCCTCCAATTTGGCCAGAATAAATGCGTCCACCGGATTCTTGATCCACTTCGTATTCTTGACCACCGGGATCGGTGATTCCTTAACCGGTTGAAACGCCCAATGCTTTGAACTTTCAACCTTAAACTTTGAAACCTGAACTTCCGTTCGGGGATCAGGCGCGCCCATTTTGACCCAGGTTTCGAGATCGGCGATTTGTTCCGGCGCGAGTTTCTTGCCCTTGGGCGGCATCTGCAAATCATCGCTGGTATAACGGACCGCCTTGATCAACAGACTTTTTTCGGGATTGCCAGGAACCAGAGCAGGACCGGTGTCGCCGCCCTTGAG
>CAIYOY010000061.1 GCA_903927905.1 uncultured Verrucomicrobiales bacterium | reverse complement strand
TGCTGCGGGTCACAGACCCGCGCTCCGGTTAAAAAATCCGCTATTGGGCGGGGGTAAGAGCGACGGAGCGGAAGAATTGGACGTTATTATTATTGGTCACGGTGACGGTCCAAACGCCGCTGGGATCGGTGACAGTGTTAGTGCTGCCGGGGACGCAGACCCAGCCGACGTCGCTGATGTTGGTGGTGGCGATGAGGCAGTATTGGGCGTATTGGGTGCCAACCAGGGTGAAGGTGATGGTGCCATCATGATTGACGGTGACGCCGGCAATGGCATTGGTCTGGCTGGCGGCAGGCGGGGGCAGGATGATCTGGGACAAACCATTGGAGCTGCCGAGGAAGAAGTTGTCGCCGTCATAAAGAGCGGCGATGGCATTCGTGCCGGTCGGCAAGGCGGCGGTGAGGGCGCTAGCGCTGCCGTTGACGAGTGTGTTGGTGCTGAAGGGAGCGCCATTGGCCATAAACACCACATTGCCCGAGGGCGTGCCGGTGTCCGGCGATACTGCGCTAAGGGTCGCGGTGAAGGTGACGTTGGATGTGACACCAGCGGGATTTTGGCTGGAAGCCAGGGCGGTGGCCGAGACGGAAGCAGTGGCGGTAACAGAATAGTCATAAGTGCCGTTGCCGACGTTGCCGCCATTGTAGCCTTTGACATGCAGATACCAACCACCGGCGGAAGTCGGGGCCAGAGCGAGGGTGCCACTGGACCATTGTGTTTCGGTATCAGCCCAGACATGCGTGGGTGAAGTGTCCCAGACGTAACGATAATATTGAACGTGAGCCGAGCCGAAGCCGCCGACTGCCGTCCAAGTCACATTGCTGCCGACATGGGGTGTGGCGTTATCGGGGGTGACGCTGGTGGAAATTGGCGGCACAGACAGAGTCCAGACAATGCGACTGCCGACGAATGAGGAAGTGTTGTTCCAAGCGCCGCGCGCCCCGGAATTATTATCCCGGGCTTTAAAGGCATAAGTATGGGAAGAATTGGCCACGAGGTTGACATCATTGGTGGCGGTGTTGGTGCTCCAAGCGGAGATGATCGCGCCATCGCGATAGACCTGCACAGCCACATCGCCAACGCGATACCAGTTCTGCGCGTCCAGATTGGTCGCGCCACCGGCTGATTCATCCGGACCGGCCGCCACGTTCACACCTTGGTCGAGGGGAATGTTCCAGGCCAGACCGATCTGATTGGTCGCGGTGGCGGCGGCGGTGGAGAACACGGGGGATTGGGGAACAACGTTGTCAACATAAACATCGTAATAGCGTCCGCAATTGCCGGAATCCTGGAAGCACGCGCCGCCGGTCAGGCCGTTGGTCTGGAAAGAGGTGCGGCCGGATTGGCTGACGGCAAAGAAATAGAAGCGGCGATGACCCGTGACGCCAATGGAAGTGTGAGTCCAACTGGCGGAAGTGGGCGTGCCGGAGACATCGGAATAGCTGGTATCAACGCTGCCGAGGCCGGAGCCCCATTGGTATTGCATGGTGCGCCAATATGGCACCGGCCCCTGGCCATTGGCCGTGCCGCCCGCAGTGACTGTGGTGTTGTTGGTGTAGATCGTCCGACCGTTCGCCGGACCGACCACGCCATCGAAATTGGTGACCACGATTTGCGGATACCAGGCATCCTGTTCGTAACCCAAACCGTAACTGTAATAACCGCCCACGTCATGGTAATTGACCAGGGGTTCATTGAGGTTGGTATTGGCGCTGCTGCGCAGGCCGACGACGCCTTGAAAACCGGCGACATTATTATGCACTTTGAAGAGCACGCGGTTCCAGCCTTGCGGCAGAGAAACGGTGGTGGCGTCCTGATCCAAAACCAGTCCGCGCGAGGCATTGGTGTCGTTCTTCAGCACGCCATTGACCCAAAGCCGATTGCCGTCATCCGAGCCGATGAGAAATTTTGGGCTGGTGGCGGCGGTGCAATAGAGCCAGGCAAAGCCATAGGAGTCAGCGTTGTTGGCGTTGCCGTAGGCCGCCGCATTGCCCGGTAAAAAGCCGTTGGCCGGCCCGGTGAAATTGAGCGTGTTGCCGACGTTGCAATCACCCGTGCTGATATGACCGGGATTTTTGCCATTCAAGCCGATGAGCGCGCCGATGGCATTGCCGTGAGTTGAGTCAAGCGCAGGATAAAGATAAAGGTTGGCTTCGGTGAAGGAACGGTTGGAAGTGTCGGAGACGTTGGTGGAGGCGTAGCTGCCGAGGCAGGTCCAGTCGTCCATGTAGGTCCATTGGGCGGCCTGGATGTTCAATTGACTGTAACCGGCACTGAAGCCGCCACAGGTGGCCGCGCAGCCGCCGGCGCCGGGGGCCCCGTCATCCTTGGTGTTGCTGCGGAAACCGGCCAGGCTGCCGAGGTTGACGTTGCCGGTGAAGAAATTGATCCAATTGCAGGCATTGGCACATTCGTTGACTGCGCCGGTCACACCGGCCACATCCGCGCCGTTGGTGTCAACCGCAAAGAAATTGGCGGTGGCGGTGGCATGGGTGTCCGGGACCAGGGCGCTGACGGACAAATAACCGCGCCCGGTAAAGGGATAAGCCGAGGGAGCCGGCGCGATCCAGCGGATGTCGCGGTCAAACGTGGTGCAATTTGAGCCGGTCAAAGGGATGCCGTAAGAATACCAGGCATTGCTTCCACCGCAGGCGGTATAGGCCGCATAGTTGGTATCTTGCGAAGTGGAATCAAAGCCGCCGGTATTAATGGTGTAGTAGCCAAAATTGGTGCCGGGGCCGGGCTGTGCGATGGCGATGGTGTTGGAGAAGATAGGGCCGAACCAAGCGGTGTTTTCCTGCACCATTTGCCAGTTAAACGACTGGACGCCTGCGGTGCTTGGGGCGGTAAAGGTGGCCGTGAAAGTAGCGGTTCCACCGGGCGGGACGGTGGCCGTGGGCAAAGAAACCCGGTTCATGCCCCAAGTCGTGTTATCCTGCGGCGTTTGGGCGCCCAAGCGATACATCGTGGTGCCGGAGTTGCTCCAAGTTGTGCCGCCGGTGTTGGTGAACGTGATGGAAGCAGTGAAAGTTTGGCCTTTTTGCAGGAAGGTTGGCACGTTGCTGCTGACGATGGCTGATTTGTTGCCTCCGGCAATGACCATGGTGTTGATCAATTGGGTCAAAGTGCCGTTGAAGATGTCACCATCGCCAGTAGTATAGGCTTGGGCGACATTTTGATCGTCATATTGCCAGAATTGCCAACTGGTCCATGGGGTAATGCCGGCGGGTGGACTCGCTGCGGACTGCGCAGACGCAGCGGCGGAGGCGTGAGCGTAAGGCCAGTCCGCGATGTCGGTTATCCAAGCCGCCACCGTGCTGTCAAAATAGGTGCTGGAGTGAGAACTCGAACAATAGACGGCCGGCCTGAGCCCTCCAAGGCCGACTCCCGACGCATCATTGGAAACCGCCACGCACCAGGCGTCAACCCACGGTGAAATAGTCGCCTTGGTCTGTCCCGTGAAGCTGGCTTCGACGTCCAGCATGGGCACCAAGGATAAGCCGTCTGCTTTGATGTAAGGGCCGGCTACACTCCAGAAGGTAGCCGCTTCGCTCTGAGCTCCCGCCGTGCCCGCATGTAGATCGTAACGCGCAAAATGATAAGCGCCCATATAAACCCCGGCCGCCTTGGCCGCCACGATCCGGGTCGTAAAATTTCCCGCACTCACCCCCGCTGCCAATTGAATTTCCTTCGGAAGATTTAACCCAGCCAAAGCTGATGCCGTAAGTGTTTTTCAGGGTATTCCAGTCAAGAACGACGGGTTGATAATCAGAAACGTCAATTCCGATCGGCCTCGCTGCCAAGGCTCGGCCCGGTGCCATCAGGGCCAGCGCCAGGACAATCAACGCCAAAAAAGAAAAACGCGCCAATCGCGACGAGGGGTTAAGAGGTCTGGGCATACTAGAGTTGGATTAATGGCATGTTGAAATATATATCAAAAATACTCCTTTTAAAGCGGGAGTGGTCACAAATCTCCACCGCGAGACGAAGGGCATAAAATGATGGCTTACAGGATAAACCGGGCGCTGGGATTGTCAATGACGTTTGGCCCAAAGATAAATGACAAATGTTTCATTTGCCAGATAAATAGGGTGCTTTGAATCGATTGCAATTTAGCGGGAGCGGAGCGCGGGTCTTTGATCCCCAGCGCGTTGAAATGATTGATGTGAAAAATCGAAAAAACCTCCTCGAATGAGCGTCGTGTTAATTTCTGAACCTTCTCGCTGGCCACGTGCTGCGGGTCACAGACCCGCGCTCCGCGCCTCAGGGCTTGGCCGCATCCCGCACGTAATCAACACATTCGCGGATGTCGGGAACGGCGTTGGCGATCGGGTTTTCGTATTCGATGGAAATCCAGCCTTGGAATTTCTGTTTCCTCAATTCAGCCAGGACGCCGCTGACGTTGCCAATGCCTCCGCCGAAAACCGTGTCATCGCCCGTGGTGCTGAGGGGGTCTTTGAGGTGAAGGGTGTGAAGGCGCTTTCCGAAAATTTTGATGGCGGCAATGGGGTCGCCGCCGGACCGGACGAAGTGGCCGGTGTCGAGGCAGAAGCCCATGCGCGGGTCGCGGTGTTCCATGAGTTTGATGGTATAGCTGGGGTCCCAATTTTTGTATTCAGGCCGTTTTGGGTCGTGACGATGGCCGTGGAGGCAGAATTTGATGTCGTATTCTTTGCAGAGTTTTTCGACGAGGTCGAAGCTGCTTTCGGGCGGTTCGCCGGTCAGGGCGAGGAGATCGAGCTTTTTGGCCCACTCGAAGACTTGGCGCGCGGCTTTTTCGGGATCTTTTTGGGTGAAGGCGTTGTTGCCGATGTACGCGCTGGTGGCGCGAAGGCCGGCGGCTTTGAGTTTGTTTTTCAGGAGTTCGATTTTGTCGTCGGGGAGGGTTTGGTTGACTTCGAGGTCTGGAAATTCACGGCTGAATTTTTGCCAGGTAAAGAGTTCGATCGTTTTGGCACCGGTCGCCTTGGTTCGATCAATGGCTTCGAAGAGGGTGAATTTGTTGAACGAATAGGCCTGGCAACCGAGGGAGAAGCCGCCGATTTTGGTCTCGGGGGAAAGAGGGGTGGCCGCCTGGAGAGTGAAGGCGGCAAACAGTGATAAAATAGTCAGGGCTTTCATGGGGGATGTTGTAACAGGGGGGAATTGATATTGCGAACAAAAGTTCCAGAAGCACAATGGACTGGACACAACACCCCCCCAATTAGCACCTCGCTGGCTTCGGACCCCAAACTTTGCCCTTTGAACTCTGGCCCAAAGTTGGTTACGTTGCCGGGATGAAACATTCGGGTCGGGCGCTGAGCGCCGCGTTTAAATTGATTTTTTTGGCCCTGCTGCTGGTCGGCGCGGTCACGTTCATCGGCGGCTTTGTGCCGTACGTCAAATATCTGGCCATGGTTTTGGCCGGGCTTTGGGTTCTTTTCGCCATTTTCACGTTCTACTTCTTCCGCGATCCCGATGCCAAAGTTCCAACTGATCCCGGCATCCTGCTCGCGCCGGGCCACGGTTTGGTGGACACAATTGATCAGGTGGTCGAACCTAATTTCATGGAAGGCAAGTGCCATCGTATTTCCATTTTTCTTTCGGTCATTGATATTCATGTGCAGCCCGCCCCCGCCGCCGGCAAGGTGACCTATTTTAAATCCACGCCGGGCCAATTCGTCAGCGCCCTGCGCACGGATTGCGGCGATCACAATGAACATGTCCTCATCGGTTTTGATTCCACCGAAGAAACCGGTGAGAAGTTTGCCGTCAAATTGATCGCCGGCCTGATCGCCCGCCGCATCGTCCCCTTCGTTAAAATCGGCGATGAAGTGGCTCGCGGCGAACGCATCAGTCTGATTCAGTTCGGCTCGCGGGCGGACCTTTATTTCCCGCTGCACTATAAGATCAAAGCCAAAATCGGCGATAAAGTGGTCGGCGGTGAAACGATCCTCGCGGCTAAATCCTGAGTTATGGAAAACAAACCATCGCCCCAGTCTCCGGCCAAACCGGAACAGGAATTAAAGATTTATTTTCTGCCGAACCTGATGACGGCGGGAAATCTGTTTTGCGGCTTTGTCGCGCTGACCAAGATCGTGGAGGCGAAAATTGATCCCACCGGCGCGATTGATTACAACAATATTAAATTCGCCCTCGCGTTCATTTTGCTGGCCTGCATTTTTGATTTGCTCGACGGCCGGGTGGCGCGGATGGGCGGGGCGGAAAGTCCTTTTGGCCGCGAGTTTGATTCGTTGGCCGATCTGATCTCCTTTGGCGCGGCCCCGGCCTTCTTGGTGCATCGAGTGGTGTTGCATAATATCTTTACCGACCAGCCGGAGATCGGCTGGTTCATTTCCTCCATTTATTTGATTTGCGGCGCGCTTCGGCTCGCCCGCTTCAACTGTCTCGCTGCCATGTCCGGCGGCGGCGGTGGTGGTGAATTCATGGGCTTTCCAATTCCTGCTGCTGCTGGTCTGGTCGCCTCCTTCACCTTGTTCCTGATGTGGAATGAAAAAGAAGCCGGTAAATATTTTCACGGTCCCTGGCTTTTTCTGCTCCCCGTCATCATGCTGTTTCTTTCCTTCATGATGGTCAGTGAAGTGAAATATCCTTCCTTCAAAAAGCTCGACCTCAAAGCCAAGCGCGGCTTCCCTCGCATGGTCGTGAGCATTTTGTTGATCGGTTGCATTTTTATTTTGCACCGGATTCTTTTGCCCGTGGTGCTGCCGTTGGTTTTCACCTGCTACCTCCTCTACGGCTTTGTCCGCCCGCGCATCTCCCGCAAGGTCCGGCATGAGATCGAAGAGGAAGACGACGAAGACGGCGAATTGCCCACGAATTCCTGACATGGCTGAACTTCCCCTTCCACTGGTCGCCTTTTTAACCGGTTTTATCAGCGGACTGTTGCTTTCCATTCCGGTCGGTCCGGTCAATTTGACCATCATGAACGAAGGGGCGCGGAATGGCTTCAAATGGGCGGCGCTGATCGGTTTGGGCGCAGTGGTGATGGAGCTGATTTATTGCGCGCTGGCCTTCACCGGGTTTGCCTCGTTTTTTGAAGCGGGTTGGATCAAGGCGGTGATGGAATTGGGCAGCTTCTTTTTCATGCTGTATCTGGGCATAAAATTCCTGACGACAAAAAAAATCGAAGGCTACGACCGCGTCCAGCAGCGAGTGGAAGAAAAGTTGCATCCACATTCCGCTTTCATGATCGGTTTCGTCCGGGTCATGGCCAACATCGGGGTCTTCGCTTTTTGGATCGTCCTCGCCGTGAGTTTCATCGGCCACCGCTGGGTGCAGGATAATTGGCCCAGCAAACTGACTTGCATCGCGGGTGTGGCGGCGGGCACGGGACTGTGGTTTTTCGGACTGAGCTACGGCGTCTCGCGCGGGCACGGAAAATTCACCGAAAAAACTTTATTGCGCATGGAACATTGGTCGGGCGTCGGACTTATTGCTCTCGCCCTCGGTCACGGTGCGCACATCGTCTGGCAGATGTCGCGCCATAAATATTAAACCTCGGAGTGCGCCAGCAATGTAGCGTCGGGCGTCTCGCCGGACGTAGAGGGCGTGCGTCCCGCCGCCCGGAACCTCGTTACCCTGTCCAAGCGACGTCCATCACAAAAAACGGTCCCGATGTCAAGCCCCTGTCCCCAGCCGCACTCCGTTAAAATTGCAAATAAATCGCTTTCAGATACTGCCCCTCTTTATAGGTCGCAGGATGGTCGGGGGCATGGCCGGTGCGCATGATTTCCTCACATTTCCTGCCGGACTGTTTGGCCGTGGCCAAAGCCATCTCAAAAAACTCATCGGCTGAAACGTGCGCCGAACACGATGCCGCCACCAAAACACCTCCCGACTGCAAGCGTTCCAGCGCGCCGCCGATCAATTTACCATAGGCTCGCAAGGCTTCTTCGCGCTCCGATTCCCGCTTCGCCAGGGAGGGCGGGTCGAGAATGATCAGGTCGTATTTCTTTTCGACTTTTTTCTGCAACCAATCAAAAGCGTTGGCCTGGATCAATTCGTGCGGACAGCGCAGTTTGGGGTTGAGGGCAAAATTGCGCTTGGCCGACTCAAGGGCATGTTCGCTGATATCCAGACTGGCGACTTCGGCGGCACCGCCCCGCGCGGCATAAACGGAAAAACCGCCGGAGAAACTGAAGATGTTCAAAACTTTGCGGCCGGAGGAGAGGGACTCGACTTGTTTGCGGTTCTCACGTTGGTCGAGGAAGAAACCGGTCTTCTGTCCTTGCAAAACATCGGCCTCAAATTTTAATCCGTTCTCCAGAAAAATCACCGGGCCGGTGGGCGGCGTTCCGCGCAGAGTCTGGCCGTCGGAGAATTTTCCTGCGGCGGCTTCCTGAATGTTTCGACTGAGGCGTAGAATGATCCGTTCGTTTGGAATTCGTTCGTTTATCAATTCAAGGATTTCCGTCAAACGCGGGAACCAAATGGCGCTGTAAATTTTTATCACCAGGGTGGTGTCGTAACGATCCAACACGAGTCCGGGCCAGCCGTCATTCTCCCCGTTGATACAGCGGTAGCCGGTGGTCTGATTGTCAAATATACCCTCACGCAGCTCCAGGACTTGTTCCAAACGAGTTTTCCACCAGGCGGCATTGATGGGCGTCGGCTTGCCCGCATGCAAGATGCGGACGCGGATGGGAGAATCAGGATCGTAAAGCCCGACCGCCAGAAATTTGTCATTGCGATCGTAAATGACCGCCAGCTCCCCTGCTCCACCCGGGCGATTTTCCTCGCGCACGCTGCCGGCAAAGATCCAGGGGTGGCCTTTGCGCACAACAGTCTCCGCCAGCGCGGTGACGCGCAGTCGCAAACCCGGTTTAGCTGATTGAACCATGCTCTTTGCTATCTGCTATTTGCCATCCTGTCCATCTTGTTAATCCTGTCCCCCCGTGAATCCTTGCCATCGGTCGGCAAGCCGACAGCCACTCTCTCTCCTCACCGTAGCGGGTGTGATTAAATGTGGGTGAGATGGTGGGGCGAGGCTACTGACGAGCCGGGGGTGGTTGTTAGAGCTCCCGTCTTTATAGAACCATATCGGCCAACTATCTAAGCTCCATCAGAGCGACATATTCTTCAGCCCAGCGTTGGCAATCCGACAAAATCGCCTGGTGGCTATCGGCTATCCTGCTATTGACCCGAATGATGGCGGCATTATTATAACGGCCATGGCGGGTTACCTTTATAAATTTACCGGCAGCGGAAACCTGCCCATGGACGCGCCTTGGCCGATATTCCCCAGCAACCCCAACCGGCCCCCACCCTAACTAAGCATGAGATCATCTGCGCCAGCAAAAGGGTTTACGCTGATCGAATTGCTCGTGGTCATCGCGATCATCGCCATTTTGGCGGCGCTGTTGTTGCCAACACTGGCCTCGGCCAAGCATAAAGGCCAAGACATCAAATGTGTCAGTAATCTCAAGCAGATCGCGATGGCTGGGCAGATGTATATGAATGACACGGGGCAATTGATCGTGCATGCAAAAACAAATGATCTGCGATATTGGGTGGGCAGCTTGGAGCCTTTTGGTGTCACTGGCCAAACCCTTTTGGTCTGTCCAGCTACACAGCGTCAATCTGGGCAAAGTCCAACTGGTGCCGCACCAGGAACTGCCAGTCTTGCGTGGTATTACTGGCCGCCCGGCACTCCCTTAATGAACGGCAGCTATGGTATCAATTCATGGCTTTCGTCTTATGACCCAAATATCACCAGTGCTACGGCTTGGTGGGGGACCGCCCCCTCTGAAGTCCTTAACAATCCGCAATTTGTCTTTACGAAACCTGCGTCCATTCAAAAACCAGCCCAAACTCCGTTTTTCAATGACTCAATTGCTTGGGTTGAATGGCCCAGAGAAACTGACCAACCTGCACCCGATCTTTCCCAAGGGGCAGCATTGAACATTGATGGCATGGAACGCTGCACCATCTGGCGGCATGGCGGCGGCAAAACCGCCACGGCACCCACAGGGGTGCAACATACCCTTTTTGGTTCAGTGCTGCCCAGTGCTGCCGCCATCAACATCGGTTTCGAAGACGGCCACGTCCAACAAACCAAACTCAACGACCTCTGGACCCTCTCTTGGCACAATAACTGGAAACCGAGAATCCAGCCGCCATGAACTTTTTCATCTCCACCGGCTGAAGTTCGACCGAGCCATCCCTTTTCGCCGGTTTTTGACTTTCGCGGTTAACCCTCCGCTCTCTCCGCTGCCTCATGTAAAAAATCCGGGCCATCCGTGTGATCCGTGGTTTAAAATTTTTACCTGTTGACACAATGTAGCGATTACATTACCATGCTCACATCATGGAATGGGACACAATGGAATCTGAAACACAGAACCGGGCCGGGAATCAAAAACACCTCGCCCGCCTCTCTTTCCCCTTTGCCATTTTTTCGCGGGCAAAAACTCTATCCCGAAAACCTCTTCATTGCTCTTTTGTTTCAGTCCCTAAAATTTGGAATTTCCAATTTGTTTCGGATTTCGATTTTCGTGCTTCGAGTTTCCCACTCCATTTCCCCGTTCCCAAGCTGCTTACCACCCCCGCCAAGCCCTCATCGAGCGGCGTGAAACTACAACTAACGACACCAAACTCGAGTCAACGCGACCTAGCGACACCTGATTCAGAAATTATTTCGCGCCCTTTCGCATTTTTCGCGGGCAAGGTCATTGAAATTTGGAATTTCATATTTGTTTCGCCTGTCCTCC
>CAIYOY010000060.1 GCA_903927905.1 uncultured Verrucomicrobiales bacterium | reverse complement strand
TGGCCGGGCTTTCGGCCAGGAAATAATCGCCCTGCGCCCACTCCAGACCGGCGTTTGGGAAGTCTTCCTCGGCCAGGCTCGGTTGGGCACCCTCCATCAACGCGACCGCTCCCGCAGTTTGCGCCCAGTGCGTCATATTCGCAAACTGTAAGCCATGTCTTGGCGCTAAGCTGTAAGCGATGTCTTGGCACTGTGCCACAGACCCGCGCTCCGTCAAAACTTTTCAATGACTTGTGTTTTTGGGGCAAAAGCATAAGGTGTGGATATGAAAAACGACGTGCTGCCCGTTGAGATTCGGGGGATTCTGCCCGCCAACAGCGGTTGCGCCATTTTTGTGGGCAACGACGAGAAGGTGTTTGTCATCCAAGTGGAACACAACATGGGCGCGGTCATCGGCATGTTTTTGCGGGACCAGCCCAAGGAACGCCCGTTGACCCATGATTTGATCAATCACATTTTCAAGGGCTTCAACATCAATGTGGAACGCGTCATCATCACCGACCTGAAAAACTCCACTTATTTTGCCCGGCTGATTCTCCAGCAGGAAAATGAGTTGGGCCGGAAAATTGTCGAGATTGACGCCCGGCCGAGCGATTGCCTGGCTTTGGCCACGTCGCAGAAAAAACCGATTTTCGTTTCAGCGGCTTTGTTTGAGCAGGTTGAGGACATGTCCGAAGTGCTCGAACAGATCAACGAGAATCCGGGCGAATCGGAAGAACCGGAATAAACCATCATGCCTGCCGCTGCCACGCCAAAAACTCCGGTGGCTCTTGTTTGGGGTGACGATGACTTTGGGGTCAAACAACGGGCCAAGGAAATTTTCCAGAAATGGTCCGCCGAACTCGGCGGCATGGACCATGAAATCGTTGACGCCGGCGTCAGTAACAGTGGCGAGGCGCTCAAATCCCTCAGCAAACTCCGCGAGGCTTTGCAAACCCTTCCTTTTTTTGGCGGTGGCAAAGTGGTTTGGCTGCAAAACTGTAATTTTCTCGGAGAAGAACGCACCGCCACGGCAGCGGCGGTGACCGAAGCGCTCGGTGATCTGGCGCAGGAATTAAAAACGTTCAAGTGGGACAATGTCCGTTTTCTGATCAGCTCCGGCAAGGTGGACAAGCGCCGCACTTTTTACAAAACACTGGAGAAGATCGGGACGGTGGAGGTTTTTGCCGGATGGTTCACTGATGACAAGGATTGGGCCGATCAGGCGGAGTCGTGGGCGGTGCGCGCGTTGCAGGAATGGCAAAAAGAAATTTCCAATGAAGCCCTGGCCAAGCTGGTGGCCAACGTCGGCCCGCATGTGCGCATGTTGAGCAGTGAGATCGAAAAACTCTCACTTTACGTCGGCACCCGTCCTCGCATCGAGACGGCGGATGTGGACGCGATCGTCACCCGCAATAAACAAGCGCGCGCATTTGCGCTGGGCGATGCGCTGGGTGACCGCGATCTGCCGGTGCTGCTCCGCCGGTTGGATGAGGAGCTTTGGGAAGTGCGGCTCGATCCGCAGCGCAGCGAAATCGGCCTGCTTTACGGGCTGATCACCAAAGTGCGCGTCCTGATTTTTGTCAAAGAAATGATGGCCCAAAAATGGATCAAGGCTGAAACCGACTACAACGGGCTCAAGTCCCAATTAGCCCGCATTCCGGCTGACGCTCTGCCTGAGGACAAAAAATTCAACCCCTTGTCGCTCAATCCTTACGTGCTGTTTCGCGCGTTGGGACAGGCGCGGAATTACAGCCAGACGGAATTGATCGCGGCCATGGATCGTCTGCTCGATTGCAACCAAAAGCTGGTTTCGCGCGGTTTGGACGCATCGCTGGTTCTGCAACAGGCTTTGGCTGAGATTGTTGGACCGCCTGCCGCCGCCGGGGCCAAAAAACAACTCTCCCGGTCTTACGCTTAAGCAAGCTTTATTTTGCTTTTCCGGCCCCAATTCTGTGCTGCCAGGGGCTTGACTAGCCGGGCAACCGGGCGGATATTCTAACAGAAGCTAATGAATCAGACTTCGGCAATTTTAAAGGTCGCAGTTTTCAACCAGATCGCCTGCATCAAGATCTCGGACCGCGCCAATTTCACGTCCAGCCTCGATTTGAAAAAACTCGTGACCGAACTTTGGGAGCATGGTTATCAATGCTTTATCCTGGATTTGACCGATTGCCTGGCGATGGACAGCACCTTTCTTGGCGTGGTATCGGAGCTGGGCCTTAAGTTCTACGGTGATGGCGACAGCAACGCCCATCTGATCGAGTTGGTTAATCCCAATCCTCGCCTGGCGGAAGACCTCGATAATCTGGGCATTGCCCATTTGTTTAAAATTTCCGAACGTTCCGAACCGTTGTGCGAAAAATTTGAGCCGCTGACCTGTATGCAAGGGGTCAAACCGGCGGACATCACCCGCACTTGCCTGAAGGCGCATCAGACCCTCATAGACATCAATCCGGAGAACGAGCGGAAGTTCAAAGATGTCACCCAATACCTCACCGAAAATCTCAAGCGGCAGGAATTGGCCGGGAAAACTTAAATTCGACTCCACTGGAGCAAACCGTTTTCAGTTCCGTAGGAAAAGGAGAGCTTGATGGCGCTAACGCCTCCCTCGCAAGCTGAATGCTTTTGATTTTTTGCGATCTCTGTGTTCTTTGCGGTTAATTTTCTTTCCCTTCTTGCCTTCACTTTTAGTCTCCGTACACTCGCATCCGCCAATGCTCAATTTAGCCACCTTAAATCCGCCGCAACGCTCCGCCGTCGAGACCACGGAGGGGCCGGTTTTGATTTTGGCGGGCGCGGGCACGGGCAAGACGCGGGTCATCACCTTTCGCATTGCACATCTGATCGAGAAGAGGGTGCCGCCCGGTAATATTCTCGCGGTCACTTTCACCAATAAGGCGGCCCGCGAAATGCAGGAGCGCGTCAGCAAGATGATCGGCCGCGGAGAGAAAACTGCCGACGGGGAAAAACCACAGCGTCCGACTCTTTGCACGTTTCATTCTTTGTGCGTTCGCATCTTGCGTTTGCATATCGACAAGCTGGGGTTCAAGCGCAACTTCGTCATTTACAGCGAGACGGAACAGCTTGGGGCCATCAAAAAAATCCTCAGCCACATTTCCAACAAGGGAGAAAAGGTGGATCCGGGGGCGGTCCTTGGGCTTTTGAGCCGTTTCAAGAATGGCGGGGAACGGGCCAGGGCGTTCGACAATCCGAACGTCGCCGCGCTCGCCGAGCATGTTCATTCGCGTTATCAAACAGCCTTGCATGCCTGCAACGCGGTGGATTTTGATGATTTGATTTTGCTTACGCTGAAGCTTTTCACCGAGCATCCCGATGCGCTCGAAGCCTGTCGCGCAAAATATAAATATGTCATGGTGGACGAATATCAGGACACCAACGCGGCGCAGTTCAAGCTCATCCATCTGCTGACTTCCCAGCATACCAATCTCTGCGTGGTGGGCGACGATGACCAAAGCATTTACGGCTGGCGCGGCGCGGAAATCGCCAATCTGCTGGAATTGGAGAAATATTTTCCCAAAGTCAAAATCATCAAGCTCGAGCAGAATTATCGCTCAACCACGACCATCCTCGCAGCGGCCAATGCGGTCATCAAAAACAATGCGCGGCGGCGGGGAAAAAATCTTTGGTCGCAAAAAGGCGCAGGCGCGAAGATCACGCTGCACACTTTCGAGACCGATGAAGAGGAAGCCCGGACGGTGGCCGAACAAATCAATTTCAACACGCTGGCCCATCGCATTCCCTGGCATGATCAGGCCATTCTCTTCCGCACCAATCAGCAATCGCGTGTTTTGGAAACCGCCTTGCGTCAGGCCGGTATTCGCTATCACCTCATCGGTGGCCAAAGTTATTTTGACCGTCGCGAGATCAAAGATTTTCTCGCGTATCTGAAAATGTTTGTGAATCCCAACGATGACATCAGCCTGCTGCGCATCGCCAATGTTCCGGCGCGCGGCTTGAGCGATGTCACGATGGAACGGTTGCTTGGCGCCAGCCACGAACGCAACTGCTCTGTTTTCACCGCGATGAAACACACCGATGTGCAGGCGAGCTTCACGACGAAGACGCGGGAAGCGGTGCAAGCATTCATTGAATTTATTGAGCGGCAGCGCGCGCTGTTGCAAACGGGGGAAAATATCTCTCTGCAAAATTGGGCGGAACGGTTTGTGGAAGAAATTGAGTATGTCGCGGATTTGCGGCGCAGTGAAAAAAATCCTGACGTGGCCGATGGCCGGGTTCAAAACCTGAAAGAATTGATCAGCACCCTCAGCGCTACCACGGCCAATCCGGTGCAGCATCTGGAAACCTTCCTCGACGACCTGACGCTGGATGCCGATCGGGAAGAGGAAAAAGAGGAAACGGCGGATGCGGTCACGCTGATCACCATGCACAGTTGCAAGGGGTTGGAATTCCCGCACGTGTACATCGTGGGCATGGAAGACGGGTTGTTGCCGCATTCGCGCTCCAAAGTGGAGGGCACAATGGATGAAGAGAGGCGTTTATTTTATGTGGGCATCACGCGGGCCATGAACACGTTGACCTTGAGCCATTGTGGTGGCCGGAAAAAATACGGGCAGGTGCTGCCGTGTCATCCCTCGCCGTTTTTGCGGGAACTGCCGGAGGAGTTGGTGGAAAAAGCGGATGAAAAATCCAAGACGCCAGTGACCGTGGACGCAGGGAAAAATCTTTTTGCCGCGATGCGGATGGCGGCGAGTTAGGGCATTTCACTGATAGCGGCCCGGTTAGAAAGTAGCAGCCAACGTGAGTTGGCTCTAATTTTTGGGTAATGGTACAGTTTGGGTGGTAGGGCGCGTCACT
>CAIYOY010000059.1 GCA_903927905.1 uncultured Verrucomicrobiales bacterium | reverse complement strand
GTGACGAGACTCTAACTTTTCTTTAGCGCACGGAAATCGAGTTAGAGTCTCGTCACCTCGTCTCCTAACAGGACCAAGAGAAAAATTCTCTTGGCCGCCGCAAAGTTGTGTTAGACTGTCCACACGATTTTGGCTGATTTAAAACCATGACCGAAACACCGACAGCGCCCAGCAACTTCGCCAGTCCTTTTGGCGAGTATCCTCCGGCGTCGGAACATTACGACGAGGTTTCCGCCGCGAACGGATTGCCGCGCCCGCATTGGGAAAAATTCGTCGCGTCATTCAATGGCATGGGCCGTGAGGAATTGGCCGTGCGCTGGGAAAATGCGCGGCGGATCATCCGCGAGCAGGGCGTCACTTACAATATCTACGGTGACCCGCAGGGCATTGATCGTCCATGGGAACTGGATCTGGTCCCGTTGCTGATTCCGCCGGAAGAATGGAAGCAGATCGAGGCTGGGCTGATTCAGCGCACCAAACTTTTCAATCTCATCCTGGCCGATCTTTACGGCCAGCAACGGCTCCTGCGCGCCGGCATTTTGCCGCCGGCCCTCGTCTTTGCGAATCCCGCCTTTTTGCGCGCGTGCCACGGCCTGCCCGTGCCGCATGATATTTACGTGCATCTGCACGCGGTGGATCTGGCGCGGTCGCCCAATGGCCGATGGTGGGCGCTGGCTGATCGCACGCAGGCCCCTTCCGGGGCGGGTTACGCGCTCGCCAATCGCCTGGTGCTCTCGCGGGTGTTGCCGGATGAATTTCACGACTGTCAAGTGCAACGGCTCGCCTCTTTTTTCAGCGCCAGCCGCGACGCGTTGCGCAATTCCGCCCGAACCAATCGCGAAAATCCCAACCTCGTCCTGCTCACGCCCGGGCCGCTGAACGAAACGTATTTTGAACACGCCTTCCTCGCGCGTTATCTCGGCCTCACGCTGGTCGAAGGCGGCGATCTTACCGTGCGCGACAGCCGCGTGTTCATCAAAACCCTCGAAGGCTTGCGCCAGGTGGATGTGATCTTGCGCCGCGTGGACGACTCGTTTTGTGATCCGCTCGAATTGCGCGGCGATTCTTTTCTCGGCATTCCCGGTTTGGTCGAAGCCGTGCGCATGGGCAACGTCACCGTGGCCAACGCCCTTGGTTCCGGCTTGATAGAAAGCCCGGGCTTGCTTGCTTTCCTGCCGGTGCTTTGTCGGCACTTGCTCGATGAAGAATTAAAACTGCCGTCCGTCGCCACTTGGTGGTGCGGGCAGAGTGCGGAAAGAAGTTTTGTCAGCGAACACCTGGAAAAAATCGTGGTCAAATCCGCGTTTTCCGCCACGTCCCGCGAAAAATATTTTGGCGCAAAAATGGATGATCAAGCGCGCGCCGAACTGCGCGAAGCCATTCAAGCGCGACCACCCGAATTTATCGGCCAGGAACAAGTGGCCTTGTCGCGCGCGCCGGTCTGGAGCGGGCAACAACTCGAACCGCGCCCCATTGTATTGCGCGCTTATGTGACCGCCGGACTGGATTCCTGTGTCGTCATGCCAGGCGGCCTCACGCGCGTGTCTCCGGCGGAAGATGATCCCAATGTTTCCATGCAAACCGGCGGCGGCAGCAAAGACACCTGGGTGTTGACCGATGGCCCGGTGAACAATGTCACCCTGCTTTCGCCCTCGGGCATTCCAACTTATGCCACGCGCGTTTCTTCCGGTCTCCCGAGCCGCGTGGCGGACAACCTTTTCTGGCTCGGTCGTTACACCGAACGCTTGGAGGGGCGGCTGCGCTTGTTGCGTTGCGTCATCACCCGGCTGGACGGTGAATCCACGGCTGAAAGCGCGCTCGAACTGGCGGCCATCGCCGAGATGCTTGTAGCCATGCGCCTGTTGCCGAAAAGTTTTCCATCGCGCTTTGCGCCCAAGGACTTGGAACATCACGTCCTGCTGATGTTTTACAATCAGAAAAAATCCGGCAACGTCCGTGAATTATTGAATCGCATCCGGCAGATCGCCGGCACCGTGCGCGACCGCCTGTCAGTGGACACCTGGCGCATCCTCAACGAACTGCAAACCGACTCCCGCACCCGTCCCGGTCGCATTCCGCTGACCAACGCCCTGATCGTGTTGAACCGGCTCATCGTGGATCTCGCGGCCTTTAGCGGCATGGAAATGGAAAACATGACGCGCGGCCATGGCTGGCGCTTTCTCGATTTTGGCCGGCGACTGGAACGCAGCGCCAACTTGCTTTCCCTGTTGCGCGCGGCCGTTTCCACCACCGGACAAAAAGACGCCGCTCTCGAACCCGTCCTCGAAATCGCCGACAGCGTCATGACCTATCGCCGCCGTTGTTTTTCCCGCGCCCAATTGCCCGCCGTGATGGACCTGCTGCTGGCCGAGGAAGAAAATCCCCGCGCCCTGGCCTTCCAACTGAAAGCCTTGAACGAACACAGCGCCGCCTTGCCGCAGGATGAAACCGCGCCGGACAACGCCGAACAACAGAAGATCATCAGCCTCGCGGCGCACCTGGCCGAAACCGATCTGGAAACGCTCTGCGAAGACCGCGTCGCATTGGAAAATTGGCTGAACGAAAGATCGAACTCGCTGGACGACCTTTCCGAAACCCTGACCCATCATTACTTCAGTCACACCGTGGCCCAAGTGAGCTAGAAAAAATTCCATGCTCTACTCTGTCACCCATACCACGACTTACGACTACACCGATCCGGTTTCGGTTTCGCACCATCTTCTGCGTTTGCATCCGCGCGAACTGCCGCATCAACTCCGCCTCGAATCCCGGCTTCACCTTGACCCCGCTCCGACCCTTTCCCGGCAATATTCCGATTACTTTGGCAACACCGCCACCTATGTGACCATTCAAGGCGCTCATCGCCGGCTCGTCATCCAATCGAGCCACCGCGTGGAAATCACCACTCCCCATCGTCCGTTGGCCGCCGAAACACCCGCCTGGGAAACCGTGCGCGAACTTTCCCGTGGCTCGCAAATCGGCTCCGCCCTCGAAGCCAGCGAATTTCTATTTACCTCACCGTTCATCAAACCGGACAATGCCTTTGCCGACTACGCCTCCGCTTCTTTTGCCAAAGGCCGACCAATCCTCGAAGCCGTGCTGGACCTCACCCATCGCCTCCACACTGATTTCAGATTCGATCCCAAAGCCACCACCATCGCTACACCGCTCCAGGAAGTTTTTAAAAACCGGCGCGGTGTCTGCCAGGATTTTGCCCACCTCCAAATCGCTTGCCTGCGCTCCCTCGGTCTGCCCGCCCGTTATGTGAGCGGTTATTTGGAAACGGTGCCGCCTCCCGGCAAGACGCGTCTCGCCGGGGCCGATGCCTCCCACGCGTGGATTTCATTTTTTTGCCATGGTCTCGGCTGGATTGACGTGGACCCCACCAACAACCTCCTCCCCTCCACCCGCCACATCACCGTCGCCTGGGGCCGCGATTACAGCGACGTCAGTCCGGCACACGGGGTCATTTTGGGAAGCGGTACGCACACCTTGAAAGTGGCGGTGGATGTGATTCCCGCCTGACCCCGTGCATCTTATACTGGTGCCGGAGTGCGGACATTCCTGTCCGCAGCGAGGTGGAGCGGACAAGGCGTGTGACCATTGCCAGACGGACGGCGCGGACGGCTGGCTCCGGTTAACTCCGACGCGTTTTGCACAAGTCACACCGCTGCGGACAGGAATGTCCGCACTCCGGGGCCTTTTCAGAGCAAGTTATTTGCAGTGTCAAACACCACCTAACCCTGCTAACGGCGGTCAGGGATTCAACTTTAGGCGATAGAAGCGATAATTTCCATTGGTCACGGAAAAATCGTGGTAGGAAAAATTAGTCGGGCCGCCGTATGCGCCCAAAGATTGCCAACTGGTCAGATTGGAAGACCATTGCAAATCATAACTGCCGCCGTAGGTCCCATTCATCTGCAATAACACAGAACGATCCGCCGCCAAACTCGTGTAACCAAAACTCCCTGCCTGCGCGAGCAACAAGGTGACCGAAGCGCTGGAAGCCGTCCCGATAAGATTAGTGACCACCACCGAATAACTGGCCACTTCCGAGGCCTGCACATTGGCAATGGTCAGGGACGAAGTCGCGGAACCTGAAAATTTGCCGGCATCCGCCAGAGCGGACCCGTTTTTCTGCCAGCTATAAACCAACGGCCCGCCACCCGTAGCTCCCACGGTGAAGAACGCGCTGTTCCCCGCCGCCGTGGCTTTGGGTTGTGGTTGACTGGTGATCGAGGGTGGGCTGTACGCGACCACCGCGCCCGTGGTGCGAATCGTGTTGTTGCCGGAATCGGCCACATACAGATAACCCGAGCCATCCACCGCAATTGCTGTTGGACTGCTAAAGCGCGCACTGGTGCCGGTGCCGTCGTTCGCGCCGGTGATGCCAGCCAGACCACCCACCGTGCTGCTGGTCCAGATGCCTCCGGACAGGGTTAATTCGCGAACGGTGTTATTACCCACATCGGTCACAAAAATATTTCCGAAACCGTCAACCACAATTCCGTTCGGCTGAAAAAACCGCGCCACCGTGTTAGTGTTATCCACCGCGCCCCAAAGTCCGGCCGTTCCCGCTATCGTGGTCACCACTCCGGCTGGTGTAATTTTACGGAGGGTGTGGTTAAAACGTTCGGTCACATAGATATTACCGGACGCATCCACCGCCACGCCTTGCGGCCAATAAAACCGCGCATTGGTCGTCGCGCCATCCGTGCTGCCAAAATTTCCCGCGATGCCCGCCAGCGTCGTAACGATTCCGCCTGAAGTGATTTTACGGATCGTATGATTCAAGGTGTCGGCCACGTAGATGTTGTTGGCCGAATCAATCGCGATCCCTTGCGGGCCGTTAAAAAGCCCGTTGGTTCCAACCCCATCCAGACTGCTGAAATATCCCGCCGTCCCCGCGAACGTCGTTACCGTCCCGGCTGAAGTGATTTTGCGAATGGTGCCATTGCCTGTGTCAGTGACAAATACATTGCCGTTGTGATCCAGGGCCACGCCGTGCGGCGTGGAAAATGAAGCGTTCGTTCCGTTGCCATCGGCGTTGCCATTGCCACCCGAACCCGCCACCACGCTGACGAGGCCGTATGAATTGATCAGCCGAACCTGATTATTCTCCACATCCGCCACGTAAATATTGCCGTTCGCATCCGCCGCCACGCCTCCGGGCGCGCTGAACCGTGCATTGGCATTCACACCGTTGCCATTTCCCTTTGAAGCAGATCCTGCCACTGTCGCCGTTGCTCCGCTTGGGCCTGCGGTGGAAACCAACCGGATCGCGTTATTAAAAAAGTCCGCCACATAAACGCCCGAGCTATTCGCCTTGACCGCCAGCCCCTGCGGGCCGCGAAACTGTGCGCTGGAATTGACCCCATCCACATAACCGGCTGTTCCGACTGTTCCGGCCAAAGTTGTCACCACCCCGCCGGAAGAAACCGACCGAATCGCATTATTCAGAAAATCGGCCACATAAACATTCCCAAACGCATCCACCGCCACCGCGCGCGGCTGATAAAATTGCGCGTTCGCCCCGGAGCCGTTCGCGCTGCCATAATTTCCCGCCGAACCCGCCAGCGTCGTCACCACGCCGCCGGAAGTGATTTTACGAATCGTGCCATTGCCCGTGTCCGCCACATAAACATTATAAGAACTGTCCACCGCGACCCCTTCCGGCTGGTAAAATTGCGCCGCCGCCCCGGTGCCGTCCGCGCTGCCATAATTTCCCGCCGTCCCGGCCAGCGTCGTCACGGCGCCTGCCGAAGAAATTTTCCGGATGACATGATTGCCGTAATCCGCGACATACACATTATTCGACGCATCCACCGCCACACCCAGCGGTTGGAGAAAATGCGCATTGGTCCCGGTGCCATCCGTGCTGCCACTGGCGATGGACGAACCGGCCAGCGTCGTCACCACTGCATTGGTCGTGATCTTGCGGATCGTATTATTGACTGAGTCCGCCACGTAAACATTTCCAGCAAGATCGGCCGCCACTCCGGCCGGGCCGTTGAAATACGCCCCGGAACCAGTGCCATCTCCGCTGCGACCATTTCCCGCTTGGCCCGCGAACGTCGTCACCGTGCCATCGGGCGTCATTTTGCGGATGGTATTATTCCCAAAATCCGCCACGAAAAGATTGCTGTTCGCATCCACCGCCACGCTTTGCGGATGATAAAACTGGGCATTGGTCCCGACTGCATCCTTGCTGCCCCGCCCGGCATTGCCAGCCAAAGTCAGAAAAGTCAGCGACTGCGCCGATGCGCTCATGGACAGTGCCAGTCCGAGAGCCGCTCCCCAAAGCGCGGACCTTGGTGTCTGATGTTTTATGAAGGGCAAAGTCATACTGGTCAGTTCCAATTCGGCATATAAACCGTGCCAGTGGAGTTGGTGCCATTAGTCCCGCCGGACCCGGCCATATTTGCGCGGATGGTATAAGTCGCCCCTCGTTTGCGCGCCGGCACATGCAGGATGTAAATGGGAATGATCGGCGTCGTGGTGGCTGTGCCCGTGTGGACATCGCGGTCAATTTCCACCCCATTTTCCAACAACGCAACCCAGTTGATGTTTAGGGAGGAATTGCCCGTGTTCCGCCAGAAATTGATATCCACTTCGCCCGCGTTCGTCACATAACTGCTGACATCCCAACTGTTCGTCACTCCGTTCGTATTGATCGTGGTGGACGACCAACTGCCGATCTGCACCAGGTTGGTGTGGTCGTAATTGATGCGGGCCGAATCCAGCCGTTGCTTGTGCGCCACGAGCCGTTGTTGAAAATTGGTGTAATTCTTCAAAGCGGCTGGCGTCCACAGCACTTCAGACAGCGCGCACAACCGGGGATAAAGCTTGAAGAACATGTTCAACCGGGAGGGGACATACTCACCCCATAATTGCCCCTGCGCCCCCAGAATGTTCGTCACATACGCCGCCGGCAAATTGGTCGGCACCGGTTCAAAATTATACATCGTGTCTATCTGCAAGGTCCCGGACTGGCTGGGCGGTTCCACCGCCTGATTGGTGTAACTGAGATAATTCATGTAGGTATAGGCATTAAGCCCCATCACCACCGGCCGGCCGTTCGTCGCCGCGTTGACCGCTTGACTGCTGCTGCCATTGATCCAGTCCATCAACGCGGCATTGGTCAGCACACCGCCATATTCGATTTCCGTCCAACCAATCATGGTCCGGCCTTTGGACGCCAGAAAATTGGCGATCTGCCCGGAAAACCAGCTTTGATATTGCAACACGGAAGCCGAACCGTTCGGCGTGATGCCCAGCGTTTGCATCTGGGCGCTGTCATAAGCATTCGTGTTCCAGATAAAGGACGAGACTTCATCGCCGCCGCAGTGGATGTATTGCCCCGGAAACAATCCCATCACTTCGGTTAAAACGTTCTGTAGAAAGGTAAACGTTCCGGGCGTGGCCGGACTATAGACATCATAGTGATAATTGATCACATCCAGATTGATCGGGAAATTGGTGTCCGCGCTGACCGCCGGATAAGCCAGCAACGCCGCCGTCGAGTGCCCCGGCATTTCAACTTCCGGCACGATCGTGATATGCCGCGCCGCTGCGTAGGCCACCACTTCGCGGATGTCATCCTGGGTGTAAAAACCGCCATAATTCCCATTCGTATCGTAGTATGGGGTGGCCCGCGGGTTCAGCCCGTAATCAATGCTCGGACGCCAGGCGCTGACGGACGTCAACCGGGGATATTGCAAAATTTGAATGCGCCACGCCTGATCATCCACCAGATGCCAATGGAACGTGTTCAACTTGTGATAGGCCATCGTGTCCAGGCAGTCTTTGACCTCTTGCTTGTCATGGAAATGCCGCACCACATCCAGCATGAATCCCCGCCAGGCAAATCGCGGTTGATCCTGAATAAAAACGCAAGGTGCCGTCCAAGTCACATTGATTGCCGGCTGCACTGAATAAATCTGCGGTGGGAACAATTGCAGCAACGTTTGCACCCCGTAAAAACCGCCCGCTGAAGTCGGTGCCCGGATCACCACCGAGTCCGGTGACACCGTCAGTTCATAACCCTCTGAATTGAGCGTGGCATTGGAATTGACCGTCGTGATCAAAATCGCGTCCTTGACGGCAATCGCCGATGTGCTCGCGCTCACTTCAAATTCGTAACCAGTGGATTTCAGGAGCAACGCCGCCAGATATTGGCCCGTCGCTTTTGAAGTGGTATCGGTCAGGATTTTGGTCGTCGCTTTAACCGGCACCCCCGCCACGGCTTGCGGCGGGCAAAGCGTAAAAACGCCCGTCCCAAGCTGCATGGATTGCGGGAGGGGAATGAGAGCCGGAGCAGCACTGCACACCTTTCCCGCCAACAGCATCAAAACGAAACAGATTAAAGAGATTAATCGGGCTGACATTGGCGTCCTGCAAACCTTGCCAGAATGTCAGCCCGAATCAATTTAAAAATTCACTTTTTCTCAAAGCGAATTCAGGAATTCCAGCAAATCCTTTTGCTGCACCGGCGTCATCTTCAAATAACGCCCTGTGGCTCGAGCCGCTTCGCCGTCATGCGCGCGAATCGCCTGGTCCACCGTGGCCGCTCGTCCGTCATGCAGATACGGTCCGCTGGCCCGCAAACCCCACAACGGCGGCGTTTTCATCTGATGAATCGTGGCCGTCCCCTGCGCGATCCCATCGCCGAGCGAACCCATGTCATGCAAGAGCAGGTCGGAATATAATCCCACCGGCTTCCGATCAAGCGCATGGATCGCGTTCGTGCCCGTCATCATGGACGGCGTATGACAAACCGCGCAACCCACTTGCATGAACAAAGATTGCCCCAGATGGCCATTCGGACCCAACGGCTGCGCTTGCGGCGGTGCCAGCAACCGCATGAAATCGGCAAACCGGTCTATGTCCGATTTACCCGTCACCGGATCAATCTGATCCTCCGGATCACCAATTTTATCAAACTCCGCCAGCAGATTGGTGTTTCCGTTGGGCGCATTCTCCGTCGGAAACAACCGGCTGGTGATCCCCATCTCATTCACATAGGCGTCTCCGGCAAACGACAACAGCGTTGCCTGTTGCGCTTTCCAGCCAAAACGTCCCACCCGCGTTGTTCCAGTGGCGACATCCTGCACCATGGAGACTGTGCCTTTGACACCATCCGGCTTGGGCGCGCTGGCATTATGCTGGATCGTCGCATCCGGAATCGCTTCGATCAGGCCCAAACCAAACAGCGGCGTGGTTTGTCGTTTTGCGACGACGTTAGCCTGAGGTGGAATAACCTCCTGGCACGCTGGATCAATCGCAAACTGCTGCAACAACGACCCGCCTAATTCGGTTAATGGATCGAACACCCCATTCGTCATTCGGCCAAAACGCGTTGCTGTGATCGGACTCGACCCGCCCGGTGCCGGCACCGAGTGACAAGCCACGCAGGAGACATTATTAAAAATCGGCCCCAGCCCGCTTTCCGGCGTATCCACGCTTTGAAATTCCTCCAGGCCGTTTTTGAAATCGGTCGTTTGTTGCGGAGTCAGACCGGGCAACGGATCGCCCAGATGAGTGCCGCCGGATTTGACAATGATCGGTGGCGGCGGCGGACGCAGACGCGGAGCGCGCGGCACCGATTGGTTCGGTGGCTCCGGTGGATTCGGCGGATTAAACGGTCCGGGCGGACCTTGTTGCGGTTGCGCCGCCAGTGAAGTGGCGATGGCCAGCACGGCCAACTGGAGGACGATGCGGCAGGACGGGTTCGATCTCATACTGACTCCTTTGGATTAGGGTTGACTGCAACGATGAGCGCAATCCGCCGCTGTGAGGTGGAACCCAG
>CAIYOY010000058.1 GCA_903927905.1 uncultured Verrucomicrobiales bacterium | reverse complement strand
TATCCGGAGAACCATCTTAATCTGATGGACGGGTTGATCAAGTGGGGCCGACGGGAGGAGGCGGAAACGGAAATTGTGGAATTGCGGCGGGTCATGGCTGAGGCACGCAAGAATTTTCCGGGAGAGGCCTGGGAATCGAGCTGGGCGGATTGGCGGAAACGGTTTGCCCGGATCGAAGGGAAATTAATCGAGGGGCCGGCGATGCAGGCGCCGCATAATAAAAAATGATGAAACATTTACGATTTACGATTTACGATTTGCGCGCTGTTTTGATGATGGTGGGCGCGGGATTCTTTTTATCGGCGCAGGCCAGTGCTGACTGGCAGGGCAAGGCGACAAAGCAGACGAAAGCGGCCAAAACGGCGGCGGAGAAAAAAGTGAAACCTCAGGGGCCGGATGCTTGGACGGAGCAGACGGCAGCGCGGTTGAAAGCGTTGCTCCAGGGATCGCCGGAGCCGCTCCCAAATGTGGTGAAGCCGGAAGAAGCCAAGCCGGTTGTGTCCAAGAATATTCCGATAACCGGAGCCAAATCGGAACCGGTGAAGCCCAAGGAGGCGCCGAAACCAGTCAAGTCGGACAAGGCCAAATCAGCAGTCAATTCAAAACCTGTCAAGGAGACGTCGAAGCCGGCGATGGCCAAGCCGGAACCGGTCAAGCCATCGAAACCGATGGTAGAAAAGTCGGTGAAGAAAAGTGCGCCGGTGAAGGCGGCGGAGTCTTCGGAACCTTTGGACCAGATGGAGGCGCGATTGAAATCATTGCTGACGGAATCGCCGAAAACAGCGGAGAGCGCGGTGAAGGTTGAGAAGCCGCAGGAAGCTAAAGTGAAAGAACACGTTTCGTCAACCAAGACGGTCAAAGAGATTGCGAAACCGGCAAAACCGGTGGCGAAGCCGAAACTGATCGAGTCCAAGAGTGAGACGAGCAGGACCGTCAGCACTTGGCCGGGCAAGGCAGCGCCGAGAACTACCATGATCAAGCCGGTCAAGACTGCCTCGGTGAAACCAGTGGAAAAATCCAAACCGGTTATTTCTGAAACGGTTGCTGTTAAGCCATCTGTCCAGAAGACAAAGCCCAAGCCGGAACCGGCGAAGTCCGCAGAAACGTCGAAGCCGCCAATGGTTGACAGTGCCGCCGCGACCACCGCACACGGCGCTTGGGCGGGGAAAGAAACATTAAGTCCGAAGATGTTTAAACCGGAAGTGGCCAAAACGGCCGAGCCACCGAAATCACAAAACATCACTCCGGCGCCGCCCATTGAGTCAACTAAAATGAAGGTAAAGGCTGAACCGGTAAAGCCGGTGGATGCGCCAAAAACGGTCATGGCCAAGGATGCTGCGACTCCCGCCACGTCGCCGAAATGGCAGGGGAAAACGACTCTTAATGCGACGATGTTCAAACCGAAAACGGTGAAGGTCGAGGAAGCGCCAAAGTCGGTGAGGTCGGGTGAGGCGGGTTCAGCGGCTCCGGTTACTTGGTCCGGAAAAAGAACGTTGCGAACGACGACGGAGCAACCTGAAACCGATCAACCAGCCAAGCCAATTAAAATGGCCAAAGCGGTTATCACCCCAAATTTTAGACCGTCCGGAAAAATTACCATGGTCAATATGGAAGGGCGCTTTGTCGTGCTGAGTTATCCCCTGGGCGCAATTCCCGAGGTGAATCATCGGCTGTCGGTTTATCGGGACGGCTTGAAGGTGGGCGAAATCAAAGTCTCCGGGCCGCAACGCGATATCAGCACAGTGGCGGATATTGTGGCGGGCAGTGTGCAGTTGCAGGATGACGTTAGGGAGGAGTAAGGGCGGGAAAATTCGAAGCACGAAGTCCGAAGCACGAAACAAATTCTAATTTCTAAATCCCAAAAGGGGATCGGCGCTCCAATGAGTTAATCTCCGACTTTCGCTTTTTGCGCGGCGGGCTTCTTTTTGTAGGGCGAGGAAAGATTAAAATAAATGCCGCAGAGAGGACGGTCGTTTTCGGTCTGGCTCAGAATAATGGTGACTTGTTTGTCGAGCGCGATGCCATGACGAAGATGGGGGCCGCGGCTGACATAGGCTTTGATCGCTTTTTCCATGAGGGAGAGGAGGGCGACTTTGCATTCGTCGGGCGGTTTGTCGAGGCAGACGACGAATTTATCGAAGGACTTGAGCGCTTCGGCGATTTCCGCATGAAATGTTTCGACCGTCAGGTCCATATCGTTTTTCAATTTACTCGACATCTTCATTTTTGGCGACTGGTTTCGGACGTGCTCCAAAGAGCGCCGTGCCAACCCGTATCATAGTCGCTCCTTCTTCAATCGCCACTTCAAAATCACCGCTCATGCCCATGCTCAAGTGGGGCAGGGGAACACCAAGGATTTTTTCGCACTCAGTTTTTAACTCGCGCAAACAGCGGAAATGGGGGCGGGCTTTTTCAGGATCGTCGGCGTAGGGCGCGATGGTCATCAGGCCGTGGATCTCGATTTTGGGCAGGGCGTTGATCTGTTCGAATTCGGCGAGGAGTTGGTCGGGGCGATAACCGAATTTGGTGGATTCACCGGCGACGTTCACCTCCAACAGGATGGGCATGGTCTTGGCGGTTTTATCGGCGCACTTGTTGATTTCTTGGGCGAGGGCGAGGCTGTCCACGCTTTCGATCATGGAAAAGAAATGTACGGCGTCGCGGGTTTTGTTGGACTGCAAATGGCCGATCATGTGCCAGCGGAAATGGCCGGGACATTGGCCGATTTTTATTTTGGTTTCTTGAATGCGGTTTTCGCCGAAAAGGGTCAGGCCGAGATTGGCGGCGTCGCGGACGACTTGGGCGGGTTGATTTTTGGTGACGGCGACGAGGGTGACGGAGGAACGTTCGCGTCCGGCGCGCGCGCAGGCGGCGACGATGCGTTGTTCAATGCGGTTGAGATTGTCCGCTAAATCCATGGAATAGAATTACCATGAGTTGTCCGTTGGGTAAATTTTAAATGAGGAATTGGCCTGACCAAGGCTTTTTGCTTGTTTTATTTACCCTAGTAATTAATATTGCACCCCCACTCATTGCTTATTCTTCAATGAGTGGGGGTGCAATTTATTTAAACTATTTAATTCGTAGTTCTGCTTTTTGCATGATGCCTCAAATATTTTAGATGCCTCGGTGCTGAGGGATTATGCCAGCAACGGATTCACCACTTGTCCAGCCACGTCAGTCAAACGAAAATCCCGTCCTTGGAAACGGTAGGTGAGACGTTCGTGGTCTATGCCCAGCAAATGCAACATGGTGGCGTGGAGGTCGTGGATGTGGACGGGGGTTTCGACGGCGTTGTAGCCGAGTTCGTCGGTGTTGCCATAGCTGATGCCGCCTTTGATGCCGCCGCCAGCCATCCAGAGGGAATAACCTTTGATATGGTGGTCGCGACCGTCGCCCTGGGCCATGGGGGTGCGGCCAAATTCGCCGCCCCAGACGACGAGGGTGTCTTCCAACATGCCGCGATTTTTCAGGTCGGTGATGAGGGCATGGGTGGCTTTGTCAACTAAACCGGCGGTGGTGGTGACACCGTTTTTTACTCCGCCGTGATGGTCCCAGCCGCGATGGTAAAGTTGGATGAAGCGGACGCCGCGCTCGGCCAGGCGGCGGGCGAGGAGACAATTGGAAGCAAAGGAGCCGTCGCCGGCTTTCGCCCCGTAGTTGTCGAGGACGCTTTGCGGTTCTTTGGAGATGTCCATCAGTCCGGGAACGCTGGCCTGCATGCGGAAGGCCATTTCGTATTGGCTGATGCGGGTGGCGATCTCGGGATCGTGGTTTTTTTTGTCAAAAATACCATTGAGGGAATTGACGGTTTCAATGACGGATTCCTGGCTTTGGTCGGAGACGCCTTTGGGATTGTTGACGTAGAGGACGGGGTCGCCCTTGGAATGGAACATGACGCCTTGAAATTTGCTGGGGAGGAAGCCGCTGTGCCATTGACGCGCGGCGATGGGTTGATCCTGGCCACCACCGGAGGAAACAAGCACGACGAAGCCGGGAAGATTTTCACATTCGCTGCCGAGGCCATAAAGGACCCAGGAACCCATCGCGGGACGGCCAGAAATTGCGGAACCAGTACTGAGAAAAGCGTGCGCGGGATCGTGATTGATCTGCTCGGTGAACATGGAGCGGACGATGCAGATATCATCCGCCAGTTTGCCGATGTTGGGAAGAATGGTGCTGATCTGCTGGCCGGATTTTCCGTAGCGTTTGAATTCGAATTGCGGGCCGAGGCATTTCAACGCCTGGCCCTGGAGTTGCGCGATCTGCTGGCCTTTGGTGAAGGACTCGGGCATGGGCTGGCCATTGAGTTCGGCGAGCTTCGGTTTGTAATCGAAGGTCTCGAGATGGGACGGGCCGCCGGCCATGCAGAGGAAGATGACGCGTTTGGCTTTGACTGGAAAATGCGTGGGATTGATGATGCCCCGCCATTTTTGTTCTGCTCTGGCCGTGGACGGTAAAAGTGAACCCAAAGCGATGGAGCCAACGCCGAGGGCGGCGCGACGCAGGAAAGTGCGGCGGGTTTGCTGGAGGCGAATCATTTCAAATGGGTCCATAATTAAAATCGGGTGATGGCTTCGTGCAAATTCAGAACGACGCGGGCGACGGAAGTCCATGCGGCCAGTTCGGGAATCTTCGCGTCTTTGGGCGTGGGCAACTGACCGACGCTGAGCAGATTCGTTGCGCCAACGGTGTCCTGGCTATAATGTTTAAATTCCTTTTGGTAGAGATTATTCAATAATTTAAATTCCTGGCTGGTCGGTTTGCGCTCCAAGGTGCGATTGAATGTCCAGTTGATGCAGTCATCCGTTTTGGCGCCGCCGTGTTGCATGGTTTCTTCGGCGAGGGCGCGGGCGGCTTCGACGTAGGTGGTGTCGTTCAAAAGGGCGAGGGCTTGCAGGGGGGTGTTGGAGTTGACGCGTTCGATGGTGCATTCTTCGCGGCTGGGAGCGTCGAACGCTTGCAGGCTGGGTTGGAGGAATGTGCGGCACCAAAACGTGTAAAGACCGCGACGATAAACTGACTCGCCTGTGTCATTATCCCAGGTGCGTTTGGGAAAATTCAATTGATCCCAATAACCGGCGGGTTGATAAGGCTTCACGCTCGGGCCGCCGATCTTTGGCGACAACAACCCGCTGACGGCGAGTGCGTTGTCGCGAACCATTTCGGCATCGAAACGGAGAGCGGATTGGCGGGCGAGTAAGCGATTGAAGGGATCGCGCTCGCGCATTTTGTCGCTGCACTCGGAGCTTTGGCGGTAGGTTTCGGAAGTGACGATGAGTTTGACCATGTGTTTGACGTCCCAACCGCTGTCCATGAATTCAGTGGCGAGCCAGTCGAGCAGTTCGGGATGAGTGGGCCATTCACCGCGCGAACCGAAGTCATCGAGGTTTTTGGAAAGGCCGGTGCCGAAATAAATTTTCCAGAGGCGATTGACGAAGACGCGGGCGGTCAGGGGATTGTCGCGCGAGACAAGCCAGTGGGCGAGATCGAGGCGCGTCGCGCGATTGGTGCCGGTGATGGACGAGGGGAGAAAATGCGGGACCGTAGGAGTGACGATTTCACCCGAGTCATTCATCCAATTGCCGCGCGGCAGGATGCGGGTGGTGCGCGGCGGGACGGCGACCGTGACGAGGGTCAGCGGCACGGTTTTGGAAAATTCCATTTTTTCTTTTTTCAATTGCGCGAGTTGGGTCCGCACGGGATTCAACTCAGGCGCGATGCCTTGGTAATAGTCGTCCAGTTGTTTGGTCTGCGCCGCTGTTCTATTCGTCGCGTGGATCGCGGCCAACATTTCGGGCGACAACACGTCACCGGCCTTGAAATAAAATCCGCAATCGGCCTCGGCATTGGCGATCTTGATCATCAATTTGTTGGTGCCGGGACGAAGTTGCACGGTGACTTTGTCCTGATCGGGCGCCGCGCTGCGCTGGACGAAATTGCTGAAGACAAGCTTGTTATTCATATACACCTTGATGGCGTCGTCGCTGCCGAGAGACAAAAAGAGAGATTGGGTCGAGGAAGATTCGATGGTGCGATAAAGATAATGAGCCGTGTTGTTGCCGGTCAGACCATTGTGGACTTTGCCGTCTTCCCAGTCGGTGCGGAGGGTCCAATCTTTCTTCAGGTCAATTTTCTTTTCTTTTTCGATGTAGGATTTGTTGAAAGCGATGTCGAAATTGCGCGCGACAAACGGGCCGCGATAATACCACGGGCCGAGTTTTGGAGTTTTGGTTGTTAGGATGTTTTTCTCCCATTTAAGCTGCCCGGCGATAATCTCCGGCGTCCGTACCAACAACGCTTTTTCCCCGGCTGAAATTTTTTGGTCGAAGTCTTTGAGCTTGGCCGCCTGTTCAGAATCGGGTACTGGGATCTCCTCCGGTTTGGCGACGCCTTCTTCTTTCACATCGGCGAAGAACGCCTCGAAACTGTAAAAATCTTTGGTGCTGAACGGATCGAATTTATGGTCGTGACATTCGCAACAACCCATCGTGCTGCCGAACCACGTGGTGGAGGTGGTGCGGACGCGGTCAGCGGCATATTTCGCGAGATATTCCCTGGCCTGCGCGCCGCCTTCCTGGGTGGTGCGATTCAAGCGATTGTAAGTGGAGGCGATGCGTTGGTCCCTCGTGGCATTGGGCAGCAGATCCCCGGCGATCTGTTCCGTGGTGAAACGATCGAACGGCATGTCGTGATTAAAGGCGTCAATGACGTAATCGCGATAGGGATAAACGCTGCGATAATTATCGCCGTGAAAACCATCGGTGTCGGCATAACGGACTTCATCGAGCCAATACTGGGCGAGTCGTTCGCCGTAATGCGGTGAGGCGAGCAGGTGGTCCACGAGTTTTTCGTAAGCGCCTTCACTTTTATCTTTGCTAAACGCCTGGACCTCTTCAGGTGAGGGCGGGAGACCAGTGAGGTCAAAGCTCAGACGGCGGATGAGCGTGCGTTGGTCGGCTTCTCGTGACGGACGGAGATTTTCTTTTTCCAGACGTGCGAGGATAAAATTGTCTATGGGATTTTTCGGCCAGGAAGATTTTCTAACGGTTGGGACGGTTGAATGGACGGGTGGAATATAAGCCCAATGACCTTCCCAGGGTGCGCCCTGTTCGATCCAGCGCTTGAGCAGCGTGATTTGCGCGGGTGTAAGGGTTTGTCTGGTTTTGCTTTGCGGCATGACTTCCTCCGGATCGTGGGAAGTGATCCGGCGAAAAAGTTCACTTTGCTCCGGTTTGCCGGGAATGACCGGAGTCCGGTCTTTGATGGGGCCGAATAAACCTTCTTTGGTATCGAGGCGCAAACCAGCCTTGCGTTTGTTTTTATCGGGTCCGTGGCAGTTGTAACAATTGTCGGCCAGGATCGGACGGATGTCGCGGTTGAATTGAATTCCGGATTTTTCGGCGGCGCGGGCGGAAACGGAAAGGACGAGACCCAACACAACGGGGCCAAACATTCTCGACTGGTTCCGAGCAAATGACTTCATCAGAACATTAGTGTAAGCCAAAACGGATGGATGTGGAAACAGGTAATTAATTTTGCGATATCCTGATTGGACATAACTCCGTTTTTATAAATTGAACCTCCACCACATTGAAACCATAAAGCAATGTGGTGGAGGTTCAATTTTAAAAGCGATGGTGGATAAAGCAAGCTAAATACAATTTTGTCAGGCCATTAATCGGCCGTTAATGACGGGATTAAACCAGCCCGGTGGTTTCCTCAAATCCGCACAGCACATTCATGCTCTGCACGGCCTGGCCGCTGGCGCCTTTGGCGATGTTGTCTATGGCGCTCATGACGATGAGCCGGCCGGTCCGTGGATCGAGCCGCCAGGCGATTTCGATGGTGTTGGTGCCGACGACGTTTTTGGTGTCGGGCAGGGATTTGCCTTCGAGCAGGCGCACGAAAGACTCCTGGCCATATGCCGTCTGATAACATTTGGTTACCTGTTCTTGGAGCGCAGACATTTCAGCGGGACTGCCGAAATGATGTTCGGGAGCCAAATATAAGGTGGTCAGGATGCCGCGATTGACTGGAACGAGATGCGGAGTGAATTGGATGACCACATCTGTTTTGGCCGCAAGGCTGAGTTGTTCTTCAATCTCTGAAAGGTGCCGGTGTTTGGGAACGCCATAAGGCCGGAGACTTTCGTTGCATTCGACGAAGAGATAATCAAGTTCAGCTTTCCGGCCGGCACCGCTGACTCCGCTCATGGAATCGGCGATGATGCCAGTGGATTTGATGAGTCCAGCTTTGAGCAAGGGCAGGGTGGGGAGCAGGATGCTGGTCGGGTAACAACCGGGCGAGGCGATGAGCGCAGCCTTTTTAATTTCGGACCGATGAATTTCCGTCAATCCGTAAACGGATTTTTTTAAAAGATCAGGCGCGGGATGATCGTGGGCGTAGAAATCTTTATAGACGGCGGCGCTTTTCAGCCGGAAATCGGCGCTCAAATCAATCACCTTGCAACCCAACTCCAAGAGCGGCGCGGCGTATTCGGCGGCGACGCCATGCGGCAGCGCGAGGAAAACAATTTGCGCGGCTTGGGCCAGCGCATCGGCTTTGGGTTCGGTGAAGCGCAGGGTTTTGGCCAGGGGATGATTGGCGAATTTGGGGAAAATCTGGGCGACGGTCTGCCCGGCGTATTGGCGCGAGGTGACGACGGCGAGTTCGACCTGCGGATGATGCAGGAGGATTCTGACCAATTCTTCCCCGGAATAGCCGGAGGCGCCGACGATGGCAATTTTCGGTTTCATCTTCTTGACTGAATTTTCAACTGGAATGATAAAAGTGCAACTTTATTCAGCCGTGTTCTCACGAACACAGCTACAAAAGCAGGACAACAAAAAACCCGCCGGACAGCCGGCGGGTTTGAGATTGGACTCGCAACGATTAACGCTTGCTGTACTGGAAGCGTTTGCGGGCGCCGGGTTGTCCGTATTTCTTACGTTCGCGCATACGAGGATCGCGGGTCAGATAACCAGCGGCCTTGAGCGCGGGGCGAAGGGCTGCATCCACGCAGAGCAACGCGCGGGCGATGCCGTGGCGCAGAGCGCCAGCCTGACCGGCGGGGCCGCCGCCTTCAATGTTGGCGCGGATGTCGTATTTATTGACGGATTCAGTCGCGGTGAACGGCTGGACGACCACCATGCGGAGCGCATCGGTCGGAAAATAATTTTCCAACGGACGGTTGTTGATGGTGATTTTGCCCGAGCCGGGAGCGAGGCGAACGCGGGCGACAGCGGTCTTGCGCCGTCCGGTGCCGAGGAATTCTTTGGTAACAGCCATGGTGTTTAGATAGTTAAGAGTGGTAATTAATTAGCGGGCGCGGCCACAGCGGGTTGCTGGGCGGAATGGGGATGCTTGGCGCCTTTATAGACTTTAAGCTTGGTCATCAAGACCCGGCCGAGCCGGTTCTTGGGCACCATGCCTTTGACGGCGTGGGTGATGAGCTTTTCCGGTTGCTTGGCCCGGACTTGGGCGACGGTGCGATATTTTTCGCCGCCTTTCCAGCCGGAATAGGACATGAATTCTTTGTCGAGTTCTTTGGTGCCGGTGAGGCGAACCTTTTCGGCGTTGATCACGACGACGAAATCACCCGCATCCAAGTGGGGGGTGAAAACCGGTTTGTTCTTGCCGCGCAGGATGTCCGCCACTTGGACAGCGAGACGGCCCAGGATCGCGCCGTTGGCATCAATAACGTGCCACTTGCGCTGATCTAAATTGTTCTTTGGTAAATACGTTTTCATCTCAAACAGTCTAAAACCTTATTATAAGGAGCGGTGAACGTATCAAACAGCCGGGTTAAGTCAATAGCCAAAAGGGAAAAGATTTATGCTCTTTTTGGCCGGAAACCGGCAAGTTTTCCGTTTGGGCGGCTTTTTTCATGGAATTCCATGGGGTGAACACGGAGTGGAGTGTGGTTTTTAAGGCTTTCCCTGACAGAATCGGTTTAATTAAAGCAACTTGCGTATTTGATTGCTTTGTGAATAACTTTTGGCCAACATTATTTTACTATTTTAAACCGAAGAAAACCCAATTTTAGACCGCAATGAAACCGGCAGATTCATCTGTTAAGCTCGGTGATCCCGTGACATGGCGGGCGGCTGATTATTATCGTAATCAGTTGGAGGCGGTCCATCGCAAGACGGATCGGATGTTCCTCTGGCTATTCCCGATTCAATGGGTGGCGGGTCTGTTCATTTCGCTGAAAATCTCTCCCCATGTCTGGGCTGGTCAGGATACGGTGGATCTCTATTGGTGCGCTCTTGGTTTTGGCACGCTTTTCTGCGGCGCTCCCATGTATCTCTGCTGGCGTTGTCCGGGTTGGTCGGTGACGCGTCATGCTGCGGCGGTGGGCCAGGTGTTGATGTCGGGCCTGTTTGTTCATTTGACAGCAGCCCGGCCGGAAACTCATTTCCATTTGTTTGGCTCCCTCGCGGTTTTGGCTTTTTATCGCGATTGGCGGGTGTTGGTGACGGGCACGGTGGTGGCCGCCTTGGATCAATGGTTTCGCGGGATTTATTGGTCGCAATCGGTCTTTGGCCTGTTGCCGCCCAGTGACTGGCGCTGGCTGGAGTATTCCGCTTGGGCAATTTTTGAGGATGTTTTTCTGCTCATTTCAATCCGGGAAAGT
>CAIYOY010000057.1 GCA_903927905.1 uncultured Verrucomicrobiales bacterium | reverse complement strand
TCATGCGCCCAGACGCCGACCAAAAATCTTTCCCAACTTTTCTTGCTCCCAATCGCACTGGATTGAAAGTGTTTATCTCCCGTTCGCTGGGTCAGATAAAGTGCCTTTATCGGCAGTAACTTTGTAACTTTGTCAAATTCTTCAGAAGTGTCAAGGGATAACAACAGGCTGGGGCGACGGCCATACCAGGCCACTGCCCATGGTATGTCGCTCATGATGGTTTCACTTTCATCCATCCACCCGGCCGTCCGTTGAATGTAGCCCGGAAAATAAGGGACGGTGAGGGGGTAGGGGGGCGGCCCCATAAGCCCCAATAACAGCGGAGCGCACAGCAACGCACCCAAAACCGTGAGGAGAATGTTTTTGGTCGCGGGCGTGCTGGTTCCAGTTTGGTCCACCAGCGTCAACATCATGCCCGCGCCGTAAACGAGGACCAGCGGAGCCAGCAGGACAAGAAGGTTTTCAGAATTGATTTCCACCGCATCGGCGCTGAGATGGGTGCGGCCCAAAGCTTCGACCAAAATAAACAAGGCCAGCGATCCCAGCAGGAAAAGGCGCAGGCGCGATAACGCCGGATTGCGAAACGGCAGGAATAATCCGGCCAGGAAAAAAGCGGCCAGCCAATTGCCGCCGAATTTGGGCAATTCGTTTTGCACGATGTCGCTGGTGTTGGCGATGGCTTTGTCGAGAAAGAATTCCGGCTGGATGCGTTTCAGGCCCATTTGCAGATCACTCGAGCGTTCCAGCGTGTCGTCCGAGAAGGCCCAGGTATTTTGCACCATGGCATAACCCGACGTGCCGAACAGATTTCCGCTCAGCGAAAAATTGCGCGCCAGCCAAGGTGTCAATAAAAGCAAAAACGGAATCGTCGCTGCCAGGATCAGCCGGGCCCGTTGCCGGGGCGCGACCAGCCACAGAAAAACCGCGACCGGAATGATCAGCCAGGCAAAGGAATAACGCGCCAACCCACCCAACCCCAGCAGCAGCCCGATGACCACGGCCCAGATCAGCGAACGGTTTGGGTTTCCGCCGGGCGCGGCGGGTTGCAGCGGGCCGGTGTTGACCGGTGGGCGTTCCTGTTCTTCAATCACCAGCAGACCCCAGACGAGGCCGAGAAAAAGGACGATGAGCCACAGGGTGGGAAGCCCGGAAAGACTGAAACGCCAAAATAAATCCGTGGCCACAAAAAGCACGGCCGAGAACCAGGCCACGGTCGGATCGAAAAGCCGTCGAGCCACTTGAAAAAGCAGGCAGGCCGCGAGAAAAAACAAAGCCTGATTAAAAAAAGCGATCCATAATTCCGGCTGATATTGCGCCTTGTCCGTGGCGGCAAAATTGAAGGGCAATATTTTCATCAACCCGGCGATGATCAGGGGATAAGCGGGCGGCGTGCTTAAATCAGGAATGGGATCACGGAACGTATTTTGTTTAAGATGATGATGGAGCAACGACAGACTGGCCGGAGAAATGGATTCGGTGACAAATCCTTTGCCTTCAGAAATATTCCGGGCCAATTGCGCGCTTTCCATCGCTTCCTGCGTGGCGAATCCTTGATAACGGTGCAGATCATAATACAACGCCAGCACGACAAAGCCCAGCACCAGCGCCGTGAATTTGACCACCCTGGCCCAGCGCCCTTCTTCCAGCCGGTGAATCCATTCCTGTAATATCATTAAAAACCCTCCAGATGGTAGAGATGTAATTTGCGATGCAAGGTGCGCCGGCTGATGCCCAGTTTTATGGCGGCGGTTGTCTTGTTGCCGTTGCAATCTTTAAGCGCCCGGGCGATGAGTTGCTTCTCCGCCTCGCTCACCGTCAGATCGGTGGCAGGAAGAAGCTTGGTGGCACCGACGGGAGTGGCTCCGGCCCGGCCCGGCGCGGGCAAATCGCGCAAAGTAATTTTTTCAGCACGGGAAAGAACCACGGCATGTTCGATCGAAGTGCGCAATTCACGCACATTGCCCGGCCATGAATAGTTCATCAGGGCTTCGAGCGCATCCGGCGTGAAATCGTTCACCGGTTTGTTGTTTTCCGTGGAAAATTCTTCGAGGAAACTTTTGGCCAGGAGCGGAATGTCGCCCGTCCGTTCGCGCAATGGCGGCAACGTAATCTCCACCACGCGCAGTCGAAAATAAAGGTCGTCGCGAAATTTCCCTTCCTTGACCAGTTGCTCCAGATTTTTATTCGTCGCCGCGATGAGCCGGAGATCGGCTGTTTGGGTTTTGTTTGAGCCGACGCGTTCAAACGTCCGTTCACCGAGGAAACGCAACAACTTCACCTGCAAGGTCTGGTCAATCTCGCCGATCTCATCGAGGAACAAGGTCCCGCCCTGCGCTTGTTCGATGCGACCGATGCGCCGCTCATGCGCCCCGGTGAACGCCCCGCGTTCATGGCCAAACAGTTCGCTTTCCAAAAGCGTCGGAGCCAGCGCCGCGCAATGCACCGTGATCAACGGTTGCTTCGCTCGTGGGCTGAGTTGATGTATGGCCTTGGCAATCAGTTCCTTGCCCGTCCCGCTTTCCCCACGAAGCAGCACAGCGGCGCGGGTTGGCGCGACCTGTCGCACAATATCAAACACCTCCCGCATCAGCGCCGATTCCCCAATTATATTCTCCAAGCCGAATTTATTCTGAAGCTGTTGGCGCAAGGAAACATTTTCGACCTCCAAATGTTGTTGCCGCAAAGCCCGTGCGATGCGCATTTCCAATTCATCAATCTGCAGCCGGCCCTTGGCGATGTAATCATCCGCCCCATGTTTCATCGCATCCACCGCCAATTCCTCCGAGCCATAAGCGGTCATGAGAATACAGATGGGCGGCTTGGGCAGAGACTTGGCCCGCGCGATCAACTTCATCCCGTCTTCCTGCGGCAAACGGAAATCAGTCAGCAACACCGCAAAATTTTCTTCCTCGAGCAACGACATGGCGGCCTTGGCGTCCTCGGCGACATAGACGTCATAATGATCCTCCAACGCGTGGCGCAAACCGTCGCGCGTCGGCTTTTCATCATCTACGATTAATAATTGTGGCTTCATTAAGAACGGCTTCTCGTTGTGCCAATATGACACAGTAAATAGGCGCAAGCTGGAGGTTTACGCAAGCTCCAAGAGGATTTTCTGCCGTCAAAATATCTTCCGCTGCCCTTTTGGGAATCTTTGCACAGGAATGAGCCGAGGAAGCAGAGGTCGGCGGAGGAAATTATTTAACCGCAAAGAACGCAAAGAGCGCAGAGAGTTAATTCTCTGCGTTCTCTGCGTTCTTTGCGGTTAATTGTTTTTTCATCTTCTCTACTGCCTCCTGTTTAAACCCCGGTTTTCACACCGGCCAGTTCTGCAACGCGCCGATCAGCTCGTCTATTTTATCGGCGATGGACTGGACTTCCGCTTGGGTCGGCGGATCGGAGACGGTCAGGCCGAGGGGACCGACGGCCATGAAGTTATT
>CAIYOY010000056.1 GCA_903927905.1 uncultured Verrucomicrobiales bacterium | reverse complement strand
GTTTCGTGCTTCGAGTTTCGGAATTCGAGTTTCACCCAACACTTGTCGGCCACATAATTAATTAAAACGCTATAACCAATGTCCCGAAACCGCCATCACCGTCGGTCCACGATTCGTCGCACGTCTCGTGCCCTGACTCGAACTCGCTGGCGTACGCCGGACGATTTGAGCGCGGCCCTTAACGCTTTTGCTCGCGCCCTTCGCGCCAGCCGCCGCCTGGCCCGCCTCGCCCCCGCGTTCTTCGATTCCGCCGTCGTTGACCGCGAACGTCGCGCGACCACGGCCCGCAACCGTTGGATGGCTCTTTGGCAGCCCGACCTCGACCGCGTGTATGGTACCGGCTCCACCCCGCCCGATCCCGTCGCCGATCTACCTGCGCTGCCGTCCAAAAAAATACAACAGGCGGTGGATTGCGAACTGGCCTCATGGGATCTCTGGATGGCTGCTGGCCAAATGGCAATGGAACAGCATCAGCGTCGTCGTCCGCATGAGTTGATGAGTTTTAGCCGCCTCGTTCGCCTGATTAAAATCGGGGTTGATTTCGGACGCCTGTCTGCGGGTCTCGATTCAGCTCTTCCCAATAAAGCCCCGACTGATGACGACCATGATTACAAGCAGGCCCTGGCAGACTTGGAGCGGGCCTATGGCCCTTTGCCCCAATCGCCTTCCTCGAGTGTTGACCCGTTGCCAGGAAATGGCGCGCAGGAATCGCCGTCCATTCCAAACCCAACTCCGATTCATTCCGTTGACTCGGGTGCGGGAACAAAGGTTGTGACTGATAACATCGGTTTCTCTGTCCCTGAAGTGGCTGTCAGTCCGGCTGAACCTTCGCCCATCGAGCAGAAACGTTGCGATGCCTGGAGCCGTTGGGCGCGTCAACTGCGGAGTGGTTGCAGAAAATAGACCTGAGTTCCGTTCTCCAAATTTGAATGATATTGCAAATCTCCCGCCCTCGGTTCAGCTTAAAACCCGCCAATGCCTGTGACCCGTCCATCCAAGACCTACCTCCTGATGGCGATTTCCTTGCTGCTCGCCCTGGCCACGTTCCTCACCTATTGGCCCGTGATCCATTGCGACTTCGTGGATTGGGATGACCATTTCTTTATCCTCGAAAACACCCACGTGCGCGATGGCCTGACTTGGGCCGGAATCCAATGGGCCTCGCACAGCGTCGTCTGCGCCAATTGGCATCCGGCGACCATGATCTCGCACATGCTCGATTGCCAGTTCTTCGGCCTCGACGCCGGGAAACATCACTTGATGAATCTGCTTTTTCACGCCGCCAACGGCGTGCTGCTCTTTTTTCTTTTGCGTCGGCTGACCGGCGCGGTCTGGCGCAGCGCGGTTGTGGCGGCGTTGTTTGCGCTGCATCCGTTGCGCGTCGAATCCGTGGCCTGGATCTCCGAGCGCAAAGACGTGCTGTGCGCGTTTTTTTTCCTGCTGACCATTTGGAGTTACGCGGCGTGGACCACACGGCGCACGGCTTTTCGTTATGTCGGAACGCTGGTGCTTTTTGCCTTGGCCCTGATGTCCAAACCAATGGCTGTGACGCTGCCGTTTGTTTTGTTACTGTTGGATTTATGGCCGTTGGGAAGAGTGAGAGTGGAGAGTGAAAAGAAGCGCGTCAGTGCCTTTCACTCTCCACTCTCACTCTCACTTCTTCTGGAAAAAATCCCATTCTTCGCATTAAGCATCGCCCTCTCCATCATCACCTTCATCCTGCAACGACAAACTGGAGCCGTCCATCCCGCCGATCAATTGCCGCCGGGATTTCACTGGACCAATCCATTCATCTCCTACGTGCGTTATCTGGAGAAATTATTTTGGCCAGCCCATTTGTCGCCGATGTATCTGCGATCGGACCCATGGCCCTTGTGGCAGGTCGGTTTGGCCGTGTTGTTTCTCATCGCGATCAGCGTGTTGACCTTGCGCTATTGGCGGCAGAGACCCTATCTGGCCGTCGGTTGGTTTTGGTATTTGGGAACGCTCGTGCCGGTCATCGGCTTTGTGCAACAGGGCGATCAATGTCTGGCCGACCGTTTCACCTACCTGCCGATCATCGGCATATTAATAATGCTGATCTGGGGCGCACACGACTTGGCGCAAAAATGGTCCATCCCAAAACCCGCGCTTGCTGTCCTCGTTCTGATTCCATTGATGGCCTGCGCAACCATGACCCGCGCCCAACTCAGCTTTTGGCGCAACACCGAAACATTATTCAACCGCATCCCGTCCTCCGACCGTAATGCCATCGCCTTCAATGCCCTCGGCTGTTACTACCTCGCGCACGCCCGACCAAAGGAAGCCGCGACCCAATTTTCCACCGCTCTGCAAATGCGTCCTCTCTATGCCGATGCCCACAATAACCTCGGCGCAGAACTGGCCGGTGAAGGCCGTTACGCGGAAGCCATCCCGCATTTCAAAACCGCCTTGGAACTTGCCCCCGCCATGGTCAACGCCCAAGTCAATTGGGCCGCCGCCCTGGCCAATTCCGGCGACCTCGATGGCACCGTGCAACATTATCAAGCCGCCTTGACCCTCGATCCCGATTCCTTCGCCACCATGAATTCTCTCGGCGTCTGTTATTCGCAACAGGGCAAATTCGCCGAAGCCGAGCGTGAATATATCCGGGCGCTCCAACTCAATCCGCGCCACGCCCTCATCCGGGCCAATTTAGGCAAGACCCTCTTCAGCCTGCATCGTTATCCTGAAGCCGAAGCCCAATACCAGATCGCCGCCCAACTCGAACCCAATTCCTACGACGCCCAATTCCACCTCGGACTCCTGTTGGCCATAAAAGGAGATCGTACCCAGGCCGAGCCTCACCTCAAAGAAGCCCTCCGCCTCGAACCCACCTCCGCCGAAGCCCAGCAAGCCATGGCCCTGTTGCAGCGTCCTGTTTCGCCCAATAAATGACGCTGCGACCATTCCTCTCAGCCGTCCCGCCGTCCAGAAAAGACATTGGAATCAGTGGTTTTCATCATTTTGCCAATAATCATTTTGCCTCACCCTTTTGATGATTTTGCCGCTATGATTTTGCCAGTCCGTGTTCGATTTTTTTGCCCACGCTGCACAAAAAACAACAGCCTTTCACCCCACGCAAAAATTGTGAAAAACTTTCCACCCTCGTAACCGCACAAACCTCCTCCCCTTGGTACAGCCTTTGCTATGTTGCCGAGAACTATAATTAAATGACGATTGCCTTGATTGCCTGGATCAAAAAAGTTTGGAGGTCAGTGTTGGAAGTCTGGAATTTCTTCGCCGTTTCTCCGCGTCTCCGTCTCATTCCCGTCAAGACGGTGACGAACCCGCGTCAACCACGAAACATTAACAAAATATGACTGATTTCCACCTTTTCCTGTTGACTTTCCAGCCCCAAACGCAGTTAATACCCGAACATTAAACGATTAATAGACAGAGCGCCGTGTTGCGCGTTTCCTGAAGCCGATGGTGAAAGCTCACAACGCAACTCGCTAAACAAAAAATAATCCGCGAGTTACGATTACCAAATTTGGCGCAGCCCGCTCTGGCAAACGAACCGACATAAAAACCCTAGAATAGAAGAAAACTACCTCCACATGAACATCCCTCCTAACATGAAAAACTCGTTTCTCACGAAGTCAGCGTTGCTTGCCGCCTCACTGTTCTCCGCCCTCACCCTCCAAGCCCAAATCACTCCCCATGCCAGTGAACTGATCGCCGTCCAAGTCGGCAGTGGTGGCCCGCAAGGCTTGATTGCCAGCACCACCAACGTGGTGCTGCGCCAGTTCACTACCACCGGAACTGCCGATGGCTCTCTCACACTCCCATCCACCTCGACGGATCCCAATTGTCTTGTCTTGGCCGGAACCGGCACGACAGAAGGCCAGTCCAGCCGAACCGAAAACGGCCAATATATTGTTCTCGCTGGCTTTGCCACTAATGTCACCGTGGCAACCGCCGGTGCCGAAGCTGTCGGCGGCCCGAGAGTTATCGGCACATTGGATTCGACCGGAACTTGGACGGTTCGGGTGACAAACAGCAGCTTGTGGGCGGCTGGTCAGGACATGCGTGGCGCAGCTTCGGATGGTAATGGTAATTATTGGGCAATGACCAGCGCCGGTACTTACTATCTTGGTTCAGGAACGGCGGCCCAGGTAAATACCGCCAATGGTCGCGGCATTTCTGTTTTCGCAGGAGATCTTTGGTACTCGACAGGCTCCGCTCC
>CAIYOY010000055.1 GCA_903927905.1 uncultured Verrucomicrobiales bacterium | reverse complement strand
TTTTCGTGGGCCACGTGCTGCGCCTCACAGAGGCGCGCTCCGTTCGGTGCTCGTCAGTACAAACCCACTTTTGTTCGCACCCAGTAACGTTCCCCTGCCGATTAACAATCGGCAATATCCCGCCCGGGCGGGACCAGGCGACGCTACAAATTATCACGTGCTTATACCAAGGAAACCGGCAATATGACGCAACTATATGAACCGGCCAATTTACAGAATAGCAGCAGCGTTCGTTTTCGCTCTCGCGCTTTGTTCCGCCCGGGCGGATGAGAAAACGGTGGCGGCGAGTTCTTATGTGAAGCCGATTGATTTCACGGTGTTAGCCGAGGGCTACAAACGACTGCCGAAGCGGGACCGGGAATTGATTCGGTTATATCTAAAGGGCGCACAACGTTATGTGTTGACCGAGGCCGATGGTGCGTTTCCCCACAAAGGAACCGAGTATTGGCGCAATATCGCGGAACGCGCGCATGGCGCGGCGGTATTGGCGGCGGTGCCGAGCGATTGGCCGGAGGAATTGAAGACGCGATGCCGCACGAAATCCGTGGGCTTTGTCAAAGAATTTGCCACGCACTTCAAAGAGATACCGGAATTTGGCAATACCTGGCAATGTTCTTGGTGGGTGGGTGAAATGGGCGAGGCGGCGTGGTTTTTGTGGGACCGGCTCGATCCGGCTTTGCAAAATGATGTGGCCAAAATGGTGATTTTTCATGCCGACCGGATAGCAGGGAAAATGCCGGGCGCACACGTTGCGTTGGATACCGAGGCGGAAACGGTTTCCTGGAACAGCATCATTCTAAATCTCGCGGCCAACATGATGCCGACGCATCCGCACCACGCCAAATGGCAGGAAGAAGCCAAGCGTTATACCTATACGATTTTCGGCACGACCGGCGATAAACTGGACAACACGCCGGGCGACGATGGCCGCCCAGTCAAAGACTGGGTGGTGGGCGCCAACATTCACGATGATTATTCTCTGGAGAACCACAACCGTTTTCACATGGAGTATGTCTTCGCCAGTTACCGCTTCATGATGGAAGGAGCGGCCATGTATCGGCTGAGCGGCCATCCCCTGCCCCAGGCTTTCAGCCATCACATCGCCGAAGTTCACGATCAGGTCATTGATCAGTGCATGAATGGACACAAATTCGCCATCTTCGTTTCTGACAACGATTGGAAACGATATCATTTGTGGACGGAATCGCCGATGGTGCATGGTTACGTTGCGTTGTTGACAAAGTCGCCGCTGGACTCGGCCTTGGAAGAAGAATCGCTCAAAGTCGCCTCGTCCTATTGGGAAAATTTCCCGCCCGGCTTTGAATACGACAATCCCTACGTCTGCGGCAAGGCTTGGTGCCCGCGCATCGCCGATATTGTTTTGCTCCATCTGCTTTCGCCGCCCCTGCCCAAACCGCTGGCCGCGAAAGAAGTCGAGGCAAAACTGGGCGGCGCACATCAAAAGCAGGACGTGAATCTGCTTTCCCAATACTCCAAGGCCGGTAGCTTCCGCAGCTTTTTTTGGGGACCCGGCCCAGTCGTGCGACACATCGAGCCGAAAGACAATTCCTGGATGCTGCTGCCATTGAGTGGGGATTACCGCGCAGCGATCAACGGAAAATTAAGCTCCGATAAAGACGCCAAGACAGTTTCGGCCAAAGGCCCGGATTGGTTTTGGGTGATGCGTTCTTATCCCAATGGAGCGCAAGAAGCCTTCGTTTCCCTGCCAGATGAAATCGTGGTCACGATGAATTTTATTCCTGCGACAGCTTTGTCGAATGCAAAAACGTTGGATAGTTTTGTGGCCGTAGAAAAGCCCCACCAGACATTTAAAATTTACTTTCAGGACGGCGAGGCCACTTATCATTATGGCCAGCCGCAATGGCAGCGTTCGGATCATCGCGATGGCTTGGAATTGAACACCACCTGGTTGAATCTCGCTGACAGCATCGGCTGCGTCACCACTGACCTTTCCGCCAATTCACCGGAAATGCTTCTCCCGAAGCCTGGCGCCCGCAGTTCGCTCAGCTTCTACCATGCGACCTCGCCAAAAGGCGAAGTTCGGTATGCCACCGTAATTTCCCCAAATCAGACTCACGGCCAAACTAAAAAAATGGCCGCGCAAGTAAAGAGTGTGGTGGACCAGAACGGGGCCATATCTTGCCGGGTCGCAGATTATTTTATTCGCGCCAATTTTTCCGATCACGAGCAGCGGGTGGATGAGGTTTCATCGGATCGTCAGGTGACCATTCCACCGAACACCATCATGATTCATCACAAGCAAAGCGGACGGACTGCTTGGACGCCCTTGAACTGACAAAACCTCCCATGAAACTCGGCATCATCAACAGCGCGTTTTGCCAGGCTGGCGTGGACACCGCCACCGGACTCAAACACATCTCCCGCATCGGTTTTGATTGCGTGGATATCCACACCGAAGCCGCCGGCTTGGCCCAAAAGGAGATCAGCCTGGTGGCCAGGACTTGCGAAAAATTGAATTTGCCCATCATCTCGCTGCCGGTGTGCTCGCTCGGTCTGGTGGATTTTGCCGCGCCCGTGCGGGAATTTCATATCGGCCGGACGAAACAATTCATTGATCTGGCCAAAACGTGGAACGCAAAAAATGTCCTGCTCGTCCTCGGCGAATACATGTGGCAACGCGAGGTCATTGCGCCGGAAGCGCAATGGAATTGGGCCCTGGAAACGTGTCGCCGGATCGGCGATTACGCGGACAAAAAGGGCATTGATATCGCGTTGGAATTGGAGCCGTTTCGGTTGAGTTTGCTCAACAGTGTGGACGCGATGGTCCGGTTTGTGGACGAATGTGGACATCCACGCGTCCGCGCGAACATTGACATCAGCCATCTGGTTTTGTCGGACACCAGTCCGGCGGAGGTGAAGAAACTCAAAGGTCGCGCGATCCATGTTCACTTGAGCGATTGCGATGGCAAAGTGCATGGGGATCTGCCGCCGGGCCGTGGTGTGGTGAAGTTCGCGCCCTATTTGCAGGCCATCAAAGAATTGAAAATGGACGGAGTGATTTCGATCGAATTGGAATATGCGCCGAACCCGGCAAAGATCGTCGCGTGGGTGGAAGAGGCGTATCGCGGGACGGCTAAATTGATGGAGCAGACGGGGTTGCGCGGGTGAGTTGACGGTGGGCGGTATTGGCGATACTCTTATTTTACGATGATAGCTGGAAACGTAACTGCAACCAACAACACCCCTGCGGCACCGACTTTTCGGACCGGGGATGAACGCCTGATCAAGGTCAGCGCCAGCGCCGCCCATAAAGTCAGTTCGCTCCTGACCAAACAAGGCCGCCCCAACGGCGTGCTGCGCGTGGCGGTGATCGGCGGCGGTTGTTCCGGTTTGCAGTACAAAATGGATCTGCAGGATCAGCCGGCCAATCGCGACATCCTCGTCGAAAGCAGCGGCATCAAAGTGGTGGTGGATCCGAAGAGCGCCCTGTATGTGACTGGCAGTGAATTGGATTATATTGACGCCTTGCAGGATGGTGGGTTCAAGGTGAAAAACCCCAATGCGGCCAGCAGTTGTTCCTGCGGGGAGAGCTTCAGCGCCTAATGGTTGATAATTTCATTTTGTTGGACGAACCGCGCCGCCCGTGGCTCGACCCGGACGCGCTGAAAACCAAATTCCTTGTCCTCAGCGGCCCGCTACATCCCGATCGCGTCCACAACGCCAGCGAAGCGGACAAGCTCGCGGCCAATCAACGTTACGCGGAACTGAACGCCGCCTTCAATTGCCTCAAGGAACCGAGAGATCGGCTGATCCATTTACTGGAATTGGAATTGGGCGCGAAACCCAAAGACGTGCAGAAAATTCCGCCGGGGACGATGGATCTGTTTGTGGAAGTTGGGCAAACCTGCCGCGATGCCGATGCCTTTCTCACGGAGAAAGCCAAGGTGACTTCGCCGATGTTGAAGGTGCAAATGTTCGAGAAGGGTATGGACTGGACCGACAAATTGAATGCGTTGCAACAACGGATCAATCAACGGCGCGATGAATTGCTTACCGAATTGAAAGAGATGAACCACGTTTGGGAGACCGCTCCCGCCATCGCTTCATCGGACCGCCCAAAGGTTTTGCCGGTGGAACGTCTGGAGCAGGTTTATCGTGTTTTCAGCTATATCGCGCGCTGGACGGAGCAGATCCAGGAACGGGTCGTCCAACTGTCATTTTAGCCCTTCTGCCTTCATAAGATTTCGCTTTTCCCATTTATATGGGTTTTTCCTGTTTTTTTGTAGAGAAAAAAATTTGGTTTATGTATTCCGCCGGAACACCACCGTTAATTGAGATGCAGGGTGTAATTTTCATTGCCCCTAAAGCATTTCGATGACAGCGCGTTTGTTTTCCGACGCAAAGCCACTCGCGACTTGCTCCGCCGAACTTCTGAGTCATCGACTTTGTTTCGGTTCATTCTGTTGGCGGGTGTAGCCGTTTTCTTCACCCGTACGGTGTTCACCCCATATCCAGATGGTTATAAAAGGGATATCAACGCGGAAGTTGGCACACATGATAAAACAGAATTTATAAAAGACGGCGCTCGCGCGGCGGTGGGTCGAACCACTGAGCGGACGGACGTTATGCGCTAAAATTTCGAATTCGCGCGCTTGCCTCATTTTTAGGGGTTTCACCCATCAAAATTGTAGGGTAAAACATTTGACTTATGTAAGGTATTCCCCTACAAAATAAAGTGCCCTAATTCAAGAGAGAGTTTTGGTCGTGAAAAAAAGCAAATTGAATCCGATTAGAATGTTGCAGTGGCTGTATAATGGGGCGGAGAGATATTGGCGGGAATATACGGCCCCACCGCATATCTACGTTTACCAAATGGGTAAAGTGGGTTCGTTGTCGATTTTCAAGACCATTGAAAAATACCGCCCCAAAGGAATTGCCGTCCACGCCCATCGGGTTTCGATGCTAACCGACGTCATTCAATATGCGCTTAAATTCCGACTTCGGGCTCGCTTGCCGGTTTATGTCATTTGTCCGATCCGGGCACCACTGGATCGGAATGTATCCGCCTTTTTTCAAAGTTTTGACGAGTTTACCGGTGCCCCGGTGAGCGCCAAGGACTGGACCGCGGAGGAATTGCGGAAACTGTTTCTGGAACATTATCGGCATAACGTTTGTCTGGAATGGTTTGAATTGCATTTTCGCCCGCTCTTCGGGATCGATGTTTATGCCACGGAATTTCCCAAGGACCGGAAGTGGTGTACCTATGAACACGGTGCGGTCAAAGCCCTGGTTTACCGTGCGGACTTGCCGAAGGAAGAACAAGTTCGGGTGGTCTCGAAGTTCCTCTCGCTGAAGATGGACGAAATGGTCGTGGCCAACGAATCCTCCAACAAGGAATACAGCCGCCTCTATGCGGAGTTTTGCCAAAAGATTTCCCTGCCGAAATATTATCGGCGGATCATGACCGCGTCGCATTTTTGCCGCCATTTTTGGACGGAGGAAGAAGCCCGGTCGATGGATGAAAAATGGGCCAGGGGCGGTGATGATGCCACCGTGGCCACCCCGGAACAAATGAATGCCTTGGCGGGGAAAGCTCCAATTATTCAGACGATGCCGGCGCAAGATTTTAGAAATAAAAACGCAAAAACGCAGAACCAACCGCCCCCCGGCACGCAGATTTTTCCCTGGTCACTCAGGATTGATTGACCATCCTCCGGGGTTGGTCATTTTCAAATCAAAATATTTCACTGCCTCATGCCGAAACGATGGAATTTCATCCTCGCCAAACCCCATCCTCTTCCCGAAAATCCGGCCGCGAATTTCAATGCCTGTTTCCGTCGAGAAATTGGCAAACTCTGCCCCTGGATTTTCTTCGAATCACGAAGTCGATTGCTTGGCATTCTACAATGCCGGCCGCAAGACTTCGGCCATTTGGTCCTGGGTGAAGGGTTTGTCCTGTGTCAAGCGAACGCCAAACAACTTTTTCCATACGCTGCGTTCGTTAGAACCATCAGTCCCGGTTGGCAAGTGTCTTGCCTGCCCTCAACAACGTCAAAAAGTGAAAATTCCCATCATTTACTTTTTCAATTCAAACCAAAAGACACTTCCGTTCGGCTCGTTGGCGTCAACACCAATGCTGCCGCCGTGCGCCTCGATCGCGAGTTTGCAAAAGGCGAGGCCCAAGCCGACCGAATGATATTTTTGATGCTTCCGCATTTCCATCGCGCCAAATTTTTCAAAGATCTTCTGGCGAGATTCCACCGGAACGCCCGGCCCCTGGTCTATTACGGAAACTCGGATCGTATTGGGAGCGTCTTGAACAGCCAAACGCACCGCCGATCCTTCCGGGGTATGCTTGACGGCGTTGCTGATTAAGTTCTGGAGGATTCGGCGCACGACGCCAGCATCGCAAGAAGCCATCACGGAACCATTGGCCTCAACGGTGATGCTTCGGGTTTGATCCATGGCAGCAAGCCCCCCGGCGACATCCTTGGCCAACGCAGTCAGATCGCAGGCCTCGCATTTGAGTGACATTTTTCCTTCCTCCATTTTGCTGACATCCAGAAGGTCATTGGTCATATTGGTTAGCCGTCTCACTCCCGCCGAGGCCGCAGCCAGGGTCTTGGCAACATCCTCGGAAAAGTTGTCTTCGAGAAACATGCCGAGAAGTTCAAGATTGCCCATGATGACGGCCAGCGGAGTCCGCATGTCATGAATGATCATGTGTACAAGGTTGTCCCGGACCTTCTCCAATTGCCGCAACCGGTCATAGTTGGCGGCCAGCTCAAGCTGAGCGCGCCGGAGGGCGATATGAACCCGCACCCGCGCCAGCACTTCGTCAATTTGAAACGGCTTGGAAATATAATCCACACCCCCAACGCTGAAAGCTTTGAGCTTGTCCGCCGTGTCCGTCAGCGCCGTGAGAAAAATGACGGGCACATCGCGCAGGCTTTCCCGGCTCTTGAGTTGACGGCAAACTTCGTAGCCATCCATTTCAGGCATGGTGATGTCGAGCAGCACCAAGTCCGGGACGGATCGCTCCGCCGCCTGAAGCGCCAGTCGGCCGCTGGGGACGGGGCGAATTTCGTACCCCTTGTCTCCCAGCATGCTGGTTAACAATCGAAGGTTCTCAGCGGTATCATCAACCACCAGAATATCGCCGGGATTTGCAAGCGGAGTGTTCATATTGGTTTTGGGATGGTGAATTTGGACAGGATTTCCTCGTATTGAAAATTGCGCGCGAGCGCCAAAATTTGATCACGCGCGGGGGCCGAATGTTCTCCGATTTGGGCGGCCAGCTTTTCAATGCGTTCCACCCGGGCCTCGAGCACGGCTTCGCGCAATTGGGCCATGATTTCCGGGGGGATGCTTTGCAACAGGACGGCGAGCGGCGGGCCGACGGGCGGCTGCTCCAATGGCAGAGAAGCCGGTGGCGCTTCGCCGCCGGGAACGACATAGGAGACGTGAATCAATTGGCCGATCGCGTGCAGGAGTTCGTTTTCGCGATAAGGCTTTAACAGCAATTCGTTGCCCCCGGCGGCGAGCACCTGGCTGCGCGATTCGGGAACGCCGCTGGCCGTCAAGGCCACGAGAGCCGCTGGCGAACTCTTTGCGCGCAATTGGCGGATGGCCTCCACCCCGCCCATCCCGGGCATCCGCAAATCCATGAGAACCAGTTTCGGATGCCAAGCATCGTGAATGGTAATGGACTCCTCGCCGTCAGCCGCCGTCCGGACATCGAACCCGGTCCGGATGAGGAGGTCGGACAGGACTTCGCGGTTCGTCAAAACATCGTCCACGATTAACACCTTCGTGCCCAGATAACCGCGTTCCAGCCGCAGATTGCCCTTGGAAACGGCCACAGGAATCACTGATCCTTCGGGAGCCGGTTCTGCTTCAAATGAAAAAAGAAACGTGCTGCCTTTATCCACGGCGCTGGTGACGGTCAGGTCACCGCTCATCAAGCGCGCGTAAGTCCGGCTGATGGTCAACCCGAGGCCTGTTCCACCGGCCCGGATGCCGGACTCCGTTTGTTCGAAGGCCTTGAAGATGCGCTCAAGGTCATTGGCGGCGATTCCACGGCCCGAATCCTGGACAAAAATCGAAACAACAGCCCGCCCCGAAGGTTTGAGGGTCGCGACCGCCTCAAGGTGAACTCCACCGGCCTCGGTAAATTTTATGGCATTGCTCAACAGATTGAGGATGACCTGCCGGATTTTGCCGACATCCCCCAACAGATGGCGCGGCAGACTGCCGCCCAGTTCGAAGGTCAATTGATTGCGTTTGCGCGCGGCCAGCGGCAGGAACATTTGCCGGACGTCCTCGAGCATGCCATGCAGATCAAACGGTTCCGCCACGAGAGTGACGCGGCCTGCCTCGATGCGAGACATCTCCAGCAATTCATTCACCAGTTGCAATAAATGGTCTCCGCTGGTGTGGATGACCGAGGCCTTTTTGCGGACGGCCTCGGCCAGCGTGCTGTCATTTTCCAGCAACTGCGCGTACCCGAGGATGGCGTTCATCGGCGTCCGGATTTCGTGGGAAATGTTCGCCAGAAATGTTCCCTTGGCCCGGTTGGCTTTCTCCGCCTCCTCTTTGGCGATGCTCAAGTCTTTCGTCCGGGTCTCAACCAGTGATTCAAGATTCTTCTGGTGTTCGCGCAAGGCCTCGGTGCTCGCCCGCAACTGATCTTCCGCCCGCCGCCGCTTGGTGATGTCGCGAAACACCCAGATTCTGCCGTAATGTTTTCCCGCCTTGTCCCGGACCGGCGCGGAATAGCGGTCGAAGACCCTTTCATCCGTCAACTCGATTTCGTCGCGGCCGGCTTCGTCCAGATGCGAATACAGGTGGGCTACGCGCTCCCTGAATTGTTCAGGGCTCATCATCTGACTGGCGACGTGCTGCAACAATTTGGCATCGTCATTATCACGCTCAATTTGTTCCGGCACCATGAACATTTCGAGCAACCGCTGGTTTTGCAGGATTTTTTTCCCCTCGGCATCCACCACCAAAATCCCATCCAGCGTGGAATTCAATTGCGCCTCAAGCAAAGTTGTTTTCGAAATCAATTCCTCCTGCGCCCGCTTGCGTTCGGTGATGTCACGGGCGAAGCCGCAATTGAACTCTTTGCCCTCAAAACGCACATAGGAGGCAACGATTTCGATCGGAAACTCGCTGCCATCCTTGCGACGATGAACGCTTTCACGGGTGAACAATCCAGTTTCCCGCAAACCTTTCCACACCGCTCGCAGGATTTGGGGCGAGGCCTTGGGGGCGATCAGCGTTATCGGTTGGCCGAGCAGTTCTTCCCGGGTATAGCCCAGCGCTTTGCAGCCCGAATCATTGACATATACGAACCGGTTGTCCGTATCCATCCAATAGGCCATGTCAAAATGCTGGTCAATCGAAACCTTGAGCATTTCAAGTTGTTCCACGGCTCGTTTGCGCTCGGTCACATCAATGGTTATGCCAACGATGCGTTTGACTTTCCCGTTGTCTCCGGTCACCGACACCCCGGACCCCACGACCTGACGGATGGAACCGTCCGGGCGCACCACGCGAAATTCCGCCTGCGCGTTCGGCGCGCCGGTCCACAGCGCCCCCAGTTCTGCGACCACCTTCGTCCGATCTTCGGGATGGATGCGCTCCAGCTTGGTTTCGAGCGGAACAGTGCGGTCCCCGGTCAGGGGGATGCCAAACAAGTCAAACAATCTGTCATCCGCCGTGAACACTCCGGTGGAACTGTCTTGATGCCACACGCCAATTTGACCCGCGTCGAGCGCTAGGCGCAGACGCTGTTCTGATTCAAGAATGGCTTCCTGGCCGGCGCGTAATTGTTCCTCGGCGCGCTTGCGCTCGGTGATGTCATTGATAAAGGCCAGCGAAGCCCTCCCATCTGCAAGCTCCACGGTCGCGACCGCCACCTGCACGGGAAATCGTGAGCCGTCTCGGCGCTGGCCAACGCCGTCGAATTCAGTTGGCACCGGTTCGCCACGCGTCTGTAGCCGGATGCGTTGGGCAATCATCTCGCGGAATTCCGGCGCCCATCGGGCGGTCACCAGACTATTGGCGACTTCAGCAACGCTGGTGAATCCGTATAAATCCAGATACTTCCGGTTGACGTAGAGGATTTTCCCTTCCCGGTTGATGCTGATGGCGGTGGGGGCTTGTTCAATCAACATCTGGAAACGCGCTTCGTTGGCCCGCGCATAAACCAGTTTCTGCTGCCGCCACAGCGAACCAATGCTCAAAACGATGACCAGCAGGGCCAACGCTGAAATAACAGCGATTTCATAAGCCTCCTTCCGCAATGGCTCGATAATTTCTTCCTTGTCCACTTTCGCCACCAGCAGCCACGGCGTGTTCGGAATCCATCGCATCACGGTCAATACCGGGACCCCGCGATAGTCCACGCCTTCAACCACTTTTCCTTCCGCGACGTCTTTGTCCCCGCGCAACATCCTGACGGTGGGCAATTGAGACGTGGCCGTAATCGGTAACCGCAACGTCATCGGCTCGTTGGTGACGTGGCGCACCGGGTTTAGCACAACCGCAGCGTCGCCTTCGCGGGCCACCAACCCCGTCTCGGCGCTTTTGCTGGGCGTCGGCCATTTTTCGATGAACGGATAAAGAAATTTGTACGGGTCAAACACCGAAAGAAAAACACCGTCCGGCGGGCCATTCGTCTGAAATTGCGCAAAGATCAGCCCAGAGAGCCACAAATAGACTTTCCCTCTCTGATCGCGATGCAAATCTGCCTGCACCAATTGTTGGTTCTGTAACGCCTGCCGGACATGATTGGCTACTTCCGCCGGCAGCAGCGGAATGTCAGCCGGGTCAGTCAATTGAACTGTTCCTTTTGCATTAGCCACCATGACTGCGGAATAGCCATAAACTTTCCGCCACACGCCAAACCGATCCGCCGCCAGATTTCGCGCATCTTGGTTACTGGAATTCAGCAACATACTGCGCGCAATCAGACTGTTGCGCATCACTTCGGTGTCCCCGCGCCGCTCAAACATCCATTTTTTCACCGCCGTGGTCTTCAAATCGGCGATGGATGTGAGCGTTTCCTCCGCCGTTTTGAGCGCGCTATCGTATTGCCGCTGATAATAAAACCATCCCCCGGCGCTGACCGCCACCGCCAGGAGGAGGGCGCTGGCAATATATCGCCAGCTGATTTTTTTGCCGGAAAGCTCGACCTTCGCGGCCGCCTTGCTCGCCGACGGTATTATCGAACCTTCCGAAGTCATAAAAATTCCAGCTCTTGGTTCTGATGGCTGGCTTTGGCCAAAATGACTGTGCAACGACAAAGAGATGGTGCCGGGAAGATTTGCCGTATGGCCATGATTGGTTTCATGTACTCTGTAGAAAGATTACCACAACGGGGCGACCGGTGGCAATGGAGAAAGGTGATTTTCAAATCAAAATATTTCACTGCCCCATGCCGAAACGATGGAATTTCATCCTCGCCAAACCCCATCCTCTTCCCGAAAATCCGGCAGCGAATTTCAATGCCTATTTCAGTCGAGAAACTACGGAAGATTCATCCGGCCATTTGGCTGGTTGTGGCCACGGTTGCGTCTCTCGCACTTTTCCTCAACAAGCCATTTTCCACGGATGACCCGCTCTTTATCTGGACGGCCAAACATATCCAGGCCCATTCCCTGACCGATTTTTACGGGTTTACCGTCAATTGGTATGGCACCGAAAGTCCGATGTATGAAGTGCAGCAAAACCCGCCGTTGCTGGCGTATTATCTGGCGTTGGTCGGCAATTTTTTTGGCTGGAGCGAGGTGGCGCTGCACAGCGCGATGTTGCTGCCCGCGTTGCTGGTGGTTTTGGGGACGTGGAAGCTGGCTGGCGAATATGTTTCCCGTCCATGGCTGGCGGCGGTCGCTGCATTGTTGACTCCGGCGGTCCTGGTGTCCAGCACGTCGGTGATGTGCGATGTGATGATGCTCGGGTTTTGGATCTGGGCGGTGATTTTCTGGATGCAGGGGATAAAGAGCAACCAGTGGAAAAAGTTTTTAATGGCCAGCGTGCTGATTTCCCTGTCCGCCTTGACCAAATACTATGGCCTCGCCGTCATTCCGTTGCTGTTGGTTTATTCTTTCATTAAAACCCGGAGAGTTGGATGGTGGCTGCTGTATTTCCTCGTGCCGGCGGCGGTGATGGCGTGGTATCAATGGTACACGGCGCGACTGTATGGCCACGGTTTGTTGAGCAATGCCGCGACGTATGCCAATGAATCACGCAGCCACGATTATTATGGGCAACTGGTGGAAGGACTCGGTTTCACCGGCGGCGCGACCATTGTGGTTTTATTTTATGCGCCGTTTTTGTGGAATTGGCGGCACGGTTTGATCTTGCTTGGACTTGGTTTGGTGGTGGCGGTTCCGATTTTATTCCGCGATCAGGTGGCCGATGTGCCGATGGAAGCTCTGGGCAACTTTAAGACCGCCGCGCTCTGGCAACTGGCTTTTCTGGCGGTGGCCGGAACTCATTTGCTGGCGCTGGCCATCGTGCAATTTCGCGTTCGCTTGAACGCCGACACGTTGTTGCTGGTGTCATGGATTTTCGGCGCATTGATCTTTTCCGTGTTTGTGAATTGGACGATCAATGTCCGCAGCCTGTTGCCCATCGCTCCGGCCATCGCCATTTTGTTGGTGGCGCGATTGGAACAACGCGGGGGCCGGTTGAAAAAAATGTTACTGCCGCTGATTCCCGGCGGGTTGATGGCCTTGTCTTTGGCCTGGGCGGATTATGATTACGCGGCTTTATGCAAAAAGGCGGCCCGGATGTTTTGCCAGGATTACAGCGGGAGCAGGCTCTGGTTTCAGGGGCACTGGGGCTTTCAATATTACATGCAGGAATTTGGCGCGCAGGAAATTGATTTCAACCGGTCTAAACTGTTCAAGGGTGACGTCATCATTTCGCCGGAACACAATACCAACCTGCAGAATCTCAATTCAGTGGCCCCGACGACAAATATGGTTGAGTTTTGGCCGCGCGCTTTCTTCGCGGTGAGTTCGCCAAAGCATGGAGCCGGATTTTATTCCTCCATCGGCGGGCCAGTTCCCTTCACTCTCGGCCCGGGTGAAACGGAACAATTTACCATCCGGAACATGAACAAAGATTTGAGCTATGCCGCCGGCAGTTGCGTCAATCACATTCTCCGGGGCAACCAGTTATGGGAAAAGAATAATCGTCCGGCGGCGATGATCGAGTACCGGCAGGCTTTGCGATTTACCAATGACGTCCCGGCCAACGGTCTCGCCATGATCGCCTGGATCATGGCCACCACCCCGGACAAGAGTTTACGTGACGGCCCGGAAGCATTGCGCCTCGCCTTACGCGCCAACGAACTGACCTCGCCACCCAACCCCCGATTCATTGATGTGCTCGGCGCAGCCTACGCGGAGAACGGCCGGATGGAAGAAGCGATCCAAACCGCCAATTCCGCTGCAACCTTGGCTGACGCGCAGGGATTGAAAGATTTGGCCACGTTCATGCGTGAACGTGTGCGGCTCTATCAGAACGGCCAGCCCTTTCGCGACCAGGAAACAGTGCCGGTGAGAAAATAGAATAATGTGTCAATAATACGGACAGCCCTTTTTCACTTTTTCAGCTTCTTTAGCAAAGTCCGCGCCGCATCTTGAATTGCTGAATTCGTATTCGAAGTTGCATCGCGTACCGATTGAAGCGCAACAGGTGTCAGCATAAATTCAATATTGTGTGGAACAATTGTCTGAGACAGTGTTGCCAAGGCCGCTTGGGATATAAATCCATTATCGATCAATGCGCTGGCAGAAGCACCCCTAACGAATGGATCTGTATCATTTAGCGCCCGCTCAAGACGCAATCGCATAGCAGAATCGGAAAAACCGATTTGATTGATAGCCGCGACAGCAGCTACTCTCGGGGATAAGCTCCCAAAATTAGCAAAATCTTTATCGGGCCAATCGACGATTCTCAAAAGAGCTGGAATGGCCGGTGACGCCTTCTTCCCAACGCGGCCTAAGGCATGTATCACGAAATAATCTACCATTAGTTTGTCCGCATACTGACTGTGATATAAAAAATTTGTCAAAGCAGGCAGGACTGGCACGATATAGGACGAGTATTCTTCTAATGCAATTGCCGCTTCGCGCCTGGTAGCAATAACTGGGTCATTTAATCCTCCAATTAGCGCGGGGATTATCAACGATTCCGCCAGCTTAGGCGTTACCTTGCGGGCGAGTAATGTGAGAGTGCCCAACGCATTGGGCCCAAACTTTTCATTGTGAATCAAATTGGTGAGCGATGTTAAGGCACCGATATCGCCCGAACGTTTAAATTCGTCCGACAGGCGATCGACAACCGCGAGTGAATCTTCGTTAGAGTCCTGGGCCATAACTCGTGGCCGCCATTCTGTGCCAGCCACAATCAACATGATTATCAAAATAATGACCCCGATATAATGATGAGTTCTTTTCATGATAGGGTGGTGGTTATCATGCCCTCGCAAAGTTAACTCTCAACTCGCGAAAATCTTGTCCATCCGTTGGGACAGATCGCGCAAACCTTCCGGCGTGTCGCCACCGGGTTGTTCCGCCATGCCCCAGCCGTCGTAGCCGATTTTATCCAACTCGCGCATGATCGCCGGCCAGTTATTATCACCTTCCAAGAAAGGAACATTGAACGCTTTATAGATGCCTTCCTCGTTCATTTTCTTCCGGCTGTATTCTTTGATGTGCAATTTTTGGATGCGCTTGCCCAGCACCGGAATCCATTGCTCCGGCCAGCCATAACGCAGCACGTTGCCGACGTCGAAATGCCAGCCGACGGCGGGGCTGTTGAATTCATCCACGTAACGCGCGGCTTCCAACGGACTGAGCAGAAAATTATTCCAGACATTTTCAATGGCGATCTTGATGCCGAAATCTTCCGCCATCGGAATGGCCTTGCGCAATTCCGCCTGCGACCGGCGATAGGCGTCATCGTAGGAAATCTCCTTGTTGACCACGCCGGAAATATAAAGCACCGAACTGGCCCCGTATCTTTTGGCGTCCTTGAGTGTTTGCTGCAAGTCGGCCACGGCCTTGGCCCGCACCGCTGCGTCGGGCGAACTCATGTAATTCGTCCAATGATTATTGCAGCAAACGCTGGGAATGTGCAGGCCGGATTCGTCGCGGGCTTTCAGGACTTCTTCCTGATCCATGTGGCTCATCGGCTCGACGCCCAGAAAGCCGGCTTCCTTGATCGCCTTGAATTTTTCCAGCACCGAGCCCTTGACGCCGACCGTGGCGTACATGATGGCTTTTCTGATTTGGTGTTTTTTTGGTTCTTTGGAATCCATTTAAATAAATTTGGTATGACCCGGCATGGCCACGGTCGGGACGGGAACATCGGTGTCCCAAGAGGGGTTAGCCGGGCCGACTTGTTCCTTGGAATTAAGGCAGTCGTCCCAGGTGATTTGTTTGCCGGTGTAGGCGGCCATGCGGCCCATGATGGCGAGGGCGGTGCTCTTGATCATGCGGTCGCCGTCGTTGATCGGTTTGCCGGCGCGGATGGCGGCGAAGAATTCGTCATGCTCGGTTTGATACATGTCGTTTTTTGGCCCGGCATATTTCCATTTGTTTTCACCGGTGATCTGATGGATGTCACCCGACAGATGACAGATTCCTTTCGTCCCGGAAAGGTGTTCCATCACGCCGCCGTCACATTTGTCCTGTTGGCGGCAAAAATGGAAACCTTTCACCCCTTTGGGATAATCATAGACGACGCCAAAATGATCGTAGATATGGCCGCACTCCGGTTCGGTGCGAACTTGCCGCCCGCCGGTGGCGATGCAACTGACGGGGTCGGTGTCTTGCATGGCCCACGACATTTTATCAATGCTGTGGACGGCCTGCTCGACGATGTGATCGCCGGACAGCCAGGTGAAAAAATACCAACGCCGCATCATCCACTCCATGACGTTTTTGGTGTTGGCGCGGACAAAGGGGGAACTTTCCTTGCCAACGCGGCCGGTGTTGTAAGTGGTGTAGATGGATTGGATATCGCCGATGGCTCCCTCGTGCAGTTGCTTGAACGTCTCGCGCTTGGGATAATGGTAACGCCAGCAAAACCCGGCCACGACCGAGATGTTTTTCTTTTTGGATTCCGCCACCGTTTGTAAGACCGAGCGGATGCCGGGGCCGTCCACGGCCATCGGCTTCTCGGTGAAAATGTGTTTGTTCTTTTCCACGGCGTATTTCAAGTGGTCAGGACGAAAGCCCGGAGGCGTCGCCAGGATCACCACGTCCACGCCACTATCAATTACTTTTTGGTAGGCATCAAACCCGACGAACTGGTGATCGGGATCAACCTTGATGCGGTCGCCGAACTGACCGTTTAATGTTTCGTGGCTGTTTTTCAGTTGATCGCCAAACGCGTCGCCCATGGCGGTCAGGATGACATTTTTGTCGGCGTTCAGCGCATTCTTGGCGGCGCCGGTGCCGCGTCCGCCGCAACCGATGAGGCCGACTTTGAGAGTGTCGCTGTTGGGGACGAATTTGGCTCCGTCGTTGTCCTTCGCCAAGATGAGGTTGGAGGACAATGCTCCGGCCATAACCAGCGAGGAGGTGGCTAAAAAATGGCGGCGTGAATAATCAGGATAGGGATTCATTTTTATATGAGTTCTGAGTTCAAAATTTAATGTTCAAAGTCATGTTGAGCCAATTGGACGCATCAGAGGGAGAAAATCTTGGTCATTTTTTCAGAAATTTGTTTCAGACGTTCGCCGGCTTCAACGCCCTTGGGTTCCCAAGCCGGTTCAGCCATGGCAAAGCCGGTGTAACCGATATCATCCAGCGCCTTCATGACCGCCGGCCAATCGTTGTCGCCCTCCAAGTATTCCACCTCGAAACCATGATGCAGTCCTTTGTCCGCCATTTTTTTGCGGCTGAATTCTTTGATGTGCAGTTTTTGAATGCGTTTGCCCAGGATGCGAATCCACTGCTCCGCCCAACCGTTACAAATGACGTTGCCCACATCGAAGTGCCAGCCGACGGCCGGACTTTTAAATTCATCGACGTAACGCGCCGCTTCCATCGGGCTGAGCAGGAAATTGTTCCAAACATTTTCCACCGCGATCTTGACGCCGAGTTCTTCGGCTAAAGGTATGCAGGCGCGGATGCCTTCCTGGGTGCGCTTATAGGCGGCGGCGTAAGAGATGCTTGCAGTGACGCGCCCGGAAACGCACAACACCGAGGTTGCGCCGTAGGCTTTGGCATCGCGCAACGCCTGTTTCAATCCCTCGACCGCTTCCGCACGTTTGGCCGCGCTGTCATCGGACAAGGGACGTGTGTATTCTCCGGCCACGACGCTGGGAATGATCAACCCCGTGGCATCACGGGCCGCGAGAATTTCTTTTTGATCCAAGTGGCTGGGAGGTTCTGCACCTTCAAAACCGGCCTCCTTCAGCAATTTGAATTTATCCATCCACGAAAGGCCTTTCTTTTCGGGGAAGGCATTCATCATGAACGCTTTTTTCAGATCGCGCTTCTTCGGTGTCTCGTCCGCGCGTAAACCGGGAGCAAGTGCCGCCACCGCGATGGCAGCGCCGCTGCGCTTGATAAAATTCCGGCGATTCAGTGGAACGATCATAGGGTTCCAAAACAATGGGCCAATTTTCTCGCGATGGGAAGAACGTTTTTTGTGTGGCGGCAGGCGTCTGGCATGGTGCAAGGACATGGGTGAGGGTTCAATGCATGGACATAGGTGAGGGTCTTGGAGTTAGCATGAGGGGTTTTTGCCTTCATGCCTTGGCAAACTCGTTCTCTGTTGG
>CAIYOY010000054.1 GCA_903927905.1 uncultured Verrucomicrobiales bacterium | reverse complement strand
CTTTTTTGGTCGTCAAAACGACGGTTTTTGGGGAAGAAACCGTGGGTTTAGCCCGAGTTGGTAGGGCGCGTCACTCCGTACGCGCCGGGTTTGGTGGCAATATTGGCCCCGGCGCGCACAGAGTGACGCGCCCTACCATCGCAATGTTTGATCGGCCGCTTTTATTTTTTTTCCACATCCACCAGTTCGCGAATCTTCCCATCGAAACACAGGATATATAGCTCGCCGTCCTGGTCTTCGCCGAAGCTGACGATGTTCCACGGGGGCTTCACTTCGGGCGCTTGATGCGCCAGCACGCCTTGCGCGGTGACTTGGCCGTGTTCGTAGCGCAAGGCAAAGATGGAGCTCATCATGTAATCGGCATAAACATACGCGCCGCGCAAGTGCGGCAGTTTGTGGCCGCGATAGACGTAGCCACCGGTGATGCTCATGCCGTAGATGTTGGTGTTGGCGGAGAGGAGCGGGTTGTGCGGATATTCGGCGATGGGATCTATGGTCGGCACGACGGGCGTGTCGTTGGTGCGGAAGCCGTGGAAGCCTTCGCGCAAACGCCAGCCGTAGTTGCCGCCTTTTTTGATGATGTCAATTTCTTCCCAGGTGCTTTGGCCGACGTCGCCGACCCAGAGTTCGCCGGTCTGGCGGTCGAAGCTCATGCGCCAGGGGTTTCTCATGCCGTAAGCGTAGATTTCGGGCTTGGCATCGGCGCGTCCGACGAAGGGATTGGACGGCGGGACGGCGTATTGTTTGCCGGCGTCTTGGTGATCTACATCGAAGCGGAGGATTTTGCCGAGGAAGACGTTGATGTTCTGGCCGTTGTTGTCGGGATCGCCCGCGACGGTGCCGCCATCGCCCAGGCCGAGGTAAAGATAACCGTCTTTGCCGAAGGCGAGGGTGCCGCCCTTGTGGTTGTCGGGTATGACCGGTTGCAAGGCTTCGAAGAGGACGCGTTCGCTGGACAGATCGGCGACGTCGGCGTTGGTGGCGGAGACGGTGAATTCGCTGACGATGCTGCGCCGGGGATTGTGGCCGGAATAGTGGATGTAGAATTTGTGGTTCTGCTTGAACTTGGGATGGAACGCGAAGCTGAGGAGGCCTTCTTCGCTATTACCGTGGTGCGGTTTGCGGTCGGAAATATCGAGGAACAGTTCCGCGTTGGTGGTGGCGGCGTTTTTATGAAGAACACTGACGCGGCCGAAATGGTCGGCGATGAAGAAGCGTTTGGTGTTGTCCGGCGATTCGCAAAACCAGATGGCATGGTTGAAAGTGAGGTTGGGAAAGGCGACGCGAAGTTCGACGGCAGGAAGTTCCGCCGCCGGAGCGCGGCCGCAAAGCAGGAGCAGGAGACAAAAGTATTTGGCTTTCATGTGCAATTTCAGACGAAGGGATTGTGGTGGTATATTCACAGAATTAAAAGAGCCTACCGGTCGGGTGAGACTCCGTCGAACCCTAATTCGATTTCCGCCTTTATGACATCGCATAAAGACAAAGTTAGGATTCGACGGAGTCTCACCCGACCGTCGTAGGAATTAAATGAAGTTGCAGTCCACTGGCCATTGCCAATAAAATGATGGTGATAATTTTCAATGAACGAATGGCATATTCAATCCCGAGCGCACGCCTGTCAGGCGTGTGAGAAACCTTTTGCCGACAAGCAGGCTTATCACACCGTTCTGTACGAGGAAAAATCGGAGTTGCTCCGCATCGACATCTGCACCGACTGCTGGCAGGCGCAATACAGCGAAAGCGCCGGTCATCGCAAAGGTTTCATTTCCCAATGGCTGGGCGTCTATCAAGCGCCACCCGCCGAACCGGTGGATCCGATCCAAAAAGAAACCGCCGAAACGCTCCTGCGCAAATTGATCGAGGAGAATGATCCTACGCATGGCCCAGCGTGTTATATCCTGGCCGTCATGTTGGAACGGAAACGCCTGCTCAAAATCAAAGAGCAGATCAAACGCGATGGCGTTCGCATCTTCGTCTATGAACAGCCGAAGACCGGCGATATTTTCACCATCACAGATCCGAATCTGCAACTGAACCAGTTGGAAGAGGTGCAGCGCGACGTGGCGCAATTGCTCGGCTTCAGTCCGCCGCCATCAGCCGCCGCTCCAACTGCGCCAGTCGAGGCGACCCCGGCGGAAACTCCGGCTGAAGCAGCGAAGTAATTTTCTATTCCCGTGCCAGACCTCAACGCACTGCAAACAGTCATCGGCTATCAGTTCCGCGATCTGGGACTGTTGCGACTAGCGTTGACCCATCCTTCCGTCGCGCACGAACAAGGTCGCTCGGTGCAACACAACCAGCGTTTGGAATTTCTGGGCGATGCGGTATTGGGCCTGGTTCTGACCAGCGAGCTTTACGATAAATTCACCGCCGTCAGCGAAGGTCCTTTGACCAAAGCCCGCGCGCAAATGATTAATCGTCGCACCTTGGCCGAACAGGCGAAGCGCATTAATTTATCGGAATATCTTATTTTGAGCCGGGGTGAAGAGGCCAACCTCGGTCGCAGCCGCGCCTCCGCATCAGCGGATGCGTTCGAGGCGTTGATCGGCGCAATATTTTTGGATGGCGGATTTGAGGCGGCGAAGACCTTTGTGCTGCATTCCTTCCGCCAAGCCTTCGGTGAATTGACTTCGATCCCCACGCTCGATAATCCCAAGGGCGAACTGCAAGAAATCCTCCAAGCCAAGTCCGCCGAATCGCCCCAATACGAAATGGTGGCCGCGACCGGCCCGGATCATGACCGGAATTTTGAATGTGTGGTCACGCACGGGGGAGTGGAGTTAGGCCGTGGAACCGGCAAGAGCAAAAAGACGGCCGAGAGTGAGGCGGCCTTGGCCGCGTTAAAAAAACTTCGTAGTTAAGAGAAGTTTGAACTTGCACCGGGCGGGGTAATAGGTAGCTTTAAGCGCTTTCGTTCCGCAAGGTTCGAAGCGTGGCAGAATAGCTCAGTTGGTAGAGCAGAGGACTGAAAATCCTTGT
>CAIYOY010000053.1 GCA_903927905.1 uncultured Verrucomicrobiales bacterium | reverse complement strand
GTCATATTCGCAAACTGTAAGCCATGTCTTGGCGCTAAGCTGTAAGCGATGTCTTGGCACTGTGCCTGTGACCCGCAGCAGCTTCGCCGAGCAGAAGATCGTGGAGTTAATCAAAGCGTCTTGACCCTTTCACGCTGCTGCGGGTCACAGACCCGCGCTCCGTCAAAATAGCCGACTACCAGATGCTGCCTGGTCTTGCCGCGCTATTGCTTCTCGCGTATTTTCCCATATTCTTTGTCACCGATGAGGCCATTTTGGAGACTCGGATATTACATTATGAAAAAAATAAAATTATTCGCCGTAGAGCAAAGGAACCAGAACATTGGAAATTGCTCAGTTAAGAATTTAATTCTGATCACTGGCGTCATGCTGGTTCTGGCCAGCGTGGGCTGCAATAAAGCCGGCAAATTGAACGAACCTTCCAAAGCTCCCGCCCCGAGCAGCGCGGTGGAATTCAAGCTGAAATGGCCGACGGGCGAGCGCGTGGTGCAGAGCATGGACATGAAGTCGAAAAGTGAAACGACTTTGCCGGGGCGGACCACGCCGATGAAGCAAGACATGACCATGGTCCAGAAATATGCGCTGACTGTCCTGCGCGAGACGGCCACCGGCGGGCATGAAGTGGAGATGGAATTTCTCAGCGCCAAGATGGGGACGGATATGGGTGGTAAAAACAAGATGGCTTACGATTCAACCAAAACCACGGATGCGGATAAGAAAAATCCCATGGCTGGAGTGTTTGGCAAGATAATTGGTTCGAAAATCAAGTACTTCATGGATGCCAGCAACAATGTTGAGCGGGTCGAAGGGGTGGAAGAATTGATGAAACGCATCTCCTCCGGCGGTTCGGCCGCCGCCGCTGCCCCGCTCAAAGGCATGTTTAACGACGGTTATTTCAAGCAGCTCATGAGCAGCGTCCGTTTTTTGCCCACCAAGCCGGTGTCGCCCGGCGACAGTTGGCCGGTGCAGATCGAGTATCCAATGGGCATGATGGGAACGTTGGTGATGGATTATACTTTCACCTTTGAAAAGTGGGAATTGCACGGCAAACGGAACTGCGCCCGGATGGAGTTCCAAGGCACGGTGAAATCCAAGCCCGGCGAGACGCCCAGCACGACGGGCATGAGCATAGATGTGCAAAATGGCAGCATCTCCGGCACATCGTGGTTTGACCCGGAGTTGGGCATCACCATTGACACGACCATGAATCAGGACATGACCATGGCCATGACTTTCCCGCAAAATCCCCGAGCCAAGTCCCCTGCCGCCGGCCCGCAAATCATGACCAGCCAGATAAGTCAGACGATCAATATTAAGCTGGATTCGGTGAAGTAGCCGTCTTCGCCTCATGCCTGACTAACGCTAATTTGGTGTAGTACTTGGCAAAAAAGGGTGAGCCGGTCCGGCTGACGAACGGTAGCGTTTTCTGACGTTACTGGACGAATGACGAACCTAGCTACATCTGCTCTCGAGGTTGACTCAATCCGGGAGGCCCGGACGGCTGCGCCGCAATGCTTTCATTGCGGCGACCTGTGCCGTGGGCCGACATTTACCGATCACGAGAAGTCGTTTTGTTGCCAGGGCTGCCTCGCAGTTTTTCAATTGTTGACAGAGAACGGCCTGACGGATTTTTATTCGCTCAGCGAAAACGCCGGGGTCAGAGTCAAAGCCCAGGCCGGCCGCGAGCAATTTGCCTATCTGGATGATCCGGTGGTGCAGCGACGATTGGTGGATTTTGCCGATGCGCGCACGACGCGGGTGACGTTTCGCCTTCCCTCGATTCATTGCATTGCCTGTGTCTGGCTGCTGGAAAATTTGTTTCATCTCCAGCCGGGCATCGGCCAATCGCGCGTCAATTTTCCACGCCAGGAAGTTTCCATCGCCTACGACCCGGCACGGACGAAATTGAGTGAAGTGGTGGCGTTGCTGGGCTCGCTTGGTTATGAGCCGGAATTGAAATTGTCCGATTTGGATAATGTGGCGCCCACCCGCCAGGCCCGGCGACTTTGGGTGCAACTGGGCATTGCCGGTTTTGCGTTCGGCAACATCATGTTGCTCAGTATTTCGTCGTATCTGGGCCTAGATCATTTCAGTGGCGGACTTTTCAACAGAATTTCCGGCTGGATCAGCCTGCTGCTGGCGCTTCCGGTTTTATTTTACAGTGCCGCTGACTATTGGCGCTCGGCCTGGGTCAGCCTGAAGCAGCGGATGTTGACCATTGAAGTGCCAATCGCCGCCGGACTCCTCGCGCTATTTCTGCAAAGCACCTACGACGTCCTTACTGGCGCGGGCGTGGGTTATTTTGATTCGCTGACCGGGTTGCTTTTCTTTTTGCTCTGTGGCCGGCTCTTTCAGCAAAAGACGTTTGATCGCCTGGCCTTCGATCGCGATTACAAGTCGCTCTTTCCTCTGAGCATCATTCGGAAGGAAGGCGGGCGGCAGGAGCATGTGGCCCTGTCACAATTAGGCGTGGGCGATACGCTGGTTTTGCGCCATGGGGAACTGATCCCCGCCGACGCCACGCTGATGTCCGGCCAGGCGGTGATTGATTACAGCTTCGTCACGGGCGAATCCGCGCCGGTGGAGAAGGCCGCAGGGGAATATCTATACGCGGGCGGAAGGCAGACAGGCGGCGTGATCGAAATCAAAACGGTCAAACCTGTTTCTCAAAGTTATCTCGCCTCGCTCTGGAACCAGGACGCGTTTCGCAAGGAAACCGGCCGGTCGCTGAACAACTTGACCGATCTTTACAGCCGCCGGTTCACCAAAATCGTCATCGCGGTGGCGGTTGGCTCGGCTCTTTTTTGGGCGGGACGCGACGTTAGCCGTTCGCTCAAATCTTTTACCTCGGTGCTGATCGTCGCCTGCCCCTGCGCCTTGGCCCTGGCGGCGCCGTTCGCGTTGGGCACGGCCGAGCGGATTTTGGCCCGGCGCAATATTTTTCTCAAGGACACATCGGTGATCGAAACCCTCGCACGGGTCACTGATATTGTTTTTGACAAGACCGGGACGTTGACGGTGGCGGGCGCAAATGAAGTGGTTTTTCACGGCCAGCCCCTGACCGAGGCAGAACAGCACTGGCTGTATTCGATGACCCATCATTCGACGCATCCCCATGCCGTCCGCATCACCAAGGCCATCGGGCGGGGGCATATTCCGCAACCAGTTCGTTCCTATCTCGAAACCGCCGGTTGCGGCATCGAAGGCAGCGTCGCAGGATACAAAATCACGATCGGCTCTCCGGCGTGGCTGCAATCCAGAAAGATCGTCATTCCTCCGATGGCTGCCGGCGATGGCAGCGTCGTGGTGGCGGCGATCAACGGCCAATATCGCGGGGCATTCTGGCTGGCCAATGCGCTCCGTCCTGAAACTGCCGGTTTGTTGACAGAGCTTTCGTCGCGCTACGAACTCGCGTTGCTCAGCGGCGATCATGACCGGGAACGCCCGCAATTTGCGCCGTTTATCGGGAGCCTTCATTTCAACCAAAGCCCGCTGGACAAGCTCGGGTTCATTCGCGACCGGCAAAAATCCCAACGCGTGATCATGATGGTGGGAGACGGATTGAACGATGCCGGCGCATTAAAACAAAGCGACGTGGGCGTGGCGGTGGTTGAAAATATCAATGCGTTTTCCCCGGCCAGCGACGTGGTGATGGACGCTGCTGTCTTGCCGCGTCTCCCGGAAATCCTGCTTTTTGCCAAAACCTCGGTGCGGATCGTGCGTTGGAGTTTTGTGATTTCGAGTTTTTACAATTTGATCGGGATCAGCATCGCGGCCAGCGGACGACTTTCGCCCCTGGTCTGCGCGATTCTGATGCCGTTGAGTTCCATCACCGTTGTGGCCTTTGCCTGTGGCTTGACGAATTGGATGGGACGAAAGGTGCAGCCATGATCGTGATTTTTATCCTTATTCCGTTGAGCATCATCCTGGCCACCGGCTTTCTCCTTGGTTTCATCTGGGCCGTTCGCTCTGGTCAATACGAGGACACTTGCACTCCGGCGATGCGGGTGCTCGCCAACGAAGCCGACATCAAATCGCCGACCGGGGAAAATGGCGCCACGAAGAGCGAACCGACCGAGGTGGACAAATAATAATGTGAAAATGCCAATTTTGGTTAAGCCGTAAATCAAACAAAGCCTCACATTCCCTTACATATGAAAAACAGTATTTTCTCCAACATTTTAAAATCAAACCTCAATTGGTGCGTGCTCGCGGTCGCCCTGGCGGCGAATAACCCGGCCCACGGCCAGGGTTCCGCCAATTCCGCCAGTGATTGGAAAGCCGGCACCATTTCGCCGGTGGTGAACCCCATCTACTTCGAAGATCCACAGATCAACAGTGAGATTCATGCGATCTTTTTTGAGCATCGCCTGCCGGCAACATACCATTTCCAGGGGGGCACCGCGCCGCTGGGTGGAGATGTCCAAGTGGTTGCGGTGCAATTGCGTTACGCCCTGACCGAGAGGCTGGCCTTGATCGCCACCAAGGACGGATACATCGCCTCGCGCCCGGATCACACCCTGCCGCATAATTATGGTTGGGGCAATTTGTCGGCGGGCCTCAAATACGCGGTGATTGATGACAAAGAGCACCAATTCATTTTGACGCCCGGATTCACCTTGGAACTCCCCACGGGCAACGAAGGGGTGTTTCAAGGGCGCGGCGCGGGGTTGTGGAATGTTTTCACCTCGGCCGAGAAGGGTTGGGGTAATTTACACTTGACAGGCAATGTCGGGTTTTTGATCCCGGACGATTTCAATCAACAAACCGCCCAGGCTCATTACAGCGTGCAATTCGACTATAATATGTGCCGTTATTTCATCCCGTTCGTGGCGGCCAATGCCTACACGGGCTTGTCGGATGGAAAAAACAAGCTGCTCGGAGCGGTGAATATGAACACCGAACTGAATGATCTGAGCGATTTCGGCAGCACGAAGGCGGCCGGTCGGACTCAAGTCATGCTGGGCGCGGGTTTCCGCACTCGTTTGTGCAAGAATCTGGATCTTGGTTTTGCCTATGAATTCGGGGCCACCAGTCCCAAGGGCATATTCAAAGACCGTTTCACCACCGACCTGACCTATCATTTTTAATCTGAGCAAAATTCCGACCATTGCCCCAAATAACTGAGGAAAATAATGAACGCAGACATATCCACTGTACCAGCCGCCAACGTTGAAACGTTTCGTTACGACAACCGGATCGTCCGGGCTTTTGCCATCATGACGGTGATTTGGGGCATCGTCGGCATGAGCGCCGGACTGTTGGCGGCGGTGCAGCTTTTTTACCCGGCGGCCAATCTGAATCTTCAGTATGTCACGTTTGGCCGTTTGCGCCCGTTGCACACCAATGCCGTCATCTTCGCCTTTATCGGCAACAGCATGTTCATGGGGATTTACTATTCGCTGCAGCGACTCTGCAAAACGCGCATGTTCAGCGACGCGTTGAGCTGGATCAATTTTTGGGGTTGGAACGCGATCATCGTCGCCGCCGCCATCACTCTGCCGCTGGGCCTGACGACCAGCAAAGAATACGCCGAACTGGAATGGCCGATTGATATCGCGATCGCCGTCATCTGGGTCGTTTTCGTCATCAATCTTCTCGGCACGATTCTGAAACGTCGCGAAAAGCATATTTACGTGGCGATATGGTTTTACATTGCCACGGCGGTCACCGTGGCCATTCTGCATATCGTCAACTCGCTGGAAGTTCCCGCCGGGCCGTTCAAAAGCTATCCGGTTTATGCCGGAGTCCAGGATGCGCTGGTGCAATGGTGGTACGGCCACAACGCCGTCGCCTTCTTCCTGACCACGCCGTTTCTCGGTCTGATGTATTATTTTCTGCCCAAGGCGGCCAATCGTCCGGTGTTTTCCTATCGTCTTTCCATCATCCATTTCTGGGCCTTGATTTTCATCTACATCTGGGCCGGGCCGCACCATTTGCTTTACACCGCGCTGCCGGATTGGGCCCAATCCCTCGGGATGGTCTTCTCGGTCATGCTGGTGGCACCGTCCTGGGGCGGCATGTTGAACGGTTTGCTGACCCTGCGCGGCGCGTGGGACAAAGTC
>CAIYOY010000052.1 GCA_903927905.1 uncultured Verrucomicrobiales bacterium | reverse complement strand
TTGACTCTGACCACGGCGGATTACGTCCCGCCCACCACGCTCGCAGCCCCTTCCCCAAAACTTAACCCTCACCTATGTCCATGCCTGAACCCTCACCCATGTCCTTGCACCATACCTCTGGCCGGACGTAGAGGGCGTGCGTCCCGCCGCCCGGAATAACGTAACCCTGTCCAAGAAGCGTTCATCACAAAAAATGGTGAATGCCAAGATGCGCCCAACCAATGGCCGACAAGAGACAAAATCGGCAATTGTCTAGCCGGGCGGTGACTGCTACAAAGAAGGGGTGTTGAATGATTCTGGTATTTGGAAATCATTGAGCCAGCCCAAACGGCTGCTGCTCATCGCCGGTCCCTGCGTGATTGAAAACGAACGGCTCTGTTTTAAAGTGGCCGCCGCCATGCAGAAAACCTGCGCGAAGCTGGGCATCACTTATGTCTTCAAGGCGAGCTATGACAAGGCCAACCGTTCTTCGGGAGCTTCGTTTCGCGGACCGGGATTGAAAGCCGGGCTGAAGGTTTTGGCGGATATCCGCAAGGAGTTTCAGTTACCCATCTTGACGGACGTGCATACCGAAGAACAAGTGCGCGAAGCCGCCGAGGTGGTGGATGTGCTGCAGATTCCGGCGTTTCTTTGCCGACAAACGGATTTGATCACGGCGGCGGTGGCCACGGGCAAGATTGTGAACATCAAGAAAGGCCAGTTCCTTTCGCCCCAGGAAATGGGTCAGGTGGCGAAGAAGGCGCTGGCGGGCGGAGGCAAAAAATTGTTACTAACGGAACGCGGGACGACTTTTGGTTATAATAATCTGGTGGCCGATATGCGTTCGATTCCGATCATGAAAAGTTTTGGTTTTCCGGTGGTTTTTGATGCGACGCATTCCGTCCAATTGCCCGGCGCGGGCGGCGATCGTTCGGGCGGGAACCGGGAAATGGCGCCGGTGCTGGCTCGGTGCTCGCTGGCTGCGGGGGCGGATGGTTTGTTCATCGAAACCCACCCCACCCCGGACAAGGCTTTGAGCGACGGGCCGAACATGATTCCCCTGGCCGAAATGCCGAAGCTGTTGGCCGGGTTCCTCAAAGTCAAGGCGGCTGTGTCATGAGACGAGAACTTTGCTTGAAAGCGGACAGGAAATGGGATGAAGTGTGCGCCAACCAAATGATGAAAAAATTATTGCTGCTGATTCTGCTGATGGTTGGGGTCGCCGTCGCCCAAGCGCAACCGGATTCGACCAAGGTCGGCAACAATTTCAGCATTCCCTTTTATCACGATACGCCCGAGGGCAAAATTCTCGAGGCGCGTTGCACCGCTGCCACGGCGGATCGCGTGGCCGGCGGCGATCTGCTGGCCAAGACGTTCGAGATGAAAAATTTTCGCAATGGTGTGGAAGCGGATGTGCAATTCATCGCCCAAGCGCCGGAATGTCAGATCAACCCGAATAAACAAACCGCGTTTTCACCCGGCCATATTGATATTTTCACGCCAACGACCAATCTGTACATCAAGGGCGAAGGGTTTTATTTTGAGCAAGCCAAGCGGTTGCTGGTCATTTCCAATAATATCGAGACGGACATCGTGAAGGGATTGTTGAAGGCCACCGCCCTGGCCCCTTCCAAGCCGTCCGGCACCAATCAAGTGCTAAAGATATTTTCAGAGCATTTTCAGTTGGATTATGAAACCCGCATCGTCCATTACACGGTCAATGTCCACGTGGTGGATCAGCAGACGGACATCACCTGCGATCATCTCTCGGCCCAATTGAACACGAACGGTGTGATTGACTGGATTCTCGCGGAAAAGAACGTGGTCATCAATATGACCGGTCGCGGCCAAACGACCAGTGAACGCGCCTACGACACGGTGACCAATGGCAGCGAAGTCATCGAGCTGACCGGCCAGCCGTATTGGCATGACGGCGAGCAGGAGGCGAAGGCGGACAAATTTACCTATGACAAGAGCAAGAATTTTCTGACCGGCGTTGGTCATGTGCAAACTAAATTCCCGAATCACGGCACCAATGCCGCGTCCGGGTTCAGCGAAATGTTTGCGGACTTTGCCACCATGCAGATGCCGCCCGACCACGGCCCGGTGCAAAGCATGTTGGCGGAAGGAAACGTGGTCATCACCAATCACGCCGATCAAAGCGTGGCCATGGGACAAAAGGCGCAATATGCCCATGATACCGACACGTTCGAATTGACCGGCGACCCGTCCTGGAGCGACAAACAAATGGAAGTTCACGGCCAGTTGCTTTCCATGGTGCAGAGCAAAAAAGCTTACAGCGCGCATGGCGGGGCAAAGTTGAAGATCAAACTCGCCGGCAAGGAAAAAGGATCGCGCGGCTTTATTTCCACTTCGACTAATCAATGGCTTTATGTCACGTCACACCTGCTGGATTATCGCAACGGACTGGCCGCTTTTGATAATGAAGTCGAGGCCAAGCTGTACGAAGGCGAGACCCTGCAAGGCACCTTGCGTTGCGAATTATTGACCGTGCGTTTCGCGGCCAGCAATCAGATTGAAAAAATCGTCGCGCACCAGGCTGTGCATGTGTCCAAGACCCCGGATGCCCTCTGGGCGGAAAAAACCCTGGTCTGCGACATGTTGACCGTGGAGCGCAACCCGGTTACCGGAATTTTGCGCACCGCCGTCGCGCAGGGCAACGTGGTCGGGGTCCAGACACCCGCCGGTCATGGACCGGCCCATGTCATCATCGCTGCCGATCAGGCGACGATGGTTTTTGCGGAAATGACCAATCAAGTGCAAAGCATCGTGGCCGAAGGGGATGTCTCGGGCGAAAAAGTGGAGGCCAGTGGCAAGACCAATCTTTTCACCGGCAAATTGGCGACCTATCATCTGCAGCCCAATGTTTTGTTGGAAATCACGGGCGATGCGTTTGCCAAGACGATCAGCCCCGCCCCAAATTCTGCCAACCTCAATCACCCATCAAAACGAGTCGGAGAATGGGCCATTTACGGGGCGCGCGTCATCACCTGGGACCCCAAGAGTCACGAATTTGGCGCCAAAGGCAAATTTACCGTGATCCCGAATGATTCGAAACTCGGATCGCCCGCGACCTTGAAACCATGAACGCAATCGCACCAGAATCAGAAGCTCATCCCGAATTGTTGTTCACTGAAGGCCTGGTCAAGGAATACGGCGGGCGAAAAGTGGTGGATAATGTTTCCATCTTTGTGAAGCCCGGAGAGATTGTCGGGCTGCTCGGCCCGAATGGCGCGGGCAAAACGACGACATTTAACATGGTGGTGGGGATCGTCAAACCAGATGACGGTGCCGTGGCTTTTGACGGCCAATTCATCACCGAATTGCCGATGCACGAACGGGCGCGCTTGGGCATCGGATATTTGACTCAAGAACCGTCGGTTTTTCGCAAGTTGACGGTGGAAGAAAATATTCTGGCCATTCTCGAAACCTGCGAGATGAACGCCGAAGAGCGGGCGATCCGGCTGAAGTATCTGCTGGCGGAACTGGACCTGACCGCGCTGGCCAAAAGCAAAGCCTACACCTTGAGCGGCGGCGAAAAACGGCGGCTGGAAGTGACGCGCGCGCTGGTGACGAATCCGAAACTGCTGCTCTTGGACGAGCCGTTCAACGGGATTGATCCGATTGCGGTTTTTGAAGTGCAAAAGATCATCCGCCGTTTGAAAGATCGCGGTCTGGGCATTTTGGTGACCGATCACAAAGCGCGGGAAATGCTCAATCTGGTGGACCGGGCTTATCTGATTCACAAGGGCGAGGTCGTCTATGAAGGACTCGGACCAGACATGCCGAATGATCCGAAGGCGCGCGATATTTATCTCGGGCCGGAATTCAACCTTTAGTCCCATGCAACGCGATACCATTACGATCGAACGGTTTTATACCGAACAGGCCAGCAACCTTGAATTGAAACTGGTGGCCGGCGCCACCGGGCTGAAAAAAATCATCCGCGAGCCAACCGTGAACCGGCCCGGACTGGCCCTGGCCGGGTTTACCCGCTACTTCGCCCACAAGCGCATCCAGGTCATGGGCAATGCCGAAGCCGATTTTCTCAAAACGCTCTCCTCGGAAGAACGGCAAAAACGTTATGCCGATTTGTTCGCCTACAAAATTCCGGGATTTGTTTTTTCGCGGAACATTCATCCCGATAAATTTTTCCTGAAAGCCGCCGAAGAAGCGCAGATCCCCGTTTTCATCACGCCGATGATCACGATGAAGTTCATCAATCTGGCCACGCTCGCGTTGGAAATGCTTTTTGCGCCGCGCGGCACGGATATCGGCAGCATGGTGGATATTTTGGGCGTGGGCGTGATCATCCGAGGGGAAAGTGGCATCGGCAAAAGCGAAAGCGTGCTGGCGCTGATCGAGCGCGGGTACAGTTTGGTTTCGGATGACATCACGCGGGTGACTTTGATTGATGGGCGTGAGGTGATGGGGACTTCAGCGGAATTGACCCGCAATCACATGGAAGTGCGCGGCATCGGCATCATCAATGTAGCTTCGATGTTTGGGGTCAAAAGCATTCGCCACGAAAAACGCGTGGATTTGATCGTGACCTTAAAGACCTGGAACGAAGTGCCAGACGTGGATCGGCTGGGCCTAGAACAGGAATTTGAAAAAATTCTGGGCGTGGACATTCCGCACATGATCATTCCGGTGAAACCGGGACGTGATTTGGCCCGTTTGATCGAAGTGGCGGCTTTTCAGACCAAGTTGAAATCGAGCGGCTATAATCCGGCCAAGGAATTGAACGACCGATTGGTCGCGCAAATGGCCGGCAGCAAGCAAATATAAATTTCATTGGCAAAATTTCCTTACGCCAGTCATGATAAGCCTCTAAATGAGTAGCGCGAAAAAATCAGGGAAACCGGGGGAGCACATTCGCGAGTTTGTCATCATCAACAAACTCGGGGTGCATGCGCGTCCCTCGGCCATGTTCGTCAAAACGGCGAACCGCTTCACCTGCAATGTTTTCGTGGAAAAAGACGGCGAGAAAGTGAATGGCAAAAGCATCATGGGCCTGATGATGCTCGCCGCCGGTCCCGGCAGCAAATTGATCGTCATCTGTGAAGGCGAGGATGGTCCGGCCTGCCTGTCGGAAATTGAAGCACTCATCAAACGGAAATTTGACGAGGATTGATTTTATGGCCAACGATTTTGATGTGAAATATGTGGCGCATCTGGCGCGCCTTTCCTTGAGCGCGGAAGAGGAAACCCAATTCGGCAGTCAGTTGACCAACATTCTCGGTTATATCGAAAAGTTGAAGCAACTGGATGTCAGCCAGATCGAGCCGACCGCCCACGCGGTGCCGCTGGTCAATGTTTTCCGCAAAGATGAAGTCCGCCCTTCCCTGAGCAACGAAGAAGCCCTGCGCAACGCCCCGGCCAAAGCCAACGGCCTGTTCCTGGTGCCAAAAATTGTCGAGTAAATGTTGAATCAATTGACCATTTCCGAGCTGACCAAAAAGCTTGCGCAACGCGAAGTTTCCGCCCGCGAAACGATGCAGTCCTGCCTGGATCAGATCGCCAAAGTGGACGGCAAGATCCACGCCTTCATCAGTCACGATGCCGCCGATGCGCTCCAGCAGGCGGACGCTGCCGATAAAGAACTCACCGCCGGGGTGAAAAAACCGCTGCTCGGCGTGCCCATCGCCATCAAAGATGTCATCGCCGTCAAAGACCAACCGCTGAATTGCGGTTCAAAAATTCTCGGCAAATTTATTTCGCCATACAACGCCACCGTCATAGAAAAATTGAAAGATGCCGGCGCGATTATTTTTGGACGATTGAACATGGATGAATTTGCCATGGGCAGTTCCACGGAAAATTCCGCGTTCGGCGTCACCCGCAATCCTTGGGACACGACCCGTATTCCCGGTGGTTCGTCCGGCGGTTCGGCGGCGGCAGTGTCGGCGGATGAGTGCATCGCTTCGCTCGGAACAGACACCGGCGGCTCGATTCGCCAACCCGCAGCTTTGTGCGGCTGCGTCGGGATGAAACCCACTTACGGCCGCGTTTCACGCTACGGCCTGGTCGCATTTGCTTCGTCGCTCGATCAAGTCGGACCATTTACCAAGGATGTCCGCGATTCAGCTTTAATGCTCTCGGCCATCAGCGGTCATGATGTCAAAGATTCCACCAGCATCCCCCACCCTGTCCCCAATTATGCGGCGGCGCTGAATGGCAACGTCAAAGGTTTGAAACTCGGCCTGGCCAAGGAATATATGGTTGGCGGCCTTGATCCGCAGGTCAGCGCGGCCTTGCAAGCAGCGGTTAAACAATACGAAAAACTGGGCGCGGAGATTGTGGAAATATCTTTGCCGCACACGGAATACGCGGTGGCCACCTATTATATTGTCGCCACAGCCGAGGCCAGTGCCAACCTCGCGCGCTTCGACGGCATCCGCTATTGTGATCGCGTCCCGGGCAACGACCCCATCGAACTTTACAGCAAAACGCGCGGGCATGGTTTTGGCCCGGAGGTGAAGCGCCGCATCATTCTCGGCACCTACGTTTTGAGCAGCGGTTATTACGACGCCTATTATCTGCGCGCCCAAAAAGTCCGCACCTTGATTCGCCGCGACTTTTTGAATGCGTTTGAAAAAGTGGACGCCATTCTGACCCCAACCAGTCCGACCGCCGCCTTCAAAATCGGCGAAAAAACCGGCGATCCGTTGCAGATGTATCTCTCCGATATCTTTACCATTTCCTGCAATCTGGCTGGCATCTGCGGCATCAGCTTTCAAGGCGGTTTCACCGAAAATCCAAAGCTACCCATCGGCCTGCAACTACTCGGCAAACCTTTTGGAGAAGAAACGATGCTCAAACTGGCCCACGCCTACGAGCAAAGCACCGCGTGGCATAAAGAGAAACCCACGATTTGACCATGGAATACGAAGCCATCATCGGGCTGGAAACCCACGTCCAACTAAAGACCAAATCGAAAATCTGGTGCGGCTGCGCCAATGAATTCGGCGCGCCTCCCAACACCAATGTCTGCCCCGTTTGCCTTGGGATGCCCGGCGTTCTCCCGGTCGCCAATGAAGAAGCCCTGCGCCTGACCATCCTGACCGGCCTTTTGCTCAACAGCACCATTCCGCGTTATGCCAAATTTGATCGGAAGAATTATTTCTATCCGGACATGCCGAAAAATTATCAGGTCACGCAATTCGACAAACCTTCGACCGTCGGTGGCTTTGTGGAATTTGAATTCAACGGCGGCACGTCACGGATCAATCTGACCCGCGCCCACCTCGAAGAAGACGTCGGCAAAAATTTTCATTTCGACCGGAACAGCGGCGTGGATTTCAATCGCGCTGGCGTTCCCCTGCTCGAAATCATATCGGAACCGGAGATCACCAGTTCCGACATGGCCTATGAATATCTCAACGCGCTCAAGGATATATTGATTTACGGCGGCGTCAGCGATTGTGACATGGAAAAAGGCATGGTCCGCTGCGACGTGAATGTCAGCATCCGCCCCAAAGGCCAAAAAGAACTCGGCAAAAAGATCGAGATCAAAAACATGAACAGTTTCAGCGGCGTGCGCAACGCGCTGAATTACGAGATCCCCCGCCAGATCGAAGTCCTGACCAAAGGCGGCCAACATCATCAGGAAACCCGCCGCTGGGACGATGTCGGCGGCATCACCGAAACCATGCGCAGCAAGGAAATGGCGCATGATTACCGCTATTTCCCCGAGCCGGACCTGATGCCGTTCGAGCCGACGGACGCGTGGCTGGCCGAGATCAAGACCCGCGTGGTCGAATTGCCCCTCGCGAAAAAACAACGCTTCATCAAAGACTACCAATTGCCCCCAGCCGATGCCCAAGCCTTCGTGTGGGACGTGCCACTAGGTTCCTATTTTGAAAGCGTCGCGAAGAAATCCAAGAACCCAAAAGCCGTGGCCAATTGGGTGATCAACAACCTTCGCGCCAAGCTGGCGGAAAACGGCGGTTCGCTGGCCGATTTAAAATTTAAACCCGAGCATCTGGTCGAATTGATCGAACTGGTGGACGGCAAAAAAATCAGCAGCGCCGCCGCGCAACAGGTCTTTGCCGAGATGTTCACTAGCGGCGAGGCCCCTGCCCTCATCGTGGAAAAGAAGGGCCTCGCCCAAGTCAGCGATACCGGCGCTATCGAAAAATTCTGCGACGAAGTCATCGCCGCCAATCCCAAACCCTCTGCTGATTTCAAGGCCGGAAATGCTGGAGCGCTAAATTTCCTCAAAGGTCAGGTGATGAAACTGAGCAAAGGCAAAGCCAACCCCGGCGTCGTCGGCGAAATCTTGGAAAAGAAGCTAAAAAGCTGAATGGGAGAGGTAGGG